>RFSE01000048.1 GCA_009924135.1 Pseudomonadota bacterium | reverse complement strand
CCTTGACGCCGGCCAGCGTCAATCCCCGATCCAACTCGCGCTTGATTTCCACACGGTCGAAAATCACGTCACGCACCAGGTCAGGGCGAACGCGCATCAATGCGAAGGCGTTGATCTCGGTAATCTCCCATTCCTCTTTCACGACTTGGCCGGCAACCTTCGCGGGTTGCGCGACAGTGCCAACGGCTTCGATTTGTTGAGCGGCCAGTTCTTCCTGCCGTTGCTTTTCAGCGGCGAGGCGCGCGGCGGCTTCCTCTTGTGCGGCTTTGGCGCGGGCTTCGGCGGCGGCGATCTCTGTGTCATTTTGGGCGGCGGCACGCTCTACAGCGGCCTTGGCTTCGGCTTCCTGTTGGGATTTCCACGCAACCCGCTGGGCGGCTTCAACGGCCTCCTGATGCTCCCGCTCGATGCGCGCCAATTCAGCGGCAGCGGCCTGTTCAGCTTTGCGGACCTTCTCGCGCTCGGCCTCCTGATAGTTGCCAACCTCGGTAGCGATGCGTAGTTCGTTGGCTTTCGTCACCTCCGAAACGTCAGCAGCGAGGCACAGAGCGCTAATGCGGGCATCCTCCGCTTCCGGTGTGAAAACGATTGGCGCGAGTGTAAAGGCCAGCGGGACAAGGGCGGTTTCTTGGTTCACAAATCACCTCCCTGATCCCAATCCCAATCCATCTTTGCATCCTTCCATTGCGACGCACCGCCAAGGTCGTCAAAGAGCTTTCGGGCCGTCTGCGCGCGCACCACAGCATCCGCTGTTTTCGACTTCTCCTTCTCAAAATCAGCCTTATAACGGGCAATGATTTCAGTCGGAGTTCCGACGCAATGCCCGTAGCGGCGTTCCCATTCTACTGCGGGCATCTTCTGCATCTCTTCAATCTCGCTGGCCAGTCGGTCCAGTTGGGATTTATCTTTCACGAATCGCAGCGGAGCAAGTCCAGCAAGGATACGTTCGATTCCAAGGATTGCCACCGCAGCGGATTCATCGTCCTTCACGTCAACAGTCAGCTCATACCGGACGTGCTCGTAATTGCCGAGGTTATACAGCCTTCCGACAGTGATGCGTGAGACTTTCACTTTGCACCCCCTTGTGCGGCCAGCTTCAAACCTTCCAACGTGTTTTTCCACGGCTCAACGGCGAAGCGGATGAACGCGGGATTGATCTCAGCAACCTCGTCAATGCTGGCGAGCGATTCGTCGAGGCCGTTATCCCGCCAGAGGTTCAAGATGTGGCCCTCGGTAAATCCGGACTGTTTCAGCAGCATCCGCAGAAGCTTCACGTCGCGCTGGATGGGGGTTTGCTCGCCTTGCGCGGGCTTGGCGTCCGGCGTGGCGTCCGGCGTGGATTGATGCCGCATGTTTTCCGGCGTCATTAAGGGGTGAGCGGGCGGCACCTCCGCTCCGGGAACTTGGTCGTCTTTCGGGAGCGGGGTGAATTTCGGGCCAGGTGTGGCTTCCTCTTTCGGCTCCGGGAATGTCTCGTCAATCGTGGCGTCGCCGTCTTTGATGCTGTTCGCGTAGCCAATCAGTGTTTCGAGATGCTCAAGCGTCACGTCCTCCAAAGCTTTCACCCCGATCGCGCCGAACACGCGGGCGCGGTCAACGCCCATTTTGGTAAAGTGCGCGAGCGCGTCCGCCCGGCGCGTCGCCAGCGTCTTCGCGTCCCCGACCGCAACCTTTTTTGCAGCCTCGTAAATCGGCTTTACCAGAGCGAGCGGGACAACGCGGAAAACGGCATTGCGAAGCGCGATGGAGTACGCCGCGTTGCACGTCAGGTTCACCATGTCATCCGAATACCGACGCCCCTCTTTCGTTGTGACACGCCGCTGAACCTCGACGCTCACGCACACGTTGTTTTGCAGGTCATGGCAGACGCCTTGAACCGTCACCGTCTTCCCATCGTCGGCCATTTTACGCGCACCGGCCCGGATATTCTGGTACGTCGAAAGCGCGATTTCCGCCATACGGATGGACGGCCCTTGAATTGGCTTCCCGTCGCCACCCTTGCGCGCCGGCAGCGTGAAGAAACAACCCGCCGCCGTTTCAACGTCGAGCGTCGCGAAGCTCAACATTTGCGCCTTCACGACCGACAGCGTGCGCGGGTACTTCTTTGCCGTGCTGATTTGCACGTCGATGGACGCCCGCTCCATCGCTTCAAGCGATGAATCGGGACTGACAATTTCGAGGTCTGTATTTTGGTTGCTCATATCTGTGTTTTCTGTGTTTCGAAATTACTCCGTAAAAAGCTCATCCGTCCGCGCCTTAACGGCCTTATTGACCGCGCCCCTCAAGCCCACCATGACGCGCGCCCGCACTTCCGGGGTCATTTGGCGCTCGATCTCCGCTCGCACCGCCACGGCGGCTTGCTGCTCAAAGGCGGGGCATTTAATCGCGTCGTTTACGGCTTTAATGATGGCAGTAAGGGCTGTGGTTTTTCCGTAGCCGGATTGCGCGTTGAAGGCATCTCCCACCACTTGTCGGGCCGTCTCCCGAATCAGTTCGTCGGGAATTTCGATTTCGATTTTCATAAGTCAGGCCTCCAATTTCGCCGCGTTCGACTCCAGCCGCCGCGCGCGGCCATGCAATGAGGTTGCGGCTTGGATAATCTCCTTCGGCGTCGCATTGATGCCGGAAAGGAACTTCTCCAGCCCCTCCGCCGCTTCCATGACGGCCCGCGTGATGCGATGCGCCCGCGTCTCTTCATCGTCCAGATTCACCGTCGGAGGTGCACCGCAGGTCACGCGTGGGCGCTCTTCTTCCGGCTCCGCATTGCGCTTCGCAGCCTCTTTGATGGCCTTCGCTGTCACCGGCCCGGAGGCGGCGACTTCCTTCAGCACGTCGGCGCGGGCGGCGGTTGGCACCTGGGCCAGCTCGCGGGCTTGCGAGTCATTTGTAATAATATTATTACACTCAACCGGAAGAGCAGACTGCACTTCCGCTGCCTGAATAAGCTCGTAAGCGCGTTGACGCTTCCATCCCCACCTTGTTTGGCAGTATTCATCAAACGTCTTAAACTCGCCGCGATAGAGCTTGGAGTCTCGAATTTCGGAGAGGGCAAGCCCGACCTGCACAAAGGTTTTTTGACCGGCTTTGATTTCGGATTCCAGACGCTTCAGTGTCGCGTTTTCCGTTGAAGTGAGAAAGTTTGGAGCCATAAATCAGGATTTCTTTTTGATCGCCAAGCACCGCTTTGTTTCTGCCGCCGCAACACGGTCTTTGAATTGCAGCATGAGCGGAGCTTTTGCTTGATTCCGGTAATTGTAGATTTCCTCAAGCATTTGCATCGCGGACTCCACGCCGACGCACGGGTAAAGCATAGACGGGTGCGTCCGAATCTTGGCAGACAACACGTCTGGGACGGCGTCCGTGTAGCGAAGTAAGCCGCTCACCGCTCGCAGGAACTTGCTTTGCTTTGCCCACGGCACGAACTGCAAGGCAGTGGAAATCACGGCCATAGTCTTTCGGGCGTGAGTCTCATAAACAAACTTGAAACCGCCATTGACCAACTCCTGACTGTGTCCGCCGGTGCCGCAGACGGTTGCAAGTGAGCCTAAATCCTTGATGTTAAACTCGTCTGCAAACGCCTTCAGTTTAAGGTAATGCTCATTCCCTTGCTTGATGTAGCTCGAAACGTAATCAGCCAGCCGCCACTGCATCATGGCGTTGTTGATGTCTGTGATGGGCACGTCAGGATTCTCCGAAACGGTATACCACACGGGAATTCCAAGAGCTTT
Source organism: Pseudomonadota bacterium (assembly GCA_009924135.1). Classification (GTDB taxonomy): domain Bacteria; phylum Verrucomicrobiota; class Verrucomicrobiia; order Limisphaerales; family SXTU01; genus SXTU01. Next base: position 29,599 of record RFSE01000048.1, on the reverse strand, counting down.
AGCCGTGCTGAATCGGTGCGCGCCGTCCTTGATTTTGAATTTGGCACTAATTCCAGGGACTACAACAATCGGCGATTCAGGCCGAAAACCATGTTGCTTCATGGATTGATGTAGCTTCGGATGTGGTCGAACATCACGGTTGAAATCGTCCTGCTCAAATAACGAGTAGTCCGATGTTTTCAGTATGAGCTTCTGTTTTTCTTTCATATGTTATGTGTTTGAAATTACCCCTCGGCCTATCGGCGTCGGGTTCCTTAGTTGCTAGTCGCTGGCCTTAAGTCCCGTGAGGGAACCGCAGCGACCGCTTTGGGGGAAATAACCTCCGCGTCGGCACACGCCGGGCGGAGTTCCTTCGCGCGCTTCAGTGCGGTGTCTGGTTGCCCAGATGGTGAACCGCAACCACGGTTTTGGAAAAGGGATGACACTGCGGCGGGAACGCTACTACCCCGCACCGGGTTAAGAAGAGTCGGGCGTGCCGCTTTCTCTGACCGCACCAATATACATTCGGGGCGCATTGGACTTCGCTTTCGCAGTGTCAAAGTAATCCCCGCCGCGAGAGTCCTGCTGGCAAATCCGCAGGAGCGTTTGGCTCGTGTGCTCTCTCGCGCTTCGTCGCCAGTTCCGCAGGCTTGCGAACGACTGTCGGCCAGCACAGGCACGGGGAAAAAGAAGCCCTCGCCAGAAAAACCAGCGGCGTGTGGGGCGCTGGAAACGACAGCCGGTGCAAGGATGCGAGGAGTGTTCACGGGTTGGCTGCTGGCGATGGGGTGGAAGTTTATTGAGCGGCGGGAAAATCAGACGGCTCATCATCGAAAAGGTCGTAGCCGTCATGTTCGACATTGCCGCTGAACTCGGTTTCGTTAACCAAATTAGCGAGCTTTTCGTTTGCCTCTGAGGTATCCTTAGCCTCGATCTTAAAACGGCGGTAAAATTTGACGGTCGTGGTATAGGTTTTCATGGCTTGATTGTTTTGATTTGCTGTCCCGCCCACCGTCCGCCGCGCGGCACAAACTTCGCGTGCATCCGCTGCTTGTAGCGAAGTTTCACGATCTCAATCGACCGGCATCCGGCGCATTTATCGAGGAACGCCTTTTCAGCGCAGTGGGGAGCGGGCTTCATCTAGTTGCCTTCGGATTGCGTCGAGGACGGGGAGGATGACTTGCGGCACGACGGAGTTGCCAACGCATCGTAAAGCGGCTTCAACCAGTTTATTGGGTAGCCCATGAACCAAAGGGTCCACTGGGGATTCAGTTTGTATCCAGTCGTTGCGTTCAAGTCCGCGAACAAGCGGCGCGGAAGCTGGTCGATGCGGGAGGTTCCATCCTTCCGCTCCAGGGCCATGTTGGGTGAGTCCTTCCAATCGCGCGCAGTGGCAGTCGGGAGAAGGTGCAACCGAATCACTTCCACTTGCAGATACTTCCCGTGTTTGCCCGCTTCTTGGAAAGGGGTCCGTTTGGTCGATCTGGTTTCCGAAGCTGACGCGCGCGGCGTCGGTAATAATCGCAGCTTCACCGCAAGCCCCAGCGGTCGAGTTGAAACCTTCCCGTCCGCGTTCCGCTTGGCCCAGGACTCCTCTTCCTCCATCGTCACTTTTCCAGCGCGCGGCGTCGGCAGCAATGATGATGACACGCTCGCGGCGATGTCCTGCACCAATGGCGGCAGCGGGAAGAACGTCGTACCATCCCACATACCCGAGCGCGGCCAGTCCTGATATAATTCCGTTGAAGGCTCGCCCGTTTTCGAGAGTAAGGAGAGCTGGCGGGTTCTCAAAGACGCAGTAGCAGGGTCGAAGCTCGCCGACGATTCGGAGGGTATCAGGCCACAGCCAGCGGGCGTCAGCAGTTCCACGCCGGGCACCGAGCAGGCTTGCAGGCTGGCAAGGCACGCCGCCCGTAAGAAGGTCAATTTCTCCGAAACGTTCGGTGAATTCATCCGTTTCGACGCATTCGCAGTCGCCGAAATTAGCGTCGCATCGGAGGCACCAAACAACGTCGTCGTCGCGTTGCTCGCAATCGTAGGCTCGCCGGCAGAGCTTGGAGACGCTTCCAAGATTCGGCACTCTGGGCCAGTGGTGGGCAAGCACGCGGCTCGCATCGGGGCAGACTTCAGAGAATGCGACGGTGCGGAATCCAGCCCAATGGGCGGCAAGGCTAAATCCCCCGATGCCGGAGAACAGGTCAAGGTGGGTTCGCATCCGAGCGCAATCGCGATTCGCGTGCGCGTAACCCACTTGCCGCCTTGGCTGGCTAGATACCGCGCTAAACGGCCCTCATCTCCGGTTTGTGGCAGGGTGGATTTCATGCGATGGCGAGCTTGCGAACCTTCGTATCCGTGGCGGCGGCAGCCTCCGCGTCACGCCGCTTCGCGCACGCGGGGCAAATGTCGTGAATCACGTTCAGATGCTGGCCGAAATGAATCTCCCGGCGCGGCCCCTGGTAGCGGCTGCATCGCGTGCAAATGCGGAGGAGGCGCAGGTCTTCGGCGTGCGGCTCGTGGTGAAATGAATCTTCCTCCGGCGAGAGTTGACCGAGCTTCACGCCCGCGCCTTTGTCATCTGCTCTCTGGTTAGCCCAGATGACAACGCCGACGAATACAGCCCCGCCGAGTAGTGCGATTATTTCTTGAGTGCTCACTTCGTTCCTTTCGCTTGGAGTTTTTTGAATTCGGAAATGATCGCGCGGGTGAAGGCCATGTAAGCAACTTTGCGATTCGGATACGCATCAATGTACTGCTGAACGCTGGTGTCAAACTCGCCGCCCGTGCGGCGGCGCGCGATGGCTCTGGCGCGGCTGTCGGCGGTGTGCAGAATCTTCTCGATTTGCGCGTCGGTGAGTTTCATATTGCCTCCTGAAAGTTGCCGTTTTCGTCAACGCTGTAGACCACGTTTGGCTTGATTCCGTTTTCCCCGACGTAGCCAACCATCGCGCGATATTTTCCAGCAGCGTTTTTGTAACGGATTGTTAAAATCCCATCCTTACCAGCCTTCGCGGTTCCATGATTAGAGATAGCCCATCCGTAGTCGCCAGTGGCAGATGCGTGGCCGGAGTAGCCAGTGGCAGACGCGTGGCCGGAGTAGCCAGTGGCAGATGCGTGGCCGTAGTCGCCAGTGGCAGACGCGTGGCCGGAGTAGCCAGTGGCAGATGCGTGGCCGTAGTCGCCAGTGGCAGATGCGTGGCCGTAGTTGCCAGTGGCAGATGCGTGGCCGGAGTCGCCAGTGGCAGATGCGTGGCCGTAGTTGCCAGTGGCAATAGACTCGTATTGCAACCCTGATCGACCGCGCAGAAAAGCCATCGCCTCATTCCATTTTCCAGTGACAAAAAGCACGTTTGCGCTTTGGAACTTCACCTTTCCATCAAGATTGATAATGCCTTTTGCCGACGTTTCCAAAACGATCCACTTGCGAGTTGAGTCACCGATTTTCAGCGACCAATCACCGCAGCCCCACAACCATCCATGCAGTCCATTACCGCACTCCTGCGTTGGTTTCCAATCCGGCGCTTCAACCGGCCCAGACTCCGGCCATTTGAATCCGCCGTGGCTGGTCATGTCGGCGTTGCAGGTGCGGAGGATCAGAACCTTTTCAGGTTGAGACGCGACTGCGGCCTTGGTCTTTTTGCGTGTTGGTTTGGTTTTCATGGTCAGTTCTCCACGAGGTGGGCGTAGCGTTTTCCGGCGAGCGGGGCGAGTTCCTTGCGGAGTCCCGCAGCCAAGAGTCGGGACCAAGGCACCTGTGGGTTTTGCTCGCGCCACTTTTCGAGCAGCGGGGCAAGCTCATCGGTGCGAATGGCGATGGTCTCCGGGAGGTCTTTGTTCGTTTTGTTTGCGCGTTCTGCGGTCAACATGGTTAAAGTGTTAACAGGTTATCATATCAGGTCAACACCTTACACAAAACTGCCTTGCTAATTTGTTAACAATGATGCACGGTTTAAGCGTTGGTATTGAAAAAACGTGCTGAAATAAACTTTGCAGAAAAATGAAGCTGCCATGAAAAACCTGATTGCCTTTCGCCCTGACAAAGACCTTGAAAAGTCGTTTTCAACCAAGCTGGCATTGCTTGGGGTGAGTGAAAGCGAGTTCGCCCGGCGTTCCGTCCGCCACGGCATGGACCGCGCCTTTGAAGAATTGGCCGCAGAGCAGCGCAAAGACGCTGAGGCTTTGATTGCCCGCCTCAAGTTGCCCGTCAGTGCTGCCGCGCTGGCCGCAATCGCGCCAATGAGCGCGCTAATGGCATCAGGCTGTTCGGAGCGCGACAATGGCAACCGGGCTCATAGTTTAGCGGTAAAACAGGTGAATGGCATTCACCAGTCCGTGGTTCGACTCCACGTGGGTCCAGGTCAGTCAGTGCGGAAGGGATTTAGCAATGGGGACGATGCTTTGCCCGGTGTGCCGGGTTCAACTGGAATTCAGGCCGACGCTAGGAGGTGTCTTCGGCGACGGCAGCATTGTTCCAAATAACCTACAGGTCGTGACACTTTCTAAAGCCATCGCCGCGCTTCTCGACGCTAAGGCCAAGGCCAACCTCCGTGCAAAATATCTCACGGGGCTGCGTCAATACCTCACGCTGTTTGCGGCGGGCCGGGAGGGATTGGCCCTGCGGACCATTACAACGGACACGCTTGACCGTTGGTTTGCGGAGCGGAAGGAGGCGCCAAGGACGATGGCCTCAAATATCGGGCGGCTGCGGTCGCTGTTTTCGTTTGCCCTTCGGCGCGGTTGGATTACGGAGAATCCCTGCGATCAATTGGAGAAAGTCCGGCTTGACCAGCCCGACGCGCCGCGAATCCTGACACCGGATGAATGCCGGAAGATTCTCGACACGTGCCCGGTCAACTGCCTTCCGTTTTTCGTGCTCGCCCTTTTCGCGGGCATTCGGCCCGAGGAAATTCACGCGCTGGAATGGGCGGACATTCGCCACGATCTCAAAGCTGTGCTGCTCAACAAGGGGAAGACGCGGAAGCGGCGCGTTGTCCCGCTCCTGCCTGTCGCGCTGGAATGGCTCGCTGTGTGCGATAAATCGCTTCCCTTGTGTCCGTCGGCGATAACCGTCCGTAGAGCGCGGCGGAAGCTGCGGGCGATTCTAGGCGAATCCTGGCCGCAGGACTGCCTCCGCCACACGGCGGCCTCGTATCTCCTGAGTCTCCACAAAGACGCGGGGAAGGTGGCCTTGACGCTCGGCAACAGTGAGCGCATTTTGCTGCGGCACTATCACAACCTCGTTTCGGAAGAATCCACAGCCCAGTTTTTCAACCTCAAACCTAAATCCCCATGAATGTCACCGGAAAATGCCCGTTCTGTTTTGCGTCCTACTCGTTCGACGATTCGCAGGCTGGCCAGGGCAGCGCGTGCTGCCAGAGCCTTTTTCATGCGGTCACCATAGCTCTGGCACGGGAGGATTCAAGCGTGCTCCCGGTCAAACCGCGCGTTGTGAGCTGCTGCCAGTCGGCGAACGTCCTCCGCGAATGCCCGGATGAACTTGTCGCGCGCGTCCCCGTTCCGTTTCAACTCAAGCGTGAAAATTTCGGCCTGCCGCTCAGTCTCGCCGCGCGACTTTTCCGCATGGCTCGTCAGTTGAATGGTGATTTGCATAAGGGGTGGGGGTAGCGCAGACGCGCGCGGCGGGGTCAAGGTTGCGTTTATTTGACGGGTTTGAAGAAAGACACCAGCGCGGTCCTTGAGCCTGTAGCGCGCCTGATTTTACGGCATTCGAGCAGCCCGGTCCTGACGCCGATCCGGCAAGCGCGCAAGGCGTTGGTGCGGTGCATCCCCCACGCCTTTGCCCACTGGTCGGCGTGGCGGAAACCAGGCGGAATCGGCTCTTCCTTGAGCTTTCCAGAGGCTTCGTAAATCTTCTCGAGCAGTTCGTTTGACTTCATGCCGGAAGACGCCATTCGGCGACGTTTGAAGGTTGTTCATGCAGCCAAAGCACGGCGGACTTGTCGCAATACTCACCCCACACAAAGCCCTGACTCCAAGCCAGTGTGGCGCGGCGGGCTTTGGCGTATTCCATCGCCCCGGCGGCGGTGAGTGTGCCGACACAGTAGCCGGTCGGGTTGTCGCTCCTGCGGCCCTTGGCGACGGCGGCGCGGTGCGTGTGCGCGTGAACCACTGGCCCGAAGGCTTCCGCGTGATCCCGCGTGGCGTTTTCGTTGTAGAAAACGCCATGCATGAAGCGGTGACCGCCGATGACGCGGCCCTGGGTGATGCCAGACCACTCAACCAGCTCCGCTTTTAATTTGCCGCACGTCTTCTGGATTTCCGCGATGACGCCGGCGGCGCAATGGCTCACGATGGCGTTGCTGGAATGCTGCATCCGATAAAGGCGATCCTCATGGTTGCCGCAAAAGACGAGGGTTGGCCGCAGCTTTTCAAGGAAGTCGATTCCGCCGTCAACGTCCGGCTGGATTGGCTCTGATTCGTCGGACGTGCCTTTAGCTCCGCTGCGGAACGCGGTCGTGTCGCAAAAATCCCCGAGGTGAATGCACACATCCGGCTTGAATGCGTCCCTGAATTTCAGCACGGCGGCAATGGCTTTTCGGTCTGCGTGGATTCCGTGAGAGCAGCCCACGGCCAGCAAGCGTCGCCATTTGCGCGTGACGTTCATTTCATGGGGTCACTTCACATACTCCACGGGCGGCATTTTGACGGGCTTCGCGGGCGGCGGAGTCGTGGTGCAGCCGGCCAGAAACACAGCAATAATCAGAGCGATGGTTTTCAAAATCGAACGGCGTTGACGCGCTGCTTTTCGGTGGCGGAGACGGTCACGATGCGGAGTGACTGCGGCTCGTAGGTGACAACTTCACCGCCGCAGATTGCAATGTTGAGGACGTGGTTTTGGCCATCGTCGCACTTGTACCAGAGTTCCCCGAATGCCAGCGCGGTTGCGGGCGGATGGCCGGGCGTGTTGTGATGGAGGATTTGGGCGAACGGCCCGGCGAGGCGCGCGAAGTCGTCGCAATCGTTTTCTTCCTCCGCATATTCCTTGGTGTGAAAAAACTCTTGGACGCTCGCCAGCGCGTCGCTGTATGCGCCCTCAATCCACGCCCGCGTCGGCATCACATACACGCGGTCGGCAATGCTCCACGCGTTATCGGGGACGGCAAATCCGTCGCCGAGGATGGCCAAGGAAATGTCTAGGAAGGACAGCGTTTTCATTCGCGCGGTTTCCATTCCGGCGACTGCCCGGCGGTGGCGAGTACCTGCTGAAACGCGGCCTCGTGGGCGTCGTCCCATTCCCCGGTCTGCTGGGCCGTTGCGCGAACGTGTTGGACGAAATCGAACAGGGACTTCCCAGCGGAGATGAACTGCGGGGCTAGGGCGAGGATTGCGGCGAGGGGCATAATTGTTAGGGTTTAATCCAGCCCATTTCGCGGGCTGTATTTTCGATGACCTTCTGTAATTGACATGAAATTGCAAAGCGCGGCGCGTTAATCGCCAAACTGCGCTCGATGCTGCCATCCGCGTGACGCTCTCCCGCAGCCTTCCAATCCATCACCATTTCCATCAGGTCGAAAAGGCTCATGCCTTCAATTCCGCCTCGGCGGGTAAATCCGCCGTTTCCGCAGGCGTTGCAATTCTCAGCCCAGTCCTTCGGGAACACCTTAAAGCAGATGTTGCACTCATTGACCGCGAAGTGTTCTGGATGGTGGGAATTTTTGGCGTAGTGATGCTGTAGCGCGGGGCCGAGCGCTGCGAGGCTCTGCTTGTATTCGGGAGTTCCATAGGTCAACCCGCGAAGCTTTCCAGTGTGTTCGTCAAAGGCGGACTTTTCCGGCTCGGTCAATTTGCTGGCATCGTGAACCTTCGCCCGCTCTTGTAAATTTTGGCAGCACGAAATGAGCAGCGAGTTTACGCGGGCAATATGCTCAAGCGTGTCCGCTTTTGAGTCGTATCTCATTTGGTGCTTGCGAGTTGCTTGTTAGCCTCAGCGAGGGCGGTTTCCAGCGCGGCCAGTGCGGCGGCAAGGGTGGCCTTGTTGTCGGGGCTCCTATTAGCCTTGTAGGCGCGGCGCGCGGCGTTGGCCGACTGGATAATCGAAACGCCTCTCGGCTGACCGTCGGGCTGAACTGCGGTGAGCCACGCGGCAAACTTCACCACCTCGGGGGATTTCGCGCGCAACTGCGCCTCGTTGGCCAGTTCGATCTTGAGGAAGGTGTCGAAGGTGTCGAACGCGACGGAGACGGCCTGTTCCGCGCGCACTTCAACAGGATCAGCCTTAGGGTCGAGAACCGCGCAACCGACGCCACCAGCCAGCCCGGCGGCGAGGATGAACGGCAGGAGCGCGGAGACGCTCGGCTTGTTCGTGAAGTAGCCTTTGACCGCGAGAGCGGCAGCGCCGAGGAGTCCGGCCCACTTCATCACAACTGGGTCGGCGGTGTTGGTTGCGGCGATGCCCGCACAAACGGCGGCGACAAGCCCGGCGATGGTGGTGATTCGGTCTGTGTTCATAGATTGTCCTTGGTGTCTTTACTTTGTCTTTACCGCTCCTGAAATCTCCGTTCCGCTCCGGCCTCCAGTTTGGCAACCTTGATTTCGAGCTGGCGAATTTGCTCCTTCAACGGCGCGATGGCCTCCGTGGCGGCGTCACGCATCACGGACTTTCCACCCGTCACCATGAGGCCAAGCAAGCCCACGACGCCCCACTTGCGGGCTTCCTCAAGCAGTGATTTGGTGCGGTCGGCCATCAAAGCGTTGGGATTGCCACGATCACGAACCGGACCACATTCAGGTTGGTGCCGAGCACGGTGAGAGTGCTGCCGTCGTGACACGCGCCGAGCATCAGTCGCCAGCCGTTGGTCGAGGTGTCCACCAGGTTTAGCGGACTCAGGCCCGCGCCCCAGGAGTTGGTGTTGGGGAACGAGCCCTGCGGATATTGATTGGTTGTGCTGCCAGAGTTGGCGAAGAGCAGCGTGGGGGTGGTGCCCGGATATTGACGCGCCCACCAGCCCGCACTGCCAGCGATGATGCCACTTGCTGAAGCGATGTTTAACCCGGTGATGTAGTTGGTGTTTTCGCCGCAGTAAAACTGGTAGAAGAACGAAGTTTTCTCGACGTTGGTACACTCCAGAGTTTGGTAGAATCCCACGCGCTCATTGGCTCCTACCGCAGGCAGCCGAACGTCAAACAGCAGGGTGAGCTTTTTCAGTCCGTTATTGGTGAGCATCAGACTCTGCGCGGCGTACTGGTTGGTGATCGTAGCGAAAAAGCCAACATTGGTCGCGAGCAGCACGCGCGGCACGCCCGGCGAGAAGTTGGTGCCAATGATCGGGTAGGTGGGGAAGGTGTTGGTGCCCGTGAAGACCTGGTTGGTGGCACCCAAAAGCGCCACATTCGCCGACAGCCTTGCATCTGCCAGCGAACCGCTTGTGATGTTGCCCGCCGCGAGATTCGTCAGTCCTGCCCCGTTTCCGCTGATCGTGCTAGATGCGTTGGTGATGAGGACTGTACCGTCGAAGCGATTCGTTCCGGTGTAAACATTCGTTCCGTTCAGGTAGGCCAGATTCGTGCTGCCGCCGCGAATTGTGCGGTTTGAGTTATCCGATATTACCGGATAGGTCTGAGCGCTGGCCGCAAAAGTGAATGCCAGAAACAGGATGGTGAGAAGGTTTTTCATGCCCAAATCAAAGTAGCGTTCCAAGTGATGTTTGTTGCGGCGAGGCCGGTGACTTTGAAGCGCACCGCGCCGTTGCTAGTGTCCGCGTCAACGGCTGGTGTTCCAAAAGGTTGCGCCCCGATGGGGTCAAGCCGCAGTTGCTCGCCCGAGCCAATCGCCACAGTGCCCGCCCCGGTGCCGCGCGTACCAATGCCTTCAATCCGGTAGAGCTGGCTAGCCACGACCGCGCCGCCGGAAACCTGGGTGCCGGTGATGAGGATGGAGAAGCCATGCGCCGTGGCGTCGGCAAGCGTCATCCGCCCGCCGTTATCCACGCGGAGAAGCTCGGTCGGCGTCGCGTCCGTAGTGCTCGCGGTGAGTTGCAGGACGCTGGCATTCAGCCGCGTCGTGAGGGTGTCCACGCGCGCGTCGACGCCGATCTCGGCATCCGCCCCGGATCCGAATTGCCGCACCAGCCAGCCGCGAAATCTGTCGGTTGAAGTCATAGGTTAGTCGCGGTCTTGCCACAGCCCTATTGAGGTTATGACCTGCCAGTAATTGGTTCCACTGATGGTGATCGGAATCAGCTCCAAGTAATCACACTTGCCGGTGGAATACAGGCTATAAAGGTCGCTGCCGTTGCCGTAGATGAAGCGGTTTGGCGATGCCTCGCCGGAGTGCGGGTAAACGGCGATGTAGTCGCTCGATGTCCACGTCCGCCCGGCCAGCACGCGAATAGTACCCTTATGCGCGATGGCGTCTGCCAGCGGCGGAAGTTGAAGCTGCACCCATGAATCCGCGCCGCCCGCGTCGGTGAAAATGACGCAACCGAGGTCCGACACTGTCGCCACCGTGTTGCCATTCGGAAGCAACCGCACAGCCGGAAGGTGCGCGACTCCGAGGGAAATCAGCATCGCGTCGAGCGTGCCAGGATCGACTGGCGTCGGAGCGCCAGCCATGTCGTCCAGGACGCACTGCCTCACCGCGACGGTTTGCTGCGCGAGGAAACGCTTCCCGGTCTTGACGATTTCAACCTCAAACGTTTTTCCAGTCAGGCCCGCAGCTCCTGCTCCGGCAAGCGCGTCTTCCATTTCCTCCGTGTACAGGTCAAGTGCTCCGGTCCAGCACAGATTCCCGGAATCCCACGACCACGACCCTGGCCCGGCAAGCACCACTCCGCTTGAACCGATGGCAACCCGGAGCGTGTAGGTCGAAACATCCTCGATGGTGAACGGGCTGGCGAATCCGCCCGTCGCATTCGGGGTCACGAAAAACAGTCGGAGGTCCACTTTCTCCTGCCGGTAGAACGGTGGCAGCTTGTAGGCCGCGCCGCTCTTGTGTGACACGATGAACGCGCCCGTGAGGCTGTCCGCCTTCAGATTGATGTAGAGGTCGCGTGTGGCCATTGTCTGCTATGGGCTGGGTGTCAACCGGTCAAGTTCCCTTCACGGGGTAGTCAGTTCCGCCGACGGTCACGAATTGCGAGGTGGTCACGGCGGCAATCGGGGTCCACTGCCGGCCAATGACGTTCAAATCCATCCAACGGACTTCCGTATCGGGTGAAGTATCGGGGTTGAAGGAGCTGGGTACTAGCGCGAGCTGCGCCGCGTCAATGCCGACGGTTGCGGGCAGCCGGGCGGCGAGGATGGTGTGCCCGAATGCGCCTACATCATCGTGCTTTCGCGTCGTTGGCCAAGCTCCGTTGGCTGGGTTGCTCCAAGAGTAGGGAGGAAAGATTTTCAGGTGTTCATCGCCCCAGTCGTTGTCAGACTTGGTGAGGACAAAGGAATGATCGATGAAGTACGTTGCTTGTGCCCCGGAGGCGTCCCAGATGAAGTTTGACCAGCCCAAAATCGCCGACTGCGGCCCGCCGTTAACCCACTGGGTGGCTTGCAGCGTGTACGGCTTCATCACATACACGTCGTTGCCGTCCGCGTCGGTGCACAGTAGCGCGTCCGCGCCTTCGATTTGAACCGTGAGTTGCTGAATGATGGGAGCGGCCCCGACAGGTTGCACCGTGCGCGACGTGCCGATGGAGTTCTGGCCGGCGAACGTATTGATGCCAGGGACAGGCCGGAGCGCGCGAAGCTCCGCGAGGATCGCATCGATAATGCGCCCGTACTTGCCGCCCAAACCGGATGAAATCGGGAGAGGCATATCAAGGCCAGCGAGTATAAAGGAATGTCCACGCGACAGGCGCGTGAGCCCACTCCATGACGACCTGCCAGCCGCCTTTGTCCGTCTGTTCAAGTTCAGCCCTCATGCAAAGGTATTCGCCTTCATCGAATGGCGTCGTGGGCATCTGAGTGATGATGTTGTCGGGCGGGTCAAATACGCTAATCATCTGCGCCCGTGTAAATACAACGTCAACATAGAGCCGCAGGTTTGGTACGGACCACCCGGCGGGCGCTGTCTCGGTGCGCCGGAGCAGGAACACGTTTTCCGCGTACTGGAGGTTGCCCTTTTCGATGGCATCGGAAAACGATTGCGCGTCGCCGGTCGTGGAGAGCCCGCCGTTTGACCGGTCCTGGTAATACTTGGAGAGCAGGTCTTTATCGGGTCCAGAAAGCGCGTCGAATTTCGGGTGGTCCGTAATCGCCCGATCCCGCGAAGAATTGGGGCATCCCCAAACGGTATGCACGTTGTCGTCAGGACTGGATCCGTCTTGAGCGTCTGGAATACTTACGGTCATCACCCCCTCGCCTACGTCGTTTGATGGCGGGTCAATCTGAATTTCGACCTGCGGACTGCCAGCCAGAATGGCGGCGGCTTCCGCGTTCAGCGAGGCCATCAAGCCGCGAAATCGCCGCTCGGTTCGCCAGCCGACATTGGGCCGGTACACGCGGCGCGGTAGCAGCGGGCTGATGGTGTTGTTGCCGTAGATTTCAGCCATAGGTCAGGCGAGCGCGTCCACCAGTCGGCGCATGGACGCTTGAGACTCCCGCAGCGAGGCGTTGGCCTCCTGCAACTGGGTAAGCATCTGCCGCTCGGATTCGGGATTTCCGGCGGATGGAACCATCGCAGTGGAGCCGACCGGCGCGACGGCATTGGAACCGAGCGGTGGCGCGTTTACGCCTGGCAACGTCAACGTGCTGCCGGGAAATATCATTTGGATCGGCGGGAGTATTCCGGGAGCCGCCGGCGAAAGAAGTGGCGGCAGTTCCGGCTCCGGTCTGGCCGGACCAATAAATTCTGGGTCGGTCTCGTTGCGCGTGGAGGGGAACCGGCGGCGGGCATCCCTGAGCAGAGCCTCGACGCGCTCAAGTCTCTGCGTTGTCCGGTCGAGTCGTTCGTTACGATTTGTGTCGCGCCTCGGGTCTTCGTTCGCAACGTCTTGCTGCGCTTGCTGAAGTTGGTCCCGCTCCGCTTCCAGCCGTTTCACGTTCAAGCCAACGGCAGCAACTTGTTGCGCCACCGTCTGCCGCTGAACCGGCGGCAGCGGCGTGCGCCGGTCAATTAAGCCGATGCGCGTCCAGCGGTCGGCGTCCTTCTTGTCGGCGTTGCGCTCCAGCTCCTTCAATGCTCCCCGGCGTTTCAGAATCTCCAGCTCTTCAAGGTCGATCCGCTTGCGGGCTTCCGTCTCGCTGAATGCGCCAGCCTCCTGATACATGCGGATGTCAGCAATCTCCTGCTCGTGCTTCGCGATGTCGCCCAGCAAGGCAAGGCGACGCTCCTCCGGGGTGCCTTGCTTCAACTTCTCCGCCGCAATCTCAGCTTCGATCTTCTTCGCCTCTTCGGCAAATTTCTTGTCAGCTAGAGCCTTGTCCGCCGCTTCCGCTGCCGCCGTGCGCTTCGACTGCTCGGTGGCGGTGAGACGCTCGCGGCCAGCGATGGCTTCCGGGGAAAGTTCGATGCCGGTTTCACCACTGAGTTTTCCACCCGGATTCGCATTGAAAAGCCAGCCTAGCGCGCTTTTACCTCCACCCATGTAGAATCCGGCAAAGTCTGCCCAGCGCTTCCCGAATGCTGCCCAAGCGCCCTTTACTCCATCGAGCGCCTTGGCGTCATTAACGAGCTTGGTAACCTCTTCCCCGCTCAAGTTCGAGGTGTCCTTGATGTTTCCTTCAAAGCCTTTCGCGAAGGCCGGGATGAGTTCGGGACCGGACTTGCCCAGCACTTCCTTCATCGCGGCCAACTGCTCGCCGGTGAGCTTGCCGGCGGCGGCGGCGTCCTGCATGGCGGACGCGATGCGAAAGAAAAGCTGTTGAGGCGAGAGGCGTTCAATCTCAGAGACGTTGACACCCAGGGCGGCGAACGCGGCGGCGAGCTTGTCCGTCTGGCGGGTGGCGTCGAGTGAGCCGCTTTTGAGTTCCTGCTGCGCCTTGGCGATATGGTCAATCGCATGCGCCGCGCTGCTGGAATCAAGGCCGACGGACTCGGTGGTGTTTTGGACGCGCTGAAATTGGTCAACATCAAGGCCGGTGCGGATGGTGCCGATCTTGACGGCCTTGGCCCGGTCCTGCAGTTCGCTGAATTTGGAAGCGAGCAACGCCGGGATACCGACGATGGCCCCGATCAAGCCGTATTTCAGCCCGGTGACGACGCCCGCAAAACCCGTGTTGAAATTCTTGAACACGCCCCCGGACACGTCGCCAGCAAACGTCTTCGCGTCGGCCTTCGCTTTGTTCAGCGCGGTCGCGAATCCAGCGGCATTTCCGCCGATCTCAACATCTAGTTTGACGCCCATGATTTGGTGGGGACGAAAGCCTGCGGGCGCCCGCCGGCCTTCAAGAATGCGTGGAACTCTTCGGCCATCGCGTTGGCCTCTGTTTGCTTCTTGGCGCGTTCCACGCGGTCAAACAGGCTCGCCTTGCCGGTCTGCTCGAAATGCGTGACGTAGTGCCAATGCGCGCGGGCGTAGGGCATCTCCAAGGCTTCCCGCTCGGTGAAGTGAAGCTCTGACATGAGCGTGATGCAAATGACGTGCAGCGGGTGCGAGGAGAGCTGAACCACCTCGCTACTGTCTCCCTTGTTCCAATCCAGCCCCGGCCAGCCCTGCTTGGCCTCGCCGACGTAGCGCGCGAAGGCCGCGATGTAGTCGTCAGGGTTGAGTGCCCGCGCAGGCTGCCACCAGCGGGCGGGCTTGCTGGCGGCCCGGAGTTGCCGCGCTGCGAAGTCCGCAACCGCGCCGGTGAGGTCCGGCTGATTGAGCAATTCAGCGGCCTCCCCGGCGTCCATCGAACAAATCAGGAGCGCAATGAAAAGGTCGTCAGCCCCGGCGCGTCCCGGCACGACAAACGGCGAGCGGATGCGTTCCAAGAGCAGGTCATGCCCGATGGAGTAATCCCGCAGCGAAACGCCAAGGACCGTGTGACGGTCGGGGTACGCTGCCCGCAAGTAATCTTCGCGCAGCATGAGAGTGGCCCGAAGGCCGGGCGGTTACGAGATGACGGCGGCAACATCCGCAGTGTTTGCGTCGTCCGTGTAACGGGTGGCGGTGATCTGAGTCTCCTGTGGCCCGGTGTTTGTGAACTTGGCGGAGCAATTCTCGTCGATGACGTAGGTGCCGTTTACGTCGGCAACGTCAGCAGCGGCAATGACCATCAACGCGAGCGCGGCGGGCACGGCGGACGCGGCAGCGATGGTTGCCAGCGAGGCGGCGGTCGGGGTGAAGGTGATCGAAATCTTCCGGCGATCCTCGGGGATGACATAGCCCTTCCGGGTGCCGTCGCTGCCGGTCAGCTTCACGATGTGGTCCATCGGGCGGCTGACTTCCACGCTGGAATTGAGGGAACCAACAGCGGTGCCGTCGATGGTGATGCCGCCTTTGGCTCCGTAGATGACTGCCACGCCGCGAAATGATGCGCTCATGCCTTGCGGCAGGAGTCAACCGGCGGCCTAAAGGTCCGCCTCGCAGGCCATGCAGGTGAATTCCCAGCCCGATGAAAACTTCCGACCCTCGACTCCCTCGGTAACGCCCCGGCCCCAGATGCTATTTGGGAAGATGGTCAGGCCGCCGTTTGCCGCTTGCGTGATGCGCGCGGCAAGGTCATCCGTATCCAGCGCGGCCCGGAGCGCGTCCATGTGGGATTCGGCTTCGGCAAGCCCGCCCAGGCCGTCATCCGCCTGCGCAGAGCAAAGGACGCGCACGTTGACGAGGTAGTTCCCGGAGAGCGGCGGGACTTCCTCTCCCTTGTTGGCGATGACTTGGAACGCGGCCATGTCCCGGTTGTGGTAGTCTTCGCCCTTCGTGCATTTTGGTGCGTCCGTATCCACGTTGAAGAATTCGACACTCACGGCGATTTGCTGGAATCCGTGAGCGGGCAACGCTAATCCGTCAACCGAATCGAGCTTCAGTTGGATGTTGGTTGAAGGCAAAAGCTGAATCGCCTCCGAATAGCTGAAGCTCTGCTGCGTGATGGATGAACCGCGATTTACGACGTATGTTCTTGATGGGTTGGATGTGTGGAAAAGCGCCCGGTTGTAATTGTCCGCCGGAGGGTTGCCGCCTTCCATGAAATAGGAGTGTTCGCCATGCGTGCCGCCGCTGTAGTTGGAGAGTTCAATAAACGTTCCGGTCACGGTCACGCGCACGAAGTTTGTATCAAGGGGGCGGCTGGAGCCGATGGTCCCGTTTACCGTGTCCAGGGAGGGGTTCGCATTATTTTGTTCGTCAACACTGATCCGCGCGGTGAGCGTGACAGCCTCCTCGGTCGGCAGATTGCTGATGAAACTGGAATCTGAAAGCAGCCCGGCAAGCTCCGTGTTGGCATCTTCATCGTCCCACAGTGAGCAAACCTTGCCAGCCACCAGCAATCGTTTTACCGCCGTTTCAATCTTGTTTGTGATGGCCATAAATTACCGGGTGAGTTTTTGGAACGCTTTCTTGAGCTGCTCTTCCGTGTGGCGGCGAAGCTCCTTCTCCTCGTCCGCCATCGCCTGCCGCGCGGCTGCGTCAATGATTTGCTGGCTCTTGTCGGTGAGCTTGCGCGAAGACAGGAGGCCAGAGACGCGAGCGCGCAATGATCCGTCAGAGGCTGGCGTTGCGCTGCCAGACGAGCTGCCAAGCTGCCGCCGCAGTCCGGCCAGACCGGAGAAGTTTTTCAGGTAACCCTTAAACTTCACCAGCGGCGCAAGCGCGTCTATCCCAGCCATCCAGACCGTTTTGAGGTAGCCGACGTTGGCCGAATTGCGGCGCAACATCGTTCCGGCATAGGCCGTCATGGCCTGCCCGTAGTCGCTGGCGTAAACCATCTTTCCGGGCTTCGCGCCTTTAACCGTCGAAGCGCGGCGTGTCCGCTTGTTGCTCTTGCCCTTGCCAATGCCGTAGCCGTGCTTGCGGTAGAAAAGAGCCTGAGCAATGAGCGTGACCCGGCGGAGCATCCGTGAACCACGCTTGTGGCGTGATCCGAAGCGGTTCGCGCCTTCTGGCCCCGCCGGCTCCTTCAGGTAGCTCTGCACCTTCCACCGCTGCCGCGCAATAGCGCTCGAATCGTTCCAAGTGTTCGGTGTGGTGTAATGGAATCCGCGTGCCGCCACGTTGAAGGTCGTCTGATTGATTTGCTCCGCAACCGTCTTCTTGGTCACCAGCATGGCTTCCTCGACGGCCTTATCCATGCCGGCCAGCTTGACGTTGAAGGTTGCGTCCATTCACTTGTTCACGTTCCCGAGGTCGAATTCATACGTTGCGGCGCCGGCGGTGCGCGTGACGGCCAGCACGCGGTAAGACGTGCCCGCGTAGGTCACGGACTGACCAGCGGTCGGAACACTCCCGGTAATGTCGCCCCGCCGCACGATCAAGGTCGTGTGGATCATCGCCGTGAAACCGCCGACCATTAGCTCCGTCCCGCGCTTCAAAGAGGACACCGCGCACGGTATCTCAGTGCTCGCGAAGGTGAACACGGGCGAGCCTTGCGCGGCTTGCTGGTGCGCAAGTCCCCGGCTTTGGCTGGCGGAGAGGCGGCTCATAAAGTAGAAGGGCCGGCCAGCGCTTAACTGGCCGGCCCCATAGGAACCAAGGAACCCAAACCCAAAATTAGCCGAGCAGGATTGCGATGTGCTCCGGCTTCACGACCTTGACGCCGTAGGCGATGCGCGCCTGATACACCACCATGTCCTGACCAGGCCACGCCACCAGCTCGAAGCTGATACCACTGCGGGAGTCGGTGATGGTCTGGCGATCAATCGCCAAATCGCGAGGCGGGGCGGCGGGCAGACGGGTCGCGAGGCAAATCGCGTTCTGGCTGAAGGCCACCATGCGCGGGCCGGCAGCGACGACGGTGATCGCCTTGGTGGCGGTGGACATGGCCTTGCGGAGTCCGGGAGCGGCCAAGACGATGGTGCCACCGGCGGACACGTCCGCTCCGGCAGTGCCCGCGCTGGCCACGACGTACTTGTTGTTCGTGTCGCCCGCGAAGGTGAGAATGTCACCCGCGAGGATGGTGCCAGTCCCGGCGGCGGAGAGGGTCAGAGTGGTTGCCCCGACCGCGTAGCCCGCGTTGTTCACGGTCGCACTGGAAGCGGTGCCGACGGCGGGCGTGACGACCTGCGCCGATTCCTTGACGCTCAAACCGTTCAAAGCGAGCAGTTCGCCGTCGCGAAGCGTGACGTTCGTTCCAGCCTCGTTCGCTCTAGTGAGGTTCGCCAGCGTGCGGAGCGCGGCCCCGGACGTGGTATCGATGATGAGCGAGCGGTTTCCGAACGGAGCGCCATTGTCGTCGAGAATCTTGCGCGCTTGCGCCGTCTCGCCGACGGTCGAGGCGAACGGCGTGGTTCCGGCGGTGCCGTAGGCGCGGGAAGCACCGAGGTAGGCGGCGGTCGAAACCGCCAGCTCCGCGCCGTTGACCAGCGAGCGGAGCGCCTGCTCGATCTGGTCCTGCATGAATCGTTGCTGGCCGATGCCGTTGGGCGCGTTCACGGCGAGAATTTCCTCACCCGTCCAGTTGAAACCGGCCTTCTTGTAGCTGTCGATCACCAGCGAGACGCTGCCGGCGGTCTGGTCGGATTCGGCGGAGAGCGTCGCGCTCGCGGCGATGTCACCTTGCGCGTTCGCGGGGGCAACAGGGATTGTGAGCGTCTGGTTTTTCGCCGTTCGGTCCGCCTTCGGATCACGGTTGACGCTGGGCAGGAAACCGACCATTTCGCGCGAGACAACGTCAAGCGCGGCAATGGCCGAGGGGATTAGGGGAGTCAGTACGTTTGCCATAAATGGTCAGTTTTCAGTCGGTGATTTTGCCGGAATCCTTGATGAACTTGAGCTGGGCGCGGGCATCCAGTTTGGTGAATTCCGCGCGGGTGATGGTCGGTGCCTTGATTTCGCCGGCGGCAGCTTCCTTGGGCAGCGCAGCGGCGGGTACGCCCTGGCTGGCGACGACTTCGGCGGCGATCTGGCCGGCGGTCTTTGCGCTGGCCTCCAGCTCCTTCACGCGCGATTCAGCGGCGGTGAGCTTGCCTGTG
This sequence comes from Pseudomonadota bacterium, assembly GCA_009924135.1. Classification (GTDB taxonomy): domain Bacteria; phylum Verrucomicrobiota; class Verrucomicrobiia; order Limisphaerales; family SXTU01; genus SXTU01. The sequence continues at coordinate 10,614 of RFSE01000048.1, read as the reverse complement.
AGGTCAGTAATCGTGGCGTCCGCCTTGGCCGTGACGGCCTCGGCGCTGGTGTTGTGGTCCGCGATTTGCGCGAGCGCGTCGGTCAACTTCACGTTCACCGCGTCAAGCTCGCCGGAGAGGCGGGAGACTTCGGCATTCGCCTTCTTGAGATTTACAAAATAGCTCGTCACACCTTGCGGCGTGAGTCAACTTGCGGCGATTTCAAGAACCTCATCCAAATCGTTTGCCAGCCCGTCCACAAAACCCTTGGCGCACGCTTCTTCACCGGTGAAGGTCTGGCCCTGCATATCCTCCGTAGCGATGGCGCGTGCGTTAGTCAGGGCGGCCCGGAACGCGGCTCCGATGGATTGCACGCGGATGGTGAGCATGTCGGTTTCGTCCTGTGTCAGCGGGCGGAAACTGGAACCGGTCGTCTTGAACTTGCCGTCGTAAATCGACTGCATTTTCACGCCTTCAAGCTCAAGTTTTCGGGATTCATCCGGGACAGTCAGGCAACAGCCGACGCTGCCGATGATGCTGGAAGGAGAGGCGAGGAATGTGTCGCATTGCGAAGCCAGCCAGAGCGCTCCTGAGCAGCAAAGTCCATCGGTGTAGGCGATGATGTTTTTGCGTGTGCCGATGTCTTTGATCTTCGCGGCCAACTCAGGGATTCCCATCGCGGCCCCACCGGGCGAATTGAACATCATCACGATGGTTTCACAGTCCGGGTCTTTATCGGCAGCGGTGAGCAGTGAGGCAATGCGGTCAACGGAGCACCCGCCACAAGCCATCTCCATGCTGTCCAAGTGCTTGCCGAGCACGCCGAACACCTGAATGATGGCCGTGCGCCCGCCGGTCATTTCAGCCTCATCTCCATCGAAATCATCGTTCCCATCCTCGCCGTAAAGTGCCTTTCCGGCGGGCAGCGCAGTGAAGGTTTGACCATGAAAAACGGCGGCGTGAATTGCCTGGTGAACCTCCGGCGTGGTGAGCCAGATTTCGCGGGCGACGCGGGCGGCAATAAGAGGGTATTTCATGGCTTTTCAGGGGCAGTTTGCGAAGGTTTTCCGCCGCTCAAATCTTGCGCGATGGTCGGCGGATTCGGGTTGCGTTGCTCGAGCCGGTCCAGAACGTAATCCAGCGGCAGATTGAACTTGTCAGCGTGCGCCTTGGCACGGGTGAGCAGGGCGTCGAATTCTTGATCCCGCTGCTTGTCCTGGTCCTTCCAAAACTTGCCGCGCGACTGGGTGACTCCGGCCTTGGTTTGGAAGCCGAGCTTGTAGTCTTCGATCTCCGCCTGCCGGCTGTACCCTTCATCCACCGTGATTTGCGCGGGCAGCTCGAAATTCCACTTCCACCAATCGCCCGAATTTTTCGGCAGGAAGCCGTTTTTCATCGCCATCGCGACGGCGTAAGTGACCGCGCGCTTGGCCCGTTTGCGGATGGTTTTCTGCCGGTAACGAATGGAGTTGCGGGCCTGGTCTTGAATGAGCCGGACACTCGCCCCACCGATGCCGGAGGGGTCAATCAGCTCATAAAACCAGCCCACCGCGAGCAATCCAGCGCGCTCCAATCGGCGGACGAATGCCTCGGTATTCGGGTGCGGGCGGTCACTGGAGAAGCTTTCAATCGTCTCCCCGGTGCCCGCCTTCATGTAAAGAATCTCTCCGCCCTCGCGCTGCTCAATTCGCAGGTCCGTGTCCGTGGTGCCAACGTCCGTGTTGGGAGAGATTTCCGTCGCGCTGGTGTCGGCGGTCCCTGTCTCCGTTTTGTGAATGATGCCCTGCGAGGCGTCCAGCTTCACACCGCGTTTCAAAAACGCATTGATGTCCTGAATGTCGAACCAGTCCATGAGCACGCGCGCAATGCGCGGCACGCCCCGGCGTTGGCCCTGCCATTCCGGCTCAAAGAGGAGCTGACAATTCGTCGTGGAGTATTCCTCGAAATCCGCCATTCCAGTGTTGTAAACCCGGTATCCGATAACGCGCCCGTCGCTGTTCAGAATGCAGCCATTAACGAGCATATTGCCCTTAAACCGGCCCTTCTGAATCTCCTTTTCCGTGCCAGAAATACGGTCGGCTGGAATGAACATGACCTGCGGAAAACCGCTGTCCGCGCTGGTGAGGATCATCGCCGCGTCGCCGTCAACGTCGAGGGCGAGGGAATCCAGAAACAGGTTCGTCGTGAAATCGAAGCCACCGCCGCGCACGTCGGCGACGGGGTAAAACGTCTCTGATAGCCATTCCTCCGCTTGATCCCCCCACGCTTGATTCTCGCCGTAAAACTGGGGTTTCCACGACTCCCCGACCGCGTAGGTGGCCTTCTGAACCAGTGCACCGCCCAAGTTTCCAAGCTGGGCGAAAAGCTGCCGGGAGTAGGAGAGCAGCTCCCGCCAGTTGTAGCCGTTCAGCTCGTAATCCAGCGAGCCGCCGAGGTAGATGCTCCGCTGCCGGTAGCTGTCCATTTGGCCCGTGCTCCGGGGTGTGGCGTAAAGCCCCCACCCGTAGGCTTTCGGCTGCGGCGGGGCGGCGGGGCGGGTGTGCCCAATCTGCTCGCGGGCGGGCCGTCCATTTGGGGCAAGAATTGGAGAGTTCACTTGTAATGAGGGCGAACGCGCTTGGCCGGGCGGGTGAAGTCGAGAGGAACGGTGTTGAGACTGGCCGCAGCCAGTGCGGCCAAGTCCTGTCGAAGCATGTTGTCCCTGGCTGAGATTGAAGTCTCGGTTCGCTCGGTTAGATTGGAGTCCCCGGCCCCGCTGGCGACGACGGTCTTGCCCGCTGACTTGTCGTCATTGAGCTTGTCCAGCTCGGCGAGCAGCCAAGCTTGCGTCTTGCCCGGAAAGTTCCAGTAAGCCATTCCCCTTGTCGCAGGAAGTCAACGGCTGGCGGTTTTTAATTGTGCGACAAAACGGCTTGACCTTGGCGGCGTTGTGGTGCTCACTATTGCAAATGCTTTGCAATAAGCACTTGGATATTTTCGAGCTGGAAAGGAAGCGCGAAGAGTCCATGAAGTGGGCAGGGGAGAAAACCACCCGCGAGGCGGCGATGATGCTGGGGGTGCATCACAGCTCAGTAGCTCGCTGGTGGCGCATCGCGCTCCGTGACGGGGTTGCCGCGTTGAAGTCAAAGCGCCGGGGGCGCAAACCTGCCGGCGAGCGTATCCTGTCGGATGACAACCCGGCGACGGACGGTCTTGGGGCGGATTACAGCATCGACCTTGACCCACTACTAGCCCGCGCCGCGCACCAGATTGACGACATTGAGCCGGAAGCGGCCAGCCCGCTCCAAGGCGCGGGCGACGTGATCCGCACCGTGTGCGCGTGGCTGGTCGGCCCGAAGTGCAACGCGACGGCAACCAACATCCGGGCGCATGCGCTGGCATTGCTGGTGACGGGCGGCGGGGTGTTTGATGACTCGCGGATTGAGAAGCTGGCGGCGCGACTGAAAAAGAAGGACGGCAAGGCGGTCACAAAGCAGGCGCTCAATAAGGCGATGGGGGAACTGCGGAGGCTGTGCCTTGATGACCTTCGTCTGCCGCTGCCAAATCTGCGGAGTCAGGAATCACGGGCGCGCATGGCGGAAGCGGCGCGGCGGAGTCACCAAAAAAATCTATGCAAAAAAACCAATACATTGACCCGCGCGGGATAGTCCCATTTGACGACTCGCTTCCAAATGGTCCGCTAACCGCCGATAACGTCTCAGTTAATCAGGAGGAAAGGTGCTGCCTTGTTAAAAATCATGGCACAAAGCTTTTACCGTGCCCATTTTGCGGGGTTAGCGATTCGGTTGTTGAGGCTTTTGAATCGCGCGATGAAGAGTCCGATTCTGATTGGTCTCAGAAATGGCTTGGCGATGTATGGTTTAGGGTGGCCTGCATGAATTGCGGAGCCGAAGGTCCGGCGCACCAAAAAATGAAAACTGCAATCTCTGTCTGGGGTGTCGCCAGCGAGGCGGTCGGAAAAAGCGGCGGTCGCGAGTCACAAAAAGAGAAAGGCTGAGAAATGAAGTCTCAATTTATTCCGATTGGAAAAGGGAAACGCATTTGGTCTGAACCTTCTCGCGACGGCCTGGCTATCTCCTACGGCCAGCCGACGCGCTCGGTAAAGAAACGGAAGGCCATTGCCGCGATTCTTATCGGTGGCGAATCAAGGCAGACTGCAAAGAGAAAGGCCGGAAAGTGAAGCTTAGATACAAATGCAAAAACCCTGACAGTTCCGGGAAAATATGGGTTCGCGGCGGAAAAGTTCAATGGGGTGATTGCTTGGAATTACTCGGCTATGTGGAGAGAGTTTTCTTTCATTGCCTTGGGTGGAGATGGGTGGCTAATTCACGGCTCCATTCATCAGCAAGGGACTCGCATAACGATCCTGTTTTCAAAACAAAGCGAGAAGCTTGTCTGTGGTTATTAAGGATCGGGCGCGCTACTAGGTGGTTTTAATCACTCCCCGAACGCCCGGATAATCCTCCGCCGCGCCGCGAATACGGCGGACTGGCACCAGCAATCCCATAGGTGGTTTGGCAGCTTCTTGCTTTTCGGAGCCCACTTCATTTTGCCAAGGTTCTTCGGGTCCGGCATTTTGGCCTCTGAGAAGATGTGACGCGCGAAGTGTTCGCTGGCTCCCTTCGCGACAAAGGCGAGCTTCCCCTCCATTAATGCTTGGCGGCGGCTTCCCATGATGTCTTTGATCGTCGGGTTGCTCCAGCGAATCGTTGGGCATTTGCGCCCCTGGGTGAGCTTGCGAAGCGCGGCGTCCGTGTGTTGACCGAAGCATGGGTCGAACGCTTCCGGTTCCCATGAGTAGGGAAGGCGCTTCGTTTTCTTCTCTCCCCGCTCAAGGTAGCTGTAGGTAAAGCTGTGGGCATCGTCGCCCAGCATGGCCCACCAGCACGACCATTTTTCCCACCAAAGCCGGGAGTTGGTAGCGTGCCCATGCTGCACGCATTGCGCGGCAACCTCACTCCGCCAGTTGCCCGCGTCCACCATCACGCAATCATCCGGGACGTGGAACTCAGCTTGCTTGGCCGAAATGTCCACCCACGTTTCGAGCCGGTCTGCCCACATTACCATTGATTCGCCGTCCCGGCTCCACGCTTCAACTAGTCCCCAAAAGTGGCCATACTGCATATCGACCGAGAGGCATATTGCGTCCTGCTTTTCCCAAAACTTCTTCGTCTCCGGGGCGGGGGTGATGATCTCGACGCTGGGCAGCGTCTCGACGTGCGCGCCGAAAGACGGGTTGTAGAAGCTTGCGCACTGTTTTTGGAAAAACTGAATGGTCGGTCCTTCGTTGCCGATGTGTGCCTGCTCACGCGCACTGAACCAAAGTGTGGCTAGTTCTTTCCACGGGTAGTCTATGACGTTTTCCCAATGGTAGCTTTTCTTGGTCAAGTCGCCCTCTGGGTCCGTGCACTGATAGCGCCCTGCCGCGCTCCATGCGGCTTTAGTGGCGGGGGTGTCATAGTGCCGGTGCGCGCACAACGGGCATTCAAATCGCAGCGTGGCGAGCGCGTGCGCGCGGTCAAATTTTCCGTCGGGCCGGTCCCGCGAATCCCAAACAATCCCCCACCTCCGCCCGTCGGCGTGCTTGCCGTGAATCTTCGGGATGATGAATTGACCGCAGCCAGCGCAAGGAACGGTCCATTCGTGAATCACGCCGGAGGAAAACTGGATGTGCCAATCGTCGTCCCACGTCCCGCCCTGCGAAATGACGAGGAGCTTTGATAGTTGCTCCCGGAGGAAATCGCCAAGCCGCGTCTTAGCCTCCCCGATGCGCCCCGGATGGTCTGCCGCAATGCGCCAAGCTTCATCAATGATAACGGTTCGGAAGCCCCGGTTCTGAAGATTGGAGATGGCCGGACCGCATACGATCAAAGGCAGGCCGTTCGCAAAGATGATTTCCTGTCCCCGGTTTTTGTGCCGATCATCGGGGAGCATGGCACGCACGCTGGCGACGGAATTCAGGAGCGGCATTGTCCGCAGCTCCGCGTGTGACTTCGCCATTTCGTCCGTCTGAATGACAAAGAGGATCGAAGAGCCTTGGACCGATACGAGCCACGGGATTGACACGTCGGCCAGCAAGGTCTTGCCGGAGCGCGGCGGGGCGCACACGTTCACCTCGCGCACGCGGTCATCCGCGATGGCCTCGAACGGTTCGCGGAAATGCGTACTTGTACCAATGTCGAATGCGCCCGTTTTGGAAAGCACAGGCGGCAAGTTCCGAATATGGTCCTTACCCCACTCGTAAATCGGGCGGCGGTCTTTGGGCGGTATCGACGCGCCCCACGCATCGCGCACAGCGAGGCTCATCCCTGCCACTCCTCCCGGAACGCGGCCCACTCGCGGCGGAGTTCGTCGGCGAACCTCTTTCCAAACTCCCGCGCGGCTGGCACGTCCAACCCGGCTACTGCGGCGGGGTACTCGTTGACGATCTTCTGTTCAATCAAGGCGTCAATCTTCGGATTGAGCCGCTGGATGCTGCTGATGACGCTGGCCTTGGTGATGAGTAGTCCGTCCTCTTTGTCGTTAAAGATTTTCAGCTTCCTCCATTCCTCGAAGGTCTTCTGTTCCTTGATCGTGCCGTCCCCGTTTCCCTTTGTCGGCTTGATCGCGTCGATCAACTTTTGCCGGGGGTGGTCGTCAGGCGGGAAAAGTCCGGCGTCAACCAGTCGCTTTCTGACCGTTCGTTGGTCTATGCCGCTTTCCTGGGCGAGGGAGTAAACGGAATTCCCCTTGGCCGGCCTTCCCTTCTTTGTTTTAGCCTCCCCCTCCGGAGCCTCGGCAATTAAACCCATCTCGGCTTTTGTGAGCGGCTTCCCGGCCTTCACTTTGCGCACGATGTTTGCCGTGTTGGCCTTGAGAATCTTCGCCTTGTCCGCTGGGGAAATCATCGAGTCACCTTGATTGTGCGAAGAGCAAGCCACGCTTCGCGGGTGACGGGTATTTTGCCCGACTCTCGGCGGGCTATGGTGACACGGGATACTTCAAGCTTGCCGGCAATGGCGGCCTGGGTGCCTCGGCGCTTGCGTTCCTGTCGGTATTCTTCCGGCGTCATGGTGTAGCGTGACGCTACACTTCCGGCAGGAGAGTCAACCTTCCGACGATTTCAGCACTTCGTCAATCCAGCCGGCGTGAAACTGGAAAAGTGGCTTGCTTTGTGTGATGGTGAAAAGCTCAACATTTTGGCAGGAGCGCAGATTGGCGGAGGATTCCACGACGTAATACTTACCCACGATCTCGGCCAGTATCAGCTTCGTGTGGTTGCGGTAGCTTTTGAAGGTGAATCCGTGCTCCTTGGCGAGCAGTGCGCCAATGTCCCAAAGGCCGGAGTCCGCCCGGCGGAAGAAGTCGCCGCACAGGATGCGTAGTTTCGGGGGGGGTATCTGTCCCGCGCGAATCATCACCTCGATTTGTGCGAGGTTGTCCCGGCTGAAACCGAGCGTTGTCAGGTAAAGCCTCTGGTAGCTGGCCGCGCCTGTGAGTTTTAGGAAAGCTGGGATGAGGTCGAAGCCGGCGAAGGATTGGGAAACCACGATGTGAACCGATTCCTGATCCATTGGCATCGTTTGCAGCGCGTCGCACGCGGTTTTAACCTTCCGGGCGTCGAAGGTGACTATCCTGGCCGATTGCACGCGCTTGGCTTTGGTGAAGCCGCCGGCGGAACTGTCAAATTCCGCGTCAGCGTCAATAAGCGTGTCGAGGTCCGGCATTTCCTCGGGAAGTCCGTCAGTTAAAGAGGGTTTTCGGCTCATTTAGTAGCAACATCAGCTTTTTTTACTACTCATACCGACAAGTCGGGGTTCATTGGTAACCTGTTCGGGAGGCTTGGCGAAAAGATTCCTTGCCGGGGGTGGGGGTGCTAGACCTGAGCTGGCACGTCTGGCAAGGCGGCGCTCCATGCCGCCCGCAGTACGACTGCAAGCGCGTCCGGTAGGCTTGTGGCGCATCACCTTCTCCCCGGCCAATCCGCGTGAATCATCCCGCCGGTTTCGTTGAGCCTTGATACCAATGCGCGCCCCAGGTGCTGCTCAAGTTCGCCCGCGGGGAGGTTGCTAATCAGCAGCGTGTCTTTCACCGCGTTGTAGCGGCGGTTGAACAGGTGGAAAAGCAGCCCGTTTTCCCATTCGCTTTGCCCGCGCTTCTCGATTTCGTCCACGACCAGCAAGGATGGCCGGCAGAACGACTCGACGTAATCCGCCTCTGACCGTTGCGCGTCCTGTCTGTAGGTCGATTTCAGTCCCATGAAGAATTCCGTCGAGGTCGTGAACCGGGCGGACTTGATCCGGTTGGTGATCTGGTAGCGCATCAACTCAACCCCCATCTGGGTCTTGCCGTTCCCGTGCTCGCCGTGGATTGCGATTAAAAACCCTGCTCCCAGCTTCCCTTTGACCTTGGCGAGAGTTTCACCCCACGGGCCGGATAAATTCACCTCCTTACGTTCCGCCTGCCTGCGGGGGGCGTTCCAGTCGTTGAATAAGCCAACCGCGATTCCCGACATGTCGCGCTTTGGCTCCTGACCCGCCTTGCTGGAAAATTCCAGCCGGTTCATCCTCTCTAAAATCGCTTCCAACGGCTCGGCGGGTGTTTTGGCAGTCATAGCGTTTTCGCTTTCAAATCGTGTGGCGTGCCCATTACGGCGTGCGGTGGGGGTGTTTTTTGCCTCTTCAGCGCGCTGTGCGTCCCATTCCGCCATTCGGTCCCCTCGCGCGCCCACCGTTTCGTGACGTACCGGAGCCACGGGACCATGTTCCCTCCACCGTCTTTTCCTCCCCGGCTTTCCCAATCGTCGTAAACGTACCCGGCAAAGTCTGCCGGGATGCCTGCGGTCATCGTTTGGGCGATAGCGCCGGGCTTGTCCGGCACTTCGCAGGATTCGCGGGGGAGCAATTTCCCCTCCCCCTCTTCTTTGGAGACTGAAGACGGAGACGGAGACGGAGACGGAGACGGAGAGTTCGATTTCGGTTGACCTTCCGGTTGGGGACTCGGTTGAACCGTGGTTGAACCGCGGTTGAACCGCTGTTCACGTCTCGCCTGCCCGCTGGCAATGCCTTTTCGGCGCTGATCCTCTCGAAAGGCAGCTTGCTTCTCGCGCTCCTGCTCCATTCGCGCGTTTTTGCCCCCTGGGAACTTCGCCAGCACGTCGGCGGACACTTTACCCCCGGCGACGCGCTCCAGCTTCTCCGGCTCGCTAGGGATGGCTCCGCGACTCCATTGCGCGACAGGCGAAAAGCCTCCGAAGTATTCCAGCTCCGCGCCCACCTGTTGCATATCCTTGGCGAGCTTACCCAGCTTCGCGGCCAACTGGCGGCGGGTGAGTTTGCGGGGTTTCATGGCGCATCCCCCTGAGTCTTCGGCCTTTCCAGTTCCTCCAGCAACGCGGCCTGCCAGTCCGTGACGGGCGCGCCGCGCTTCCGTTTGTTGGTGATGAATGCGCGGATCAGTCCCGTGTTGCCCGATCCAAACACAACCTCTCCAAGCTCCTCCACGCACGTTTGATCGTAAACGCTGGGCTTATCCTTATCCACCTCAGCCCGGAGCGCGTCGCAATCGAGGCACACGCGGCTGTCGAATCCAGAGCCATCGAATACTCCGTGGTGGCGGTTGTAGATTTCACCCTTGGCGATGACACCGCCGCACTCGCGGCACTTGTGCGGCTTGCGCGCCTTCGTTTTGTCAATCTTATAGACTTCTGCAATTTCGCACATGCGGTTATTTTCCTTGGTAATTTCGTTTCGCTTCCTTCGCGGTGGCGCGGGCTTTGGCCGCGCTTTGACGCACTGTTGCAGGAGGATCACCAGATCCGTATCCACCACCACAGATGGGGCAAAACCACCCGGAAACTTTGGCTATAATGAACCCATTCGCTGTCTGCATGGACTCGCCAATGTTGAGCCATTTTGTACTTGCGTGGCCTCCGCATCCAAACTTGTTACACTTTGGTTTCATTCGCAATTCCTCCGTTCCAAAACCTTGCCGAGCTTGATGATGTAAACGTCCGGTGCGCCGCCCCATTCAGGTTTGCCGCCGCCGTACTCAAAGCCCAGGAACTCGACGCGGACAAATGGTCTGTCGGCACCGTAGCCGTTGGTGAATTCGACGGCGTCGTAGGGGCGTTTCGCAAAAGCTACACGCTCATAAAGTCGGCTCACAATCCACTGGCCCTCCTTGCGGTATTCCTCCTTCTTCACGCCGCTGGCGATCATGTCGAACCACTTCTTTTTCAGGGTGAGTTTTAGAGTTTTCATTCTTTCTTCTCCCTTGCCTTGTCCAGTTTGTCAGTGAGCCACCACAGGAAAAGCCCAAGCGCAAAGCAGAGAACTTTGGAATCGAAGTGGATGCTGATTATTAAGATTGCTATAAAAGCTCTCACAACTCCACCCCTTCCGCCTTCAACCGCGCCTCGTAGGCAGCCCACGCATCGCGCTGCTCAGGCAGCATTGGTCCGGTTGGTTTATTCATAGATTTTCTCCCTCCACCACTTTACGGGCGCGGCTCCTTAGCCATTGCGGTTCGATCTTTTCCGCGTCCGTCACTTTCACGCCTTCGCGCCACGCCTTCTCCACCTCACTAACCGGCACGAGGCGCGGGGACCATTCGCCGCCAAGCTCGTCAAGATAGTCGCCGTTCAAGTCTATCATC
>RFSE01000470.1 GCA_009924135.1 Pseudomonadota bacterium | reverse complement strand
CCATCACGGACGGCAACCCCGGCGCGAGCACCGCGCGTTCGGCCAGTGATTCCTATCAAAACTATGGTATGACCTTCGCGGAGACCAAGGAGGAGAAGGACGCCAACAAACCCAACACCGACCGCGTTGGGTTTGGCATCATCGCCGATGTGGGCCGGTTCGACGCCAATGGCATTCGCGGCGAGGTTTACAGCCTGCCCTTATTCGCTCGTTTCAAACTGACCGACCGAGTCGGGCTTAACCTCGATCTTCCCCTGAACTATACCAAAATCGAAGGGGCCAATGCGTTTGGAGTTGGCTTGGGCGTCGGGCTGCCTATCAAGGTTATCCCCCGCGCCAAAGACAGTCCGTGGTATTGGCAGCTCACGCCCTTCGGCGGTGCCAACGCCACCGGCTCCAAGGACATGGCCGCCGGCGGGCTGTTGGCCGACGGTGGCATGAACAGCCTGCTGGCGTATGACTTTGGCAAGTTCACGCTCTCCATGGGCAATCACTTCAGCCTCCACGAAGGCATCCCCATCACCGTGGCGGGCTACAAGTTCGACCCCGGTGTCAGCCAACAGATTCTCAAGAACGGCCTCAAGCTCGATGTTCCACTGGGCAATCGTTGGATCGTCGATGTCTATGCCGTGCATACCAAGTTCCTCACCGCCGCCGCCGTGGACCAATATGTCACCGTTGGCGGAGAGATCGGCTACCGCCTGCTCGGCAAGGCGGACGCACCCAACAAAAAGGGGGGCTACCTCAAGCTCGGCCTATATGCCGATGTGGGTGAAAACTATACCTCCGCCCACGCTCAATTCGGATCGGGCTGGAAATTCTAACGCCGACTTCTTCCACCTCCTCAGCCGACGCTCCCACCGGACCGTCGGCTGATTTTTTTAGGCCAGCACGCCCTTGACCACCTCGCCCTTCACGTCGGTCAGGCGGAAGTCCCGGCCAGCGTAACGGAAAGTGAGTTTCTCGTGGTCCAGCCCGAGCAGGTGCAGGATCGTGGCATGGAGGTCAGGGAGGCTGACTTTGTCTTGCACCGCCTCGGCCCCGTGGTCATCCGTCGCGCCGTAGCTGGTGCCGCCCTTCACGCCGCCGCCGGCCAGCCAGAGGGTGTAGCCCTTGTTGTTATGGTCGCGACCGTCATCGCCTTGCGCATACGGCGTGCGGCCAAACTCGCCGCCCCAGATCACGAGCGT
>RFSE01000469.1 GCA_009924135.1 Pseudomonadota bacterium | reverse complement strand
CCCCTTCCAGCGTGGCGTAGGTGCCGCTGGGAGCGACGGGTTCTGGCTGCTGAGCCCCAAAGGCAAGCTTGGGCGCGGAGGCATTCCCAGCACCGGCTGCTAACGTGGCTTGGTCCTCTCCAGAGATCAGCGTGACCTGTTCCTCGGCAGCGGGTGCGTTGAGGGGCAACGTGCCGGTCGGCCCGGTCTGGCCCAGTTGGCCGCGCAGGGGTAACGTCTTGGCGGCTTCCTCCGCCGCTGGACTGCCCGGCAGGAGCTTGGCCAGCCCCCAGTCCATCACCAGCACTTCGCCGAACTCGCCCACCATGATGTTCTGCGGCTTCAGGTCCCGGTGGATGATCCCGCGCGAATGTGCGAAGGCCACGGCGTCGCAGACTTTCTGGAAGATGGTCAGCAGGGCGTTGAGCGGATACTTGGCCAGGGTCTCCTGGTCCCCGGCCTTCAGCTTGCCGATGACGTCGTGCAGGGTGACACCCACGACGAGCTTCATGGTGTAGAAGAGCCGGCCTTGCTCATCGGTGCCAACGTCATGGACGGGGACGATGTTCGGATGCGCTAGCTGCCCGAGCACGCGGGCTTCTTGCAGGAAGCGCTGTTGTTCTTCCTCGGGGGCATTGCGTCGCAGCATGACTTTCATGGCCACGCTGCGGCCGAGCTTCTGGTCGCGGGCATCCAGCACCGCGCCCATGCCACCCCGCGCAATCTCACGGCCGGGGCGGTAGGCGGAAGCGGGGGTCATGTGTTGCGCCGCAGGTTAGCGCAATCTCACTGCCCGTCCAGCCGCTTCACCTTCACTTCAGACACCGCCCAGTCGGCGGCCATCGTGCCGAGGGCGAGGACGCCGACGCGGTGGAGCCCCAACTCTTATACTGGCTGACGGCGGCAGTGGGACCGGTCCATTCGTAGAGGGGCGGGCCGTCGAGCGTGGTGGTGATGGTGGCGTTGGCGCCGTCGAGACACACAAGTCACTTTCGAGCGTGCTGCGCGCCAAAGTGGTTGGCTAGTCCGAAGAGACCCGGCAAGCAGCTTCAAGCTAGCAGAGTGAGGGGGTTGCAGACGAAGACTGCTTGAGGACTTCAGACACAGGGGAGCGAGCGTGAAGTGTCATTGCTTCAACAAGTCGCGTGCCTCACTTAACAGGTTAAGCGCCAATATCACATCGTTCCATGCCGGACCCAGATCGGGGGCGTCGGGCCTGGG
>RFSE01000468.1 GCA_009924135.1 Pseudomonadota bacterium | reverse complement strand
TTTCAAAGACACCAAGTTAGGTGTATCAATGAAACTGGAGGTGCGCCATGGAGCGACGCAAGTTTACGCGAGAGTTCAAGGTTGAGGCGGTGAAACTGGTTCGAGAACGAGGTGTGACGGTAGCCCAAGCTGCGCGGGATTTGGGCGTGCACGGCACGGTGTTGCGCCGATGGGTGCGGGAGGGGACTACCGACCCGCAGCAGGCCTTCCCCGGTCAGGGCCAGATGAAACCGGATCAGCTGGAGATCGAGCGCCTCCGACGCGAGGTGGTCAAGCTCAAGGCGGAGCGGGACATTCTAAAAAAAGCCGCGGCCTACTTCGCGAAGGAGTCGCTGTGAAGTGCGGGTTCATCGTGAAGCACCGGGGGAACTGGCCGACGGCGTGGTTATGCGAGGCGCTCGGTGTCTCGCGGGGTGGGTTCTATGCGTGGCTGACGCGACCACGCAGCCAGCGTGCCCGTCGCGACGAGGTGTTGGGCGCCAAGATCCGGACGAGTTTCCTGCAGAGCGACCGGACCTACGGCGCGAGACGCGTGTGGCACGACCTGCTGGCCGAGGGGGAGGGGTGCGGCCTGCATCGGATCGAACGACTCATGCGGCAACAGGCGTTGCGGGCGCGGCCCAGACGGCGTCGGGGACCCGCCGAGGCCGGCCCGCTGTCACCGGGCGTGGTGTCGCCGAATGTGCTCAATCGCCAGTTTGACGCCCCGGCCCCGAACCGCAAATGGGTGGCCGACTTCACGTATCTCTGGACGGCTGAAGGGTGGCTCTACGTCGCGGCCGTCGTCGATCTGTTCTCTCGACGGGTCGTGGGCTGGTCCATGCAGGCGACGATGACGACCCAGTTGGTCACCGATGCATTGGTCATGGCCATCTGGCGGCGAGGCAAGCCCGACGCCGTGTTGCATCACTCGGATCGAGGCAGCCAGTACACCAGCGAGCCGTTCCAACGGTTCCTGGCGGACCAGGGCCTGGCTTGTAGCATGAGCCGCTCCGGCAACTGCTGGGACAACGCCGCGATGGAGAGCTTCTTCTCCTCGCTAAAGACCGAACGTACCGCGCGGACGCTGTATCACACACGAGACCAGGCGAAAGCCGATGTGTTCGATTACATTGAGCGGTTTTACAATCCCCGTCGGCGGCACTCCACATTGGGGTATCTCAGTCCGATGGAGTTCGAACGACAGGCGGAATGAGCGTAG
>RFSE01000467.1 GCA_009924135.1 Pseudomonadota bacterium | reverse complement strand
GGGGATATTCCGTTGAAGCTCGCCGGGGACAACGCCCCCATCGCGATGAACCTCGCGCCCGCCGCGCCTCAGTCCGGCGCCGGTGGGGCGATATCCATGCCCGGTTCCGGAGCCATCAAACTGGAAGGTCTCCCGCTTCCCGGCGCTCCTGCAGCAAAAGGCGGCACCGCCGCCGAGGAGTACGTCGCTCCCAGCGAAAGCAACTTGCTCGAAGTGGAGCAGAACTTTCAGCACGAACTGCGGCGTGGGTTTGCGGAAAACCTGCCGCAATCCATCGGCTATCTGCGTCAGCGGTTGCAGGCGTTCATCAAAAACGAGAGTGACACCGCCAACCTCCGCTGGATGGAGGAACGCAGCGCCATCCTGTTTGACATGTTCCGCAAGACGCACTCGCTGACCAGCGGTGCGGGTGTGGCCGGCTGCCCGGTTATTGCCCGGCTTTCCTCGGCGTTCGAGGCGCTTCTCACCGAGCTTTACGAGAACCCCAAGAGCATCAACCAATCCACGGTTCGTACTCTGGCCCATACCGTGGACTTTCTGGCCCAACTGGCCAACGAGGTGGACGCCGCTGAAACCATTGCCCTGGCCAGCGCCAGCGTGCTGGTCGTGGATGACGAGGCCCTCTCGCGCAAGGCCGTCATGCGCGGTCTCGAGAAGGCCGAGCTAAAGGCCATGGACGTGGCCGACCCCACTGCGGCCTTCGAGCAGTGCAAGAAGCAGAACTTTGACCTCATCTTCCTGGACATCGACATGCCGGGAATGAATGGCTACGACCTCTGCAAATTGATCCGCGCGCAACCGCAGCACGCCAAGACCCCGGTCGTCTTCGTCACCGGTCTCACGGACTTTGCCAGCCGCGCCAAGTCCACCATCAGCGGCGGCAACGACCTCATCGGCAAGCCCTTCCTCATCATCGAATTGGCCGTGAAAGCGCTCACGTTCCTGATGAAGGCCCAGTTCAAACCCGCTCCTCGGGCCGCCTAGATCGCAGCTTAACGCTGCCTCCGGGTTTGGCTGGCCGTGCGGAGCACCGATCTCCGATCCGGCGATGGCGGACGTATTTCAACCCTGCCGGTTCGGACGCCGGAGCGCGGCTGTGTCCCGCCCGGCGCGGGATCAGCCGCAGCAACGTTGGAATACCGAGGGGGTGGAACGCATCAACCGCCTCCTGCCAGGCGCAGCCGCTGCGGCTGGTCTCCGCGACA
>RFSE01000466.1 GCA_009924135.1 Pseudomonadota bacterium | reverse complement strand
CCAGCCCCACCCGATGATCTTGAAGTAGGTGAAGTCGGTCTGCCACATCTCGTTGGGCGCCGTGGTCTTGTCGGTGAAGGACTTGGCGGCCTTCATGACGATGAAGGCCGGGCTGGTGATCAGGTCATGGGCCTTCAACAGCCTGTAAACACTGGCCTCTGAGACGAAGTAGCCGCGCTCATCGCTGAACCGCACGGCCAGCTCACGCGGGCTCAGCTCCGTCTGTTCCAGGGCCAGATCGATGATTGCGGCGCGGATTTCATCAGGAATCCGGTTCCACACCCGGCCAGGTCGCCCCGGGCGGTCTTCCAGCGCCTCGGGCCCGCCGGACTGGTAGTGGTCATACCAGCGATAGAAGGTGGGCCGGCTCACGCCGATCTGGTCCAGGGTCCGGCGCACTGACAGGTGAGACTGCTCCACCAGCCGGATGATCTCGATCTTCTCAGGAGCGGCGTACCTCATGCCTCGTCGCCCCCATCCGCGATCATGCTTTTTTTAAGCAGTCGGATTTCCAGGGCCTGTTCGGCCACGACCTCCTTCAAGGCGCTCGACTCCCGCCGCAGGATTTTCACCTCGTCCGTCGTGGCCGCCCGCGCCGTGTCGCCGGCCAACCGGCGCTTGCCCGCCTCCAGGAACTCCTTGGACCACACGTAGTAGAGGCTCTGGGCGATCCCTTCCTTGCGGCAGAGTTCAGCAATGCTGTCCTCGCCGCGAAGGCCGTCCAGCACGATCCGGATCTTGTCTTCCGCCGAGAAATGCCGCCGCGTCGCGCGCCGGATATCCTTCGCAACCCGTTCACCGGGCGTCGCCTTCGAGGGCGAGGGTTTTGGTCTCATCTTCGTTCCTTCGTCACTACGACGAGACCAAAACCCTCCGTTAGCGGGAACCCTCAATCTGTCTCAAAGGCGCTGACGGCGCACACCCCCCATTGTCAACGACGCGGCCTAAGCCTTCACTTCGTTTAGTAGCGGATCGCCGCGCAGGTAGCGTCCGAGATTTTCGACGAACAAGGCGTCATTGCGAAGCACCTGGCCGTCCGTAAATCCCGAGGTGTGCGCGGCTACGGAAACAGCGGGATGAGACCAGAAGGGACTTTCCGCTGGCAGGGGTTCGGTCGTGAACACATCAAGCAGTGCGTGCGCGGGCGTCCCGCGGTCGAGCGCCGCCAGCAAGGCAGTCTCATCCACCAGGGCGCCTCGACCCACATTGACCA
>RFSE01000465.1 GCA_009924135.1 Pseudomonadota bacterium | reverse complement strand
AGCGTGGTATCGTCGTTAATACCCGCATAGGCATGGCCGCCAACATCGGTGATGGCGCCATTATCGATCCGGATGCTGTAGTTAGTATTGGGAACCAGATCGGCTGTTGGATTAACGGTTATCTTACTGCCGTTGAAAGTGACCTGACTGGCGTCGTTAATGGCGATGGTGCGGGTATCAGAGCCATTGCTGATGATGATATTACCATTGCTGCCAGCTCGAACTTCTTCATTGAAGGCTAGCGTAATGTTGTTGTCAGCCGGAAAGTCAGTGAAATTGTCCCACGGAGTACTCGAGGACAAGAGTGGCTCACCGGTAATCGTGTAGAAATTCAGCGTGGTATCGTCGTTAATACCCGTATAGGCATGACCACCCAAATCGGTGATGGCGCCGTTATCGATCCTGATGCTGTAGTTAGTATTGGGAACCAGATCGACTGTTGGATTAACGGTTACCTTACTACCGTTGAAAGTGACCTGGCTGGCATCGTTAATGGCGATGGTGCGGGTATCGGAACCATTGCTAATGACGATATTACCGTTGCTACCCGCTTGAACCTCTTCGTTGAAGGCTAGCGTAATGTTGCTGTCTACTGGAAAGTCAGTGGAATTATCCCACGGAGTACTCGAGGACAAGAGTGGCTCACTGGTAATCGTGGAGAAATTAAGCGTGGTATCGTCGCTGATGCCGTTGTACGGATTACCATCTAGGTCGGTAATGGCAGTGCTGTCGATTTTGATGTTGTAGTTCGTGTTGGGAACCAGATCGTCTGTTGGATTAATAGTTACCTTGCCGCCGCTGAAAGTGACTTGGCTGGGATCATTAATGGCGATAGTGCGAGTATCGGAACCATTGCTGATGATGATATTGCCGCTATCGCCCGGCTTAACCAGCTCATTAAAGTAGAATTTGATATTTTGATCCACTTGGAAACCGGTGGAATCGTCACTGGGATCGCTGCCATTGAGACGAGGCTCGCCGGTAATGGTGGAGAAATCCAATGTAGTATCGTCACTAATACCGGCGTATGCATGACCGTTCAAATCGGTTATGGCACCAGTATCGATCTTGATGCTGTAGTGGCTATTGGGAAGCAAGTTGACGATCGGATTAATGACGACTCGATTGGAATTATCGAAGCTGACTTGGCTGGCATCATTAATGGCGATGGTACGCGTATCGGAGCCATTGCTGATGACAATATTACCGCTACTACCG
>RFSE01000464.1 GCA_009924135.1 Pseudomonadota bacterium | reverse complement strand
AAGTCGCACGCCTTCTGCGCCTGCGACGCGGCATGGACCGCCAGCTTCCGGTCTTCCTTCAACCGGTCCAGCCAGCTCGCCAGATAGGCGGCGGACTGGTCAATCGTCTGGTTTTCGATGCCGCAAT
This sequence comes from Pseudomonadota bacterium, assembly GCA_009924135.1. Classification (GTDB taxonomy): domain Bacteria; phylum Verrucomicrobiota; class Verrucomicrobiia; order Limisphaerales; family SXTU01; genus SXTU01. Next base: position 1,096 of record RFSE01000464.1, on the reverse strand, counting down.
GGGCGCACAGGAAGGCCGCACCCATCTCCGCCACAAGTTCCTCGCGCCCGTAGGGATCGCTCCCGAACCGGTTCGGTTCGGTCACTTCCTTGCGGTTCAACCGGGTCACGTGGCCGCTGGCATGGGTCAACTCATGAAAGAGCGTGCTGTAGTAGCCCTCGGGGGACGTGAACAGCTTCGCCTCCGGCATAGTGACTGAATCCAAGGCCGGCGAATAGCAGGCCCGATGGCCTTGGTGCTGGATGACGGGCCGTTTCGGCATGTCGGTCACGACCTGCTCGCATTGGCTGATCGGCTCGAAGGCCGGCGTGGTGTCAGGCACCGCCGGAATGGCGATGCCCTCGCATTGGGTCACATTGAACACGTTGTAGTAACGCAGGAAGGGGATGCGTTTGTCCTCGCCCTCGTCTTTGAACACCTTCCAGAACACCACGGGCATCGCGTGTTCGCCCGGCCGGACTTTCCCCCCGAGCGACTGCGCCTGTTTGAAGGTCAGCCAGAAGGGCGAGGGATAACGAGCGGCACTGAGCAGGAACACGTTAATACCCCGGTAAAGTTTGCGGCTTAGGAAGTTTTGCGGCCATTGCGGGCCGCCTTTCCACGGCTGCCGCCAGGGCACAGTGCCGGCTTCAAGCAAACGGATGAGTCGGTCGGTCACAATCTGATACACGTCAGTCTTCATGGGATTCACTTTCTGGTTGTCCCGGTGGCTTCTGTGGTTGGTTGCCTCCCGCCGGAAGCGCGGGAAGGAAGCGGCGGGAGAAAAAGAACGGCCTCTTTCGCGGGAAAGAAGCCGGTGTGGGTCAATAGTCCTCGGGGAGCAGCACCACGGTCGAACTTCGGTCGGCCTCGGTGATGATCCAGAACTTTAGGCCGGCGTGGGTCCGATAGACCGAGAGGAGCCGGCAGCCCTCCGTGAGGGCCAGCTCATTGGCTTCCCAGTCATGGACCGTCATCTGGCCCCAGTCACCGACGCGATGCCGCCGCACTGCGGCCAGCATTTGGTCGGCAGGTACGGCTGCCAGCGCACCGGGGGTCGCCACGAGGCGGCCCAGGGGAAACTTCGCGGCACTCATAGGCGGTAGTCCTCGAAGGT
>RFSE01000463.1 GCA_009924135.1 Pseudomonadota bacterium | reverse complement strand
TATCTCAGGGGTTATCCTCGAGTTGAAGGCAGAAAAGCGCAGAGTTGCCTTTTGGCCTACCGTAAGCTGGTCAATGTCGGTCGGACTAATACCAACCGCATCGATATGTGACTCGTAGGGGATTCCCCTTTGGCTCGCGATCTGATTCAAGTGTGGCAAAGGAGATTTGCCATGCCGCCATCGAGGATCGTGCTTCGTGAGGACTATGACGCCGAGGCGTTGCGCCGCCTGGCGCGGCGCAGCCGGGACAACCGCCAGACCCGTCGGCTGCTGGCGCTGGCTGCGGTCTACGACGGCATGAGCCGGGAAGCCGCCGCGACGGTGGGCGGCATGGACCGGCAGACGCTGCGGGATTGGGTTCATCGCTTCAACGCGGAGGGTCCGGAGGGTCTCACGGACCGGCCGCGTTCGGGCATGCCGCGTTGGCTGAGCCCGGCGCAGATGCGGGAGCTGGCCGAGATCGTCGAGACCGGCCCCGATCTCGCGGTCGACGGGGTGGTGCGCTGGCGGCGGGTCGACCTGCGGCGGGTCATCGAGGAGCGCTTCGGCATCCTCTACAGCGAGCGCGGGGTCGGCGAGCTGCTCAAGGTGCTGTCGTTCTCCTACATCAGCGGCCGGCCGAAGCACCCGGGCCAGGACACCCCGGTCCTCGAGGCGTTCAAAAAAACTTCCCGCGCACGCTCGATGCCCACATAGGCCACCTGCCCAAGGGGCGGCCGATCGAGGTATGGTTCCAGGATGAAGCCCGGCTGGGCCAGAAGAACGGCCGCACCCGGATCTGGGCGAAGCGGGGCACGCGCCCGTCCGTGCCGGCCGACCAACGCTACGAGAACGCCTACCTGTTCGGCGCGATCTGTCCCGGACGCGGCGTCGGCGCCGCGCTCATGCTGCCCCGCGCCGACACCCACGCCATGCAGATGCATCTCGACGAGATCAGCCACACCGTCGCCCGCCGCGCCCATGCCGTCGTCCTCATGGACCGGGCGGGATGGCACAGTACCGACAAGCTCAAGGTTCCGAAGAACCTCACCATCATCCTGCTGCCCTCACGCTCGCCCGAACTCAACCCGGTCGAGAAGGTCTGGCAATATCTTCGCCAAAACTGGCTATCCAACCGCGTCTTCGAAACCTACGACGACATCCTCGACGCCGGGTGCGATGCCTGGAACCGCCTCATCGCTCAACCCGAAACCATCACATCCATCGGCTTGAGAGACTGGGCGCATGC
>RFSE01000462.1 GCA_009924135.1 Pseudomonadota bacterium | reverse complement strand
AGCCGGTCGTCGATGATCTGCAGGTGCTCCCGCACGATGAGGTCCAGCTCGCGCCCGCGGGCGCCGGACTTGCTGAGCTGCTTGGCGGTGACGGCCATGTTATAAGACCTGCGGATCCTCGCAGCAAATGAGCGCGCCGGATAGCAAAAATTGCCGATCGCCGCGGCGGGGCGCAAAATTGAATTTTTTGATGGCCGAGTACAAACACAAACCATCATGGAGCAACCCCAAGTTCAAGTTCAAGGCCAAGTTCAAGGCCGCCAAGTTTACTGGACATACAGAGGCCCCATTTACTTGCCTCTGTGTGTTCCAACCGCGACCCCCGGCATCGAGTTCTTGCTGTTCTTATTCCGGCTGCTGACGGGCCGCGTGCCAGTGCAATTCGGATGCACGCACTGGGTTCTGAGCGCCCCCGGCGCGACATTGCCAGTTGCCGACGGAGCCGCCGAGGCAGCGATCTCCGATCTGTCGACGCCTCGCCAAGACTACCACCGGTTTGACCCCGCACAGCAGCCGCGAGTTGGTTGGCTCCCCTTCAACGCGATGACCTCGCTCTGGTTCAGACTGTTGGGTTACGTTCAGGGTGGTCGTCTGCCGGCGCCGGCCGAAGGAGCGCCAGCCGAAGGGGCGCCCCCAGCAGTGCTCCAGGTAACGCACATGGTGCTCCCCACGATGCTGGACGCGTACGCCGCGGCAGGGGCGGACCCCGCGGCAGGGGCGGGCCCCGCACCCGCCGGCCGCCCGGGGTTCGCCATCAAGTACCCCCCCGTGTTGCCAGTGGCGCCAACACCAGACGAAGCGATGTTGTGGAACCGAATATGTCATCTGCGCACATTCCATGTGCGAGACGCGAACGGCCAATCCTTCTGGGTGACAGCAGAGAATCTCGACGCCTTCACAGGCATCCTCCGCGACAACAACTTCTCATTTGAAGAAGGCGGAAACGTATATGTCAACATGTACGATAGCAACGGCGTGCTCACCCGCCGGCTGGTGCGCGAAGTGTGGTAATATGGGCGCGCCCATATATTTTTTTGAACCCGCGAAAATACGCGTCCGGTATACTATACACTCGACGCCCCCGGTTAAGCCATGTCGACAGGCGCCGTATTCAAGCTCATTGCCAACGACGGCAAGGCCGACCGCATGATCATGGCCACCAAGCTCCTCAACCAGCGCATCAAGGACGTGATGTGCGCCCGCAACGCCGCCGGCAAGGCGGACATCAC
>RFSE01000461.1 GCA_009924135.1 Pseudomonadota bacterium | reverse complement strand
CACCCCTGCGGACAAGGCCGAGTGGGAACGACTCGACAAGGAGATTACCGCCGTGAACGCGCGCCGCCCCGTGCCGCCGCAAATCCATGCCGTGTATGACACCGCTACCCCGGCCCCCGTGCATGTCCTCCGTCGTGGCGAGTTCGACAAACCGGCCGAAGAAGTGCAGCCAGCCATTCCGGCGATCCTCCGCCGGGCAGGTCGAGACTCCAGCACCAATTGGGACGCGACGGAGTCTCGCCCGACCGGAGCAACGAGTGGTCGCCGTCTCGCACTCGCGCAGCAGCTCACCGCACCGGACAGCCCGGCCGCCGCCCTCATCGCCCGCGTCCTGATGAACCGCCTCTGGCAGCAGCTCTTTGGCCGGGGCCTCGTCGAGAGCAGCGCGAACCTCGGCATCACCGGGGCACGCCCGACGCACCCCGAGTTGCTCGATTGGCTGGCGGGTGAGTTCATCCGCAACGGCTGGCAGCTCAAGCCCATGATCCGCCTGATCATCGCTTCCTCGACTTATCAGCAATGCAGTTCCGCCGCTGCCAGTCCTGTGTTCGCCCGGGCTCAACAAGCCGATCCAGTGAATGACCTGCTCTGGCACCAGCGACTCCGCCGCCTTGAGTCTGAGATGGTCCGGGATTCGTTGCTGGCCGTGAGCGGCAAGTTGGACTTGCGCGTCGGTGGTCCGCCGGTGCCAACGGAGCTACGCCCTGACGGGACTTTTGACATTGCCACGCAAAAACTCGCACGGCCCGAGGACGCGTTCCGTCGCAGTCTCTATCTCCTGCAACGCCGCACCTATCACCCATCACTGCTCGCCGCGTTCGATCAACCCTTGCTGAACGCGAACTGCCTCCGGCGCAACACCCCGACCAGCGTGGCGCAGTCGCTCACCTTGTTGAACGACCCGTTCGTCGTCGAACGCGCCAACGCTCTCGCACACCGCGTTTGTGCTGAAAAGCCGGATACCGACAGCCGAATCCGCCGGGCGTTCACGCTCGCCCTCGCCCGGAATCCCAGTGACGACGAAGTCCGCTGGTGCCACGCGTTGGCCGAACGTGAAGGCGTGCGGTTTCTAACCAGCGGGGCACCCCTGGACCCCGCCCGCGAAGCCGCGTTGGCCCGCGTCTGCCACACGCTGCTGAACACGAGCGAGTTTCTTTCCATCCCGTGAAGCAAAAACAAACCATATCCCGGGATAGACGAGACGCCTCAACTCTGGCTGAAGAGCAAGGA
>RFSE01000047.1 GCA_009924135.1 Pseudomonadota bacterium | reverse complement strand
TGGGGTTGTCCGGTCCACGCCCGACCAGGTGGTCGATGCGACGCGCGAGGCGCCTACCGTCCCGAGTGGTGACGATCACTTCCGAGCCAAATTGATTCGGGCCGTCGGCCGGCATGTCCGGGTGTTCGCGCGTGTCGGTGATCGCCATCAATGCCCGAACACGGGGGTCCAGATGCGCCTCGCCCTCAAAATGCTCCTCGGCGACCGGGCCAAATACCTGATGCTCATCGGGGGACTGACCTTTGCCACGATGCTGATGACCCAGCAGTGCGGCGTCTTCTTCGGCCTGCTCAAGTGGACCACCAGCCATCTTTCGAACATGCGGGCCAAGCTCTGGGTCGTGGACAGCAAGGTTGAGCAGGCGAACGAACTCAAAGCCCTGCGCGACACCGACGTGAACCGCGTGCGTTCCGTGCCCGGCGTAGCGTGGGCCGTGCCGGTTTACGTCACCGTGCAATCGGCCAAGCTCGCCGACGGCAACTTCAAGCCGGTCATGCTCGTGGGCCTGGACAACGCCACGCTCATCGGGCAGCCGCCCCTGCTGTTGCGCGGCCGCCTGGAAGCCGTGCGCCTGCCCAATTCCGTCATCGTGGATGAACTCGCCGTGCGCCGCCTCAGCGCGGGGCGGGCCCGGCCGCTGGACATCGGTGACACCTTCGAGGTGAACGACAAGGAGGCGCGCATCGTGGGCATCTGCCGGGCGGACAAGCATTTCTTCGGTTACCCCTACGTGTACACGACCTACACGCAGGCGCTCCAGTTCGCGCCGAAACAGCGCAAGATGCTCTCCCTGATCCTCGCGGAACCCGCGCCCGGCTACACGCAGGACGCGGCGGCCAAGGCGATTGAAGACGCCACCGGCATGAGGGCCTACACGGAGGGAAAATTCTTCTGGGCCACCATCTGGTGGTATTTCCGAAACACCGGCATCCCCGTGGCCTTCATTTCCACCATCCTGCTCGGCTTCATCGTGGGCATGGTGATTTCCGGCCAGACGTTTTACGCCTTTGTGCACGAAAACCTCCGCCACCTCGGCGCGCTCAAGGCGATGGGCGCGAGCAACGGCCTGCTGGCCCGGATGCTTCTGTTGCAGGCGTTCACGGTGGGCTTCATCGGCTATGGCATCGGCGTGTTGCTCGTGGTGGTCTTCGGGCGGACGGCCGTGGCGCGCGGCGAGCCGCCCTTCATGTTTCCGTGGCAGCTTCCGGCGGCGACTTTCGCGCTGGTCATGTCCATCTGTGCGTTGAGCGCGATGATGGGCATCCGCAAGGTGATGAAGGTGGAGGCCGCGATCGTGTTCCGGGGATGAATTGAAGCGCGCCATGAGTCTTCCCACTCCCAACGCCAGCCCGGCGGCGAACTCGTCGCTGGCAGTCCATGTCCGGGGCGTTTCCAAGACCTTCGGCACCGGCGAGGCAGCCGTCGCGGCGCTCAAGGGCGTGGATTTCGATGCCCGCCAGGGCGAGTTGCTGATGATTGTGGGCCCCAGCGGCTGCGGCAAAACCACGTTGCTCAGCGTCATCGCCGGCACGCTGAATTTCGAGGGCGGCGAGCTGGACGTATTTGGCGCGAAGCTCCACCAGATGAAGCCGCGCGCCATCACCGAATTCCGCAAGCGCAACGTGGGCTTCATCTTCCAGGCGTTCAACCTCATCCCCACGCTGAGCTGCATCGAAAACGTCTGTGTGCCGCTGCTGATCAACGGGGTTTCGCGGCGCGTGGCGGAGCGCAAGGCGGCCGCTTTGCTGGAGCAGGTGGGGCTGGGCACCCGGGGGAACGAGCGGCCCCTGAACCTCTCCGGCGGCCAGCAGCAGCGCGTCGCGATTGCGCGTGCGCTGGTGCACGAGCCGCGCCTGGTCATCTGTGACGAACCGACCAGCGCCCTCGACAAGGACACCGGCGGCCACATCATGGACCTGCTCCGGGACGTCGCGCGCCACCCGGACCGTTGCGTGATCGTGGTCACCCACGACAGCCGCGTTTTCCAATACGCCGATCGCCTCACCGAGATGGAAGACGGTCGCGTGCAGCGCGTGCATGACCGCAGCGGCCATTTCGATGAAGAGGGAGGGCTGAAGTGAAAGCTCCAAAACCCAAGCTCCAAGTTCCAAGCCAAGTGCAACGGTCCATGGCGAATCCCCGCCGTGATGACCGGCAACTTGATTTGAGATTTGGGATTTGGAGCTTGGACCTTGGAGCTTCTGCCTGTCCGGGCCAAACCACCTGACCTCACTCATATGATCATCTTCCGCCAAATCAGTTTCTACCTCGCCCTCGCGGGTTTCGCCGGCGTCTTCATGTTCGTGCGGCAGATGCAGCAGAAACCGCCGACGCCCCCGCCGTTTGTCGAGCCGGCCCGCTCGCCTTACGCGGCCCACGTCGCCGCCACCGGCATCCTCGAAGCCGTTCGCGAAAACGTCAAAATCGCCACACCGAAGGCCGCGTTGATCCAGAAAGTCTCGGTCGAAGTCGGCTCCAAGGTGAAGGCCGGTGACGTGATTTTGCAGTTGGACGACCGCGAGGCGCGCGCCCGGCTCACCACCTTGCGGGCGCAGATCGACGCCTTGCGCGCCGCCCTCGTGGCCGACCGCGTGATGCAGGCGGATGCCGCCGACCAACTGGCGCGGGCCGAGAAACTGGCGAAGGACAACGTCATCTCCGTGGATGAACGCAAGCGCCGCGAGTTTGGCGCGCAGAACTGGGACGCGCGCATCGGCAAGAGCGAGGCCGAGATCAAGGCGATGGAAGCGCAACTGGCCCAGTCGCAGACCGAGCTGGACGTGCTCACCGTCCGCTCGCCGCGCGATGGCACGATTCTGCAGGTCAACGTCCGCGCAGGGGAGTTCGCCGGCACCACGCCGTTGGAGCCGCTGCTGATCCTGGGCGAGGTCGAGAAGCTTCAGGTCCGCGCCGAGGTGGACGAGCAAAACGCCCCGCTGGTGGAGGCGAACCGCGCTGCCGTGGCCTACCTGAAGGGGGACACGAAACGCGCGTTGCCCCTGCGGTTTGTGCGCATCGAGCCGTTTGTCATTCCCAAGCGCTCGCTCACCGGTGAGAGTGCCGAGCGCGTGGACACGCGGGTGTTGCAGATCATTTTCGAGCTGGACCGGCCGGAGGTTCCGCTCTACGTCGGCCAGCAGGTGGACGTGTTCATCGAGCGCACGGCCCCCGTTACCGCCGCCGTCGTGCCACCCGTTGCGCCGAAACCATAAACCTTGAACGAGCTTTGAACCGCCGGGTCACCTCCTTGAGTATGAAACACATCACCCCCTTGATCCTAGCGTTCGCGCTGCCTTCGTTGTTGTCCGCTGCGGACAAACCCGCCGTCACCAACGCGCCTCCGGTGGCGGTGACCAATGCCGTCGCCTGGCCCACCACGCCGCTCTCGCTCCGCGACGCCGTGGAGGTGGCGCTGCGCCAGAACAGCGCCGTGCTCAAGAGCAAATCCGATCTCGAGGCCGCTCATGGCGTGGTCATGCAGACGCGCGCGATCCAGTTGCCCCGGGTGGGTTTTACCGGCTACCACACGCTCACCGACAAGGAGGCCATCGAGCAGTATCCCGGAGGTTTTTTTGCCTCGCCCGATCAGGCCTGGGCCCTGCGGGTGCAGGTGACGCAATCCATTTACGAAGGCGGCCGGATTGATTCCGCGTTGCGCGTGGCCGGTTACACGCGGGAGCAGGCGGCGTTGCAGCACCAGACCGTGATCGCCGATACCGTGCTGGCCGTCCGCACGGCGTATGATGACGTGTTGCTGGCCCGGCAGCAGATCGTGGTGCAGGAGGCGAGCCTCGAGCTGCTCAAGAAGGAATTGCAGGATAACGAGCGGCGCTTCGCGGCGGGCACCGTGCCGCGCTTCAACGTGCTGCGCGCCGAGGTGGAGCTGGCCAACGCCCGGCCCAAGCTCATCCGCGCCCGCAACGCCCTCCGCATCGCCAAGAACAACCTGGCCAATTACCTCGGCTACGACGTGCCGCGCAAGGTGGTGCAGGACATCCCGCTCGAACTCTCCGGCAAGCTCGAAGCCGACCCGACCGAGATCGAGCTGCCCGTCGCGCTGGCGAAGGCCCTGGAGCAGCGCAGCGAATTGGCGGCGCTCCGCAAGGCCGAGCGGTTGCGCAAGGAAGGCATTGTCAACGCCGAGGCCGGGTCGAAGCCCAGCGCGCAGATCGTGGCGGGCCTGGGCTCGCACAGTTCCCGGTTCAGCCAGCATCTGACCCGGGACATTTCCGGCTGGGACATCGGCTGGCAGGCGAGCTGGAACATATTCGACGGCAAACTGACCAAGGGCAAGGTGGCCGAGGCGACCGCCCTGCATCGCAAGTCCCTGGAAGACATCGACGATGTTTCGCGCCGCATCGAGCTGGACGTGCGCACCTCCTACTCGAACTTCATCGAGGCGAAAGAGGTTTTGGAATCGCAGAAAAAGGTGCAGGAACAGGCCGAGGAAGCCCTGCGCCTCGCCATCGCCCGGAGCGAAGCTGGCACGGGCACCCAGCTCGATGTCCTAAACGCGCAGACCGCGTTAACCGAGGCGCGCACCACCCAAATCACGGCGTTGCACGACTACTCCGTGGCCCGGGCAAAATTGGAACGCGCGATGGGCGTGACGCTGAAGATCGAGGTGAAGTAAGCCCCCGCCGGCAGCCTTCCCCTCCCTCTCCGCCTCGTCCGGGGAGAGGGATTGAGGGTGAGGTGTCGATTTGCTGACGGCTAAAGGCTAAAGGCTAACAGCTAACAGCTAACCCGGCGTCCGTGCTTCTGCTGCAAAGCGATTCGGGAGCAAAGCGCTACCTGCGGTCCGGCAAGTTTAGTCCGGGCTGGATCAGCCCGTGATGCCGCCGGAGCTGGTGAAGATGCCTTCCATCCACATTTTGAGCTGTTGCGGATTGGAGGCCTTTTCCATCGCCTTTTCTTCGGTGATGATGCCCTGCTGGAGCAGGTTGAAGATGCACTGGTTGAAGCTCATCATGCCTTCACCCTGGTCCACCCACATCGGTACGCCGTCCACTTCTTGAATCTTGTTGCTGCTCTCGATGAGGGGCAGGAGCTTGCCGAGCTGGTTTTCCTCGATGGCCTTCTTGATCGAGATGGTGTTGATCATGATTTCCAGCGCGGGGCGCATGCCGCCTTCGGCCGTGGGCACCATGCGCTGACAGCAGACGGACCGGAGCGTGCCGGCGAGCTGGCGGCGGATGGTGTCGCGTTCGTCCTGCTTGAAGTACTCCAGGATGCGGCCCACGGAGCTGTTGGCGCTCGTGGTGTGCATGGTGGAGATGACGGTGTGGCCGGTGTCCGCCGCGCTGATCGAGGTCTGGAAGCTGATGGCGTCACGCATTTCGCCGACCATGATGACGTCCGGGTCTTCACGCAGGGCGCTCTTCATCGCGCGGTGGAAGCTCATTGTATCGAGGTTCAACTCGCGCTGCTCGATGAGGCACTGGTTTTCCTCGAAGACGAATTCGATGGGGTCCTCGAGCGTGACGATGTGCTTGCGGAAGTTGTTGTTCAGGTGCTCGAGCATCGCGGCGAGCGTGGTGGACTTGCCGGAACCGGTGGTGCCGGCCATGAGGACGATGCCGCGCGGGGACTCGGCGACGGTCTTGAGAATGTCCGGCAGGCCCAGCTTCTCGAACGAGGGCACCGTGGCCTTGATGTAGCGCATGACGATGCACCAGCGGCCCAGGGACTGAAATACGTTGGTACGGAAGCGTCCGACGCCGGGCGCGGAGTAGGAGAAGTCCGTCTCGCGGTCGGCCTCGAGGCCGGCGCGCATATGCTTCGGGCAGATGCCGTCGATGACACTGGTCATCCATGCCTGCGTGGGCACGAAGTCGATGGAGTGAAAGGCGCGGCTGATGCGGAAGGAGGCGGGCGTGCCGACCTTGATGTGGACGTCAGAACAGCCGCCGTCCACACCGGCCTTCAGGATTTGGTTGAAAAACGCGACATCCTCGTTCGCGGGCTCGTTAACAGGCAAAGACATATGGCGCGGACTCTAGTCAGCGCGCAATTTCATGCCAAGTTGGAATATGCCAGCAGGTTCAAACGGGCTTGGACCAAGGGAGCCACGTCCATGAAGACCATGGAAACCAAGTAGCCCTGATGCCGGTCGCCTTGGCAGTCCACGACGACGCCTTTGGCCTGAATCTCGCTGCCATCCTCCGGGTCGCGCAGCTCCACGGTCAACTCGGTCCACTCCGCAATGGGCGTGACGGTGCGAAATTCGATGCCGTTCTTGCGGACACGGGCCGCAGCGGAGGTCAGGCTTAACGAGGTGGCGGAATCAGCTTTACGAGTGCTCATAAGGAACGGCATCAACATACCACCAAACGCCCCGCCGTCAAATCGCGGCGGGGTCGGGGGCTGCGCCAAGCTCGAAATTCAATGGGAAAACCGCAGATGACGCGGATGGCGCGGATAAGGAATTGGTTGCGTAAGCTCGTCTCCGGCGGGATTGGTTCCCCAACGCAGCGCAGGAAAGCAATCCCATCCGTGTCATCCGCGAAATCCGCGGTTTCAATTTCAACGTTCGGAAAAAGCCCAACCGATTCATTAGCCACGGATGAAACACGGATGAAACACGGACGGGGACGAGCGGAGCCCGCGTTTTGTCGAAGTTGCCTGCCGGTACCATACGGTGCGGGTAAAGCAGCGTGCGCGGCGGTCCCGGCACCGTTGGCTCCGTGTTTAATCCGTGTTCAATCCGTGGCTCAACTTCATCGTCCCTCACCACTCGATCACCGCCGCACCCCAAGTCAACCCGGCTCCGAAGACCACGAGCAGCACCAGGTCGCCGCGCTGAATTCGCCCGGTGGAAACTGCTTCATCCAGCGCGATGGCCACGCTGGCGGCGGAGGTGTTGCCGTACTTGTCGAGGTTCACGAACATCTGTTCGGGCGTTGCTTCGAGGCGTTCGGCCACGGCGTCGATGATGCGCTGGTTGGCCTGATGCGGGATGACGCACTTGATCTGGCTGACGGAGAGTTCGCAGCGGGCCAGCGCCTCACGGGCGGCGGTGCACATGGCGTTGACCGCGTTCTTGAAGACTTCCTTGCCGTCCATTTTCAGGTAATGCAGCCGCTGGTCCACGCTGTCGCGCGTGGCCGGGAAACGGCAGCCGCCGCCCGGTTGGGAAAGCAACGCCGCCTTGCCACCATCCGCGCCCATGCAGGCGGTGAGCAGGCCGTGCGAGTCGGGTCGGTGCTGGAGGATTGCTGCGCCCGCGCCGTCGCCGAAGAGCACGCAGGTGGTGCGGTCCTTCCAGTCCATGATCGAGGACAGCTTCTCCGCGCCGATGACCAGCACGCACTCGCTCGTGCGGGACATGATGAACTGCTGGCCTACTTCCAGCGCGTAGATGAAACCGGAGCAGGCCGCTTCGAGGTCAAAGGCCGCCGCCCGCTTGGCCCCGATCTTGTGCTGCACCAGGCAGGCCGTGGACGGAAACGGCATGTCCGGCGTGATGGTGGCGACGATGATGAGGTCGATCTGGTCGGCGGTGACGCCGGCCTGGGCCATGGCCCGCTCGGCGGCCTTCGCGGCGAGGTCGGAGCAGAACTCGTTGTCGGCGGCGATGCGCCGGGCCTTGATGCCCGTGCGGCTGGTGATCCATTCGTCGGTGGTATCGACGAACTTTTCCAGGTCGGCGTTGGTCACCACGCGTTCCGGGACGTAGGCACCCACGCCGGTAACGGAGCAGGTGCGGCCTTGGAACCCGTGCTTGGCGCGGGGGTTGGTGAAGTCGCGGGCAGGTAGTGAACTCATTGCCGTGTCACCCGATTGCAATTTTCCGGTGACGAAAAGTCAAGGTTGAGGAATTTCAAGGGCAACGGAAATCAGGCCTGCTCGGCGGCACCGCCGGATTTCCGCGCTTCTTCGAGCAACGGTTCGGCCTTGGCCGCTTCGCGGGCGATGGCCTGGTTCACGTTGAACTCCAGGGTTTCCGTGGCCACGCGGATGGCGTTGAGGATGGAGCGCTCCCGGGCCGAGGCGTGGGCCTTGAAGACGACCCCGTTCAAACCCAGCAGGGGCGCGCCACCGTAATTCTCCGAGTCCGTGCGGCGTTTGATGGTGCGGAAGGCGTTCTTGGCCAGCAACGCGCCGAGCTTGCGCTTGGGGTTGGCGGTCAGCTCGCGCTTGAGCATGGCGAACATGCCGCGCGCGAGGCTCTCGCAGGTCTTGAGCACGATGTTGCCTACGAAACCGTCGCAAACCACCACGTCCACATGGTTGCTGAAGAGGTCGTGGCCTTCGACGTAGCCGAGGAAGTTGAGGTCGAGCTTCTTGCAGAGCTGGAGTGCGGCCTGGGTGAGTTCCGTGCCCTTGGTTTCCTCGGTGCCGTTGGAGAGGACGCCCACGCGCGGATTGGGCTTACGAAGAATCTCCCGGGCATAGATGCTGCCCATGATGGCGAACTCGGCGAGGTGCCAGGGCTTGCACTCCGTGTTTGCGCCGGCGTCCAGCAGGACAAACTCGCTCTCCGGCTCGGGCATCACGGTCGCGATGGCCGCGCGGCTGATGCCGGGCAGGGTGCGCAAACGGAACGTGCCGGCGGCCAGAATGCCGCCGGTGTTGCCGGGCGAGACGATGGCGTCCGCCTTGCCGTCCCGGACCAACTCAATGGCGCGGACGATCGAGCAGTCTTTTTTCTTGCGCACGGCGTCCACCGGCTTGTCCTCCATGGCGAGGACCTGGGAAGCGTGGACTTTTCCGCCAGCGCGAGTTTGACCCCGTCAATGATGACCCCACTGCCGTGGTCGCCACCCATGACATCCACTGCGATGCGCATAAACGAAAAGGGCGCGCCGGAAAACCGCCGCGCCCTTGCTCGAAAATTACATGCCGGCCGTGACCGTGAGAATCTGCTTGCCCTTGTAGAAGCCGCAGGCCGGGCAGACCCGGTGGGGCAACGCGGGGGCGGCGCATTGGGGGCAGACGGAGAGCTGCGGCAGCTTGAGCACGCTGTTGTAAGCGCGACGCATGCGTTGGCGGCTGTGAGAAGGTTTGCGCTTCGGGACGCCCATAGTATTTAGTCTTTCAGTTTCAGTTTGTTCAACGCGGTCCATGCCGACGCGCCTGCGTTCGTCTGGGTGGTTGGTCCCGACGCGCCGCCGGCCGCGAGCTGCGACAGACCGCGACAGTCAGGCTTGCACAGCGGATGCTGCGGAAGCATGAGCAGAATGTCTTCGCGCATATAAGGTGTCAAGTCCACGGTATCGTCCACGACGGGAACCGCATCATCACCGGCCAGGGGCAGGTGCACGGCGAAGTCCGGCAGGTCCAAGTCGAAATCGAAGTGTTCCAGGCACCGGACGCACTCGCATTCCATGGGCAGCCGCAGCTCGCCCTGCACGAGAATGGCGTCCTCCATGAACGTGGCCGTGAGGTCGTATTCCAGCGGGTAAATGAGATGCAGCGCGGGGTCCAGCGGTTCGAGCGTCAGGTCGGCCACGGGCAGTTCGCCGGACAATTCCTGCGGCTCGGCCTGGAGTTCGCGGAGGTTAAGGAGGAGGGGCATGAGATTGAGCGCAACCAAGACTGCTTCAAAAATGATTATCTGGCCGGAAAATGATTAATCGGAAGTCCTCCCGCTTGTGCTTGGAACGAGCAAATCGCACCCGAGCAAATAAAAGTGCCAGTGCAATAAACAGAAAGAAGGTGCCAAGACAACCGGATACGGCGATCACAAGCCCGTTTTCCGAGAGCACCGGAGACAAAAGCAGAACGCAAGCGACAAACGCAAGGGAGGCGATCTCCCGGGCCAGTCGGCTTTCCATGGATTTCATGCTGCTTTAGTGTCTTCAAGTTCGAGCAAGAACATTAGCGCTCGACGAACTTCATGCATTGCCGAGGCCGGAAGCTGACCGAGCCGCCGCTCAAGCCGGACTTGGGGAATCGAGCCGATGCCTTGAACATTGGCAACGCCGTCCTCGCGGAGAAACGGGAGGCGAGGCAAGACGACTTCGTAATGGCTGCCGCGATTTTGCGTTGTGAGTGGCACATAAACAAACAGGACACGCGGCGGCTCCGGGTCGTGCCGCGAGACGACCAGCACCGGTCGTGACTTGGCGGCCAGGCCGAGGTCGGCCAGCCAGATTTCACCGGGGCGCGGGTTCATCCAATAGGTTCAACACGTCCTGTTCCACCGCCCGTGAACGCATCAAGTCCAAGGCGTCCGCCTCCGCCAATTCGATGATCTCACCCACCAGCGCCCGGACGCGACGGGTAGTGTCCGGTTGCCAATGCTGCAGCCCGGCGTCCAGTTGCTCTACAAGTGCATCCATAATCAGTGACTTAACGTAACCCTCGTGCCCACGCAGGTCAATGCGGGCAGTTCGCCGGACAATTCTTGCGGTTCGGCCTGGAGTTCGCGGAGGTTAAGGAGGAGAGGCATAAGTGATCAGTTTCCTTTCGCGGGCCGACGAACTGGTTCAGCCCCAAACTTCTTCGCCAGCGCCTTCCCCACGTTTTTCGGCACGAAGTCCCGCACATCCCCGCCGAGCCGGGCGATTTCCTTCACCAGCCGCGAGCTGAGGAAGGTGTAGGTGTCCTTGGGCATCATGAAAATCGTCTCCACGCGCTCGTCCAGCTTGCGGTTCATCAGGGCCATCTGGAACTCGAATTCGAAGTCCGAAACGGCCCGCAGCCCGCGGATGACCGCTTGGGCGTCGCACCCGCGCACGTAGTCCACCAGCAGGCCGTCGAAAGCCCGCGCCTCCACGTTGCCGAGCTGCCGCGTCGCCCCGACCACCAGCGCGCATCGCTCCTCGGGCGTGAAGAGCGGGGCCTTCTCCGCGTTCTGCGCCACGGCGACGATCACGCGGTCAAACAGCCGGGCCGCCCGCTCGATCACGTCGAGATGGCCGTTGGTCAAGGGGTCGAAACTGCCGGGATAAACTACCGTACGCACGGGGCGAACTTCGGAGCGGATACCGGAAAGTGCAAGGTAATTTCCCTCGCCATGACCCGGAGCGGGTCAGAAATATGGGGTCAGAAAAATGGGAAAAGGACTGAGTTGAAATCTTTCTGACCCCATCTTTCTGACCTGATTTCTGACTGCGATTCGCTCTGTCTGAACCGGGATGGGTAGGGCGCGTCTGTCCTCAGCGCGCCGCCGAACCACCCGGACGCCACGAGGCCAGGGCCGCGCGGTGGGGACAGACGCGCCCTATCGCCGGTGCGGGGTTTGGGAGCTAAACGCGAGATGCTTTTGCTTTGGAGAATTCTCACCCGGGCGGAAACGGACTTGCCTTTTTCGCGCCTCCCGAAATCATGCCCGCCATGCTCAAGCAATTCCTTGCTCCAAAATATTTGGTTCCCACCCTCGCCCTCGGCGTCGTCGCGGCGCTCACCGCTGCCGATGCGCCCGGCAAGAAGGGCGTGGGTTACACTTCCACCCCGATCATCCCCGGCACCTCCTGGCACGTCCATGACGGCGACCGCCCCGTCCCGCGCGTGGTGACACCGGCGGAGACGTTCAGCCACCTGGCCAAGCCCCCCTCCGATGCCGTGGTCATCTTCGACGGCACCGATCTGGCGAACTTTGAAGGCGGCAAGAACGGCAAGCCCGGTTGGAAGGTCGAAAACGGCTACATGGAAGTCGTCGGCGGCACCGGCAGCATCCAGACCAAGGGCAAGTTTGCCGACTTCCAGCTCCATCTGGAATTCGCCACGCCCGCCGAGGTGAAGGGTAACAGCCAGGGCCGCGGCAACAGCGGCGTGCTCTTCAATGGCATCTACGAGGTGCAGGTGCTCGACTCCTACGAAAACCCCACCTACCCCGACGGCCAGTGCGCCGCGCTCTACGGCCAGTCCCCGCCGCTCGTCAACGCCAGCAAGAAGCCCGGTGAATGGCAGAGCTACGACATCATCTGGGAATGCCCCCGCTGGGATGCCGAGGGCAAGAACGTCAAGCGCGCCGCCGTGACCGTGATCCACAACGGCGTGGTGGTGCATCACCGCAAGGAACTCACCGGCACCACGCCCCACCAGCGCGTGGGCGACTACAGCAAGCCCCACCCGCCCGAGATGTTCATCCAGCTCCAGGACCACGGCAACCCGATGCGCTACCGCAACATCTGGCTGCGCAGCCTCGGCGAATACGACAAGCCGTGAACTGAGCCGGAAACTTTTCCGCCAACCCGCCGGGGCACTGTCCCGGCGGGTTTTCTTTTGGGCGCAAGGGTCAGCCGGAATAGCGGGTGGACCTACCCCGCAAAACTTCTCTGCGCCTGTCCCGCCTCTGCGGTGTGAATTCTTCCCGAAAGCACCGCAGAGGCGGGACAGACGCAGAGGGGGACGGGGCATTATTGACAGCGGAATCCACCGTGAAGTTGCCGGCTCGTGCGATTCCCCTTTTGCCTTTCGCCTTTTTCCTTTTTCCTTGTTCCGATGATTACGCGCTATTCCCGCCCCGAGATGCGGGCCATCTGGACCGACGAAAACAAACTCAAGCTCTGGCTCCAAATCGAGCTCCTCGCCAGCGAGGCCCTCGTGAAGGAGAAGATCGTGCCCGCGAAGGATTTCGCGAAGATCAAGGCCGGCTGCGACGCCTGGTTCGCCGACCTGCCCGGCCTCGTCGCCCGGCAGAAGGAACTGGAGAAGGTCCTCAATCACGACGTGATCGGCTTCACGACTGCCGTTGCCGAGAAGATCAACGACAACGCCAGCCGCTGGTTCCACTTCGGGCTGACGAGCAGTGACGTGGGCGACACCTGCTACGCCGTGCAGATGATGCAGAGCGCGGACATCCTTATCGCCGACGTGAAACTGGTGCGGGCGGCCATTGCGAAGCGGGCGAAGGAACACCAGTTCACTCCCTGCATCGGGCGCAGCCACGGCATCCACGCGGAGCCGACGACCTTCGGCCTCAAGCTCGCGCTGATGTATGACGAGTTTGGCCGCGCACTGGAGCGGTTGGAGCGCATCCGCGGGGTGGTATCGGTCGGCAAGATCTCCGGGGCCGTGGGCACCAGCGCACACCTCTCACCGCGCGTCGAGGCCTATGTCTGCAAGAAGCTTGGGATCAAACCCGCGCCCATTGCCACACAGGTCGTGCAGCGCGACATCCATGCGGAATTCCAGACCACGCTGGCGCTCATCGGCGCGAGCATCGAGCGCTGGGCCGTCGAGTTCCGCCATTTGCAACGCACCGAGGTGCTTGAAGCCGAGGAGGCCTTCACCGTCGGCCAGAAGGGCAGCAGCGCCATGCCGCACAAGCGCAACCCCATCACGTGGGAACGTCTCACCGGCCTCGCCCGCGTCCTGCGCGGCAATGCCGTGGCCGCCCTCGAAAACGTCGCCCTCTGGCACGAGCGCGACATCAGCCACAGCAGCGTCGAGCGCATCATCTTCCCGGACTCCTGCACGCTGCTGGATTACATGTTCGGCCTGCTCACGCGCCTGATGACCGGCCTCGTGGTCTATCCCGCGAACATGAAGAAGAACCTCGGCCTCTCGCTGGGCATGTGGAACTCGCAAACCGTCCTCCTCGCGCTCATCCGCAAGGGGCTGACCCGCGAAGCCGCCTACAAGCTCGTGCAGGACAACGCCATGAAGACCTGGGAGGTCAAGCACGCCGGCCGCGACGACGCGGACTTCCTCGAAGTCCTCAAAGCCGACCCCGATGTGGCCAAGCATTTCAAGGCCGGCGAATTGGAGAAACTCTGCTCGCTGGACTTCCACTTCAAGGAAGTGAAAACGCGGTTTAAGCAGTTGGGGCTTTGAGCGTCCTGCCCGGTCGCGGGATTAAACCACTTCAAACTCACGCGTTTCCAGCGAGTTCCGGCCGGCTTTCTGGATTGGCCGGGGCTCGGGTTGGGCGAAGCCGTTCAGGTCCACCGCGCGGGCGCTGAGGGCGTACTTGCCGGGCTTGAGGTCTTTCACCGTGGCGGACCAGGCAACCATGCTGTAGCGCAACGGCCAGGTCGCGGGCTGTCCGGTCTTGGGGTTGAAGCCGAGGATTTGGCGCGGGGAAACGCCCGGCGGCAACACGCTGGTCCAGTCGGCGGGGGGCGCGTCGAGCCGGGCTTCGGTCCATTGATCCGCCGCGTCACCGGGCTTCGCGTCGTTGCGGCTGAGGGAATACTCGACGCGTTGCAGGCCCGACAGGCCGGAGATGACC
This sequence comes from Pseudomonadota bacterium, assembly GCA_009924135.1. Lineage (GTDB taxonomy): Bacteria > Verrucomicrobiota > Verrucomicrobiia > Limisphaerales > SXTU01 > SXTU01. Next base: position 19,286 of record RFSE01000047.1, on the reverse strand, counting down.
AGACCGCCCACGGGCAGCGGCTGGCCGGCGGGGACTTTGGCGGGCAGGCTGTCGAGGTAGGCGGCGGTCTTGAGCGGGGCCTCGGGGTCGTTGTTCTGCTCCGCGTAAGTGTCGTTGGCCCGGTAATCGTTCGTGACGACGATGCGTTGCAGCCACTTGATGGATTTGAAGCCGTGCGCCCACGGGATGACCATGCGCACCGGGCCGCCGCGCGTCAGCGAGAGCGGTTCGCCGTTGAGCCGGTAGGCCAGGAAGGCGGGCAGTTCGCCCGGCGGCGTCTCCATCGCCTGCGAGTAGCTGAGCGAGGACTGAAAAAGCTGCTTGGGATCGTCGTTGTGATAACCCCAGTAGTAGATGCGCCGGACGTTGCGGAACTGGCCGCAGAGCCGCAGGACCTCGCGCAAGGGCACGCCTTCCCACAGACCCTGGCCGAGCGGCTGCGGAATGTTCAGGCACTGCATGGCTTTGAGGAATTTCACCTCGTGCTTCTTGCCAAGTTCCAGCAGCGCAGGCAGATCCAGCGCGTTGCCGTCGGCAAGCGTAAGCGGAGTTGAGAGGCTGGCGACGTCCTTGATTGCTGGGTTGGGGGCTGGATCAGTGGTGATTTCCAGCCGCCAGGTTTCAGGGGTGAGACGGGCCTGGATGAGGGCGTCGCCCTTGAGCGAGTGGGGCAGGGGCTTGCCGCGCGAGACATCGCGGAACTTGTCCGCCGGCGTGAGGAAGGGACGGGGTGCTGCTGGCTTCGGCGGGGTGGTGGATTCCGCTGCGGGGGTCGTGCCGACCAACTCCGAGGCAAAAGCCGCCGCCGCGAGGGCCGAACCGGTGCGCACAAAGCCCCGACGGGTGAGCGCGGCGGATGGCGTGGGCGGGTTCATGGGCTGGGCCAAGACTGGCACAACGTAACCAGACGATCAAGTCCCGCCGGGACGGAATGACTGGCACTCGTACACGGGTGCATCTTGACACTGCCCCCGGAGCGTCGTCTCCGAACCGGCTATCAGGCACTCAACCGCACGCCGGATCGGAGATCGGCACTCCACCCGGCCAGCCAAGGCCGGGGGCAGTCCCCTCATGCACTGGCCCCCTGCCGTCTCATTCTGCGGCTGAAATCGCCCCCCGCGAACCTATGAGGCAACTTCTGCGGAGTTCCGAGCGGAAATAAATCAACGATTCTCCTTTCTAATGCTCCAGTTTGGGTTACTGTTGAACGCTTGCTTCTGTCTGGAGCACGCACTTCACGCTCGTGGAAATCATGATCGTGGTGGCCATCATCGGTCTCCTCGCAGCCATCGCCATCCCGAACTTCGTGAAGGCGCGCGCCACGGCCCAGAAGAACTCCTGCATCGCCAACCTCAAGCAGATTGACGGCGCCGTGCAGCAGTGGGCGCTGGAGCAGAAGAAACAGGCGACGGACACCTACGCGCTGACCGACACCACGCTGCTTTCTTACTTGAAAGGCTCCGTGCTCCCTGGTGGCGGCACCTGCCCTGGCGGCGGCTCCTACAGCGCCGGTGCGACCATCTCTGGCACGCCGACGTGCAGCTTGTCCGGCAGCGGCCACACGCTCTGATCAGAGCTGAACGCCGCGCTGCGTGACGCCGGAAGGTGGTTACGCCCGCGAACAAAATGTCCCCAAGGGGCGGTCTTCGGACCGCCCCTTTTGCTTTACGAAATCAATGGCGAAAGGCCCGGTTTGTCCCGCTTGTGGAAAAAGGCAAAGCAAGTCTGGGACGCTTACACGTCCAGCTTTGTCCAGGCCGCATTCTTAGCGGAGGACTCGACCACAGCCTTGATGAAGGCCATGCCGCGTACGCCGTCTTCGATCTTCGGGAAATCGTTGGCGAGGTCGGTCTTGGCGAGCTTCTGGCCGGCTTCGCGGGCGCGGATGGCGTTGGCGAAGTTTTTGTAGATGTTCGCAAAGGCTTCGAGATAGCCCTCGGGATGTGCCGGGGGAGTGCGACCAGCGGCCTTCGCGGCGTCGCAGAGGTAGCCGTTGGCGGTGCGATAGACCTGCATCGGCTGATCGAGCCACTTTACGAGCATGGTGTTCGGCTCGTTCTGGTGCCATTCGAGTCCGCCGAGTTCGCCATAAACGCGGATGTTGAGGTTGTTCTCTTCACCCACGGAAATCTGCGAGCTGTGGAGCACGCCCTTGGCGCCGCCCTTGAAACGCAGGAGGACGTTCACATCGTCGTCGAGCTTGCGGCCCTTCACGAAACTCGTGGTGTCGGCGGCCAGTTCGGAGATCTGGAGGCCGGTCATGTACTCGGCGAGGTTCTCGGCGTGCGTGCCGATGTCACCGACGCAGCCGCCGGCACCGGAGCGCTTGGGATCAGTGCGCCAGCCGGCCTGCTTCTGGCCGGAAGCTTCCAGGCGCGTGGCGAGCCATCCCTGGGGGTATTCGACGACGACCTTGCGGATCTTGCCCAGCTTGCCGGTGGCGATCATGTCGCGCGCCTGTTTCACGAGCGGGTAGCCGGTGTAGTTGTGCGTGAGGCCGTAGAGCAGGCCGGTCTTCTTCACGAGCTTGGCCAGCTCCTTGGCCTCGGCGAGGTCGAAGGTGGCGGGCTTGTCGCTCAACACATGAAAGCCATTTTCCAGCGCCATCTTGGCCGGCGGGAAATGCATGTGGTTCGGCGTGACGATGGCGATGAAGTCCATGCGTTGGTCGGCCGGCAGGGCCTTCTCGGCGAGGATCATCTCAGCGAAGGTGCCGTAGCAACGGTTCGCCGGCAGGAAGAGGTCCGCCCCGCTGGCCTTGGAGCGCTCGGGGTCGCTGCTGAACGCGCCGCAGACCAGTTCAATCTGCTGGTCCATCGCCGCCGCGATGCGGTGCACCGCACCGATGAACGCGCCGCGACCGCCGCCGACCATGCCGTAACGAAGCTTCCTGCTCATGCAAAAATCCAGTTGAATCGAGTGTTGTGTTGCTAACGGGACCCTTTATATTGCGAGCCGTTTTTCAAGTCAAACAACGACTTGGAAACGGCGAACGGCGAATTGGGTGGGCAAATCCTCCGCACCGGCCAACCGATTCGACTTTCGCCATTCGTAGTTCAACATTCTGACCATGCTTGTTCACGTCCTGAAATCGAAGATTCACCGCGCCACGGTCACCGGGGCGTCGCTCCACTACGAGGGCAGCCTCACCATTGCGGCCGACCTCATGGAGCAGGCCGGCCTGTTTCCGTACGAGCGCATCCTCTGTGGCAACCTCGCCAACGGCAAACGCTGGGAGACCTACGCGATCGAGGGCGCGCGCGGCACCGGGGTCATTGAACTCAATGGCGCGGTCGCGCATCTCGGCGAGATGGGCGACAAGCTGACCATCATGAGCTTCACCGAGGTGGATGCCATCCAGGCGCGCGGCTGGGAGCCGAACGTCATCGTGCTGGGCGAGAAGAACGTCGTGGTGGACACGCGGGGAAAGTAGCCGCCGCTCGACTTGCCGGACTGCCTCCGTTAACTTGCCGCCATGCTCACGACTTACATTCAACGTGCCATGGCGAAGGCGCACTATGAGTTGATGGAGGACGGGCGTTATTTTGGGTCCATCCCGGGTTGCGACGGGCTATGGGCGCAGGCCCGGACGCTGGAGGCCTGCCGGGCGGAGTTGCAGAGCACACTGGAAGACTGGTTGCTCCTCGGGTTGCAACTCGGTCACAAGCTGCCGGTAGTGGGAGGAGTGAACCTCAATCGGCCTGCCGGCAAGCGTTCAAGCCGCCCGCTCGTGCATGCCCAAGCCCATCAAGCATCGCGAACTGGTCAGACGGTTTCGCCAACTGGGATGGGACGGTCCGTGGCAGCGCGGCAAAGATCCCTTTCTAGTCAAGGACGGGCGTCGGCTGACGATTCCCAACCCGCACGAGGGAGACGTTGACTGGTCCTTGATGAAACGAATTCTTGCCCAGGCTCGCGTAAGCCAGAGCCAGTGGGATAGTCTAAGCTGAAATACGATATCGAAATGCCCCACACCATTGCTGACATCGCCAAACACGTTCGCGGGGAAGTCCTTGGTGACCCCACGCCGCTCATCACCGGGTTCGCCCCGGCCGATACCGCCAAGCGCGGCGACCTGACGTTCGCCGAGACGGACGCCTACTTCGCCGCCGCCGAGGCCAGTGCCGCCACGGCCATCCTCGTGGCCGGCGACCGCAAGTCCGCGACCAAGACGCTCATCCGGGTGAAGAACGCCCGGCTGGCCTTCGCGAAGGTCCTGCCGCTCTTCTTTGCCGAACCCGTGCTGGAGGGCCAGCGTCATCCGACGGCCGTGATCCCCAAGACCGCGCGGGTGGATGACTCGGCCTACATCGGGCCGCACTGCGTCATCGGCGAGCACTGCCGCATCGAGGCCCGGGCGGTGTTGATGGGCGGGAACCATCTCGGCGAAAACTGCGTCGTGGGCGAAGATTCGAAGCTGTTTCCCAACGCGGTGCTCTACGCGCGTACCCAGGTTGGCAAACGCGTGCGGCTCCATGCCGGTTGCGTCATCGGTTCGGACGGTTTTGGCTATGTGTTTGACGCGGGCGTTCACCACAAGGTGCTGCAAGTGGGGCACGTCGTCATCGGTGACGATGTGGAGCTGGGCGCGAATGTGACGGTGGACCGGGGAGCGATTGGCCCGACGGTCATTGGCAAAGGCACGAAAGTGGACAACCTCGTGCAAATCGCCCACAACGTGCAGATGGGCGAGCACTGCATCGTTGTTTCGCAGACCGGCATCGCGGGCAGCACCAAGCTGGGCAACTACGTCGTGCTCGGCGGCCAGGTCGGGCTGGCGGGCCATCTCAAGATTGGCAACCAGGTCACCATCGCCGCGCAATCCGGCGTGATGCATGACATCCCTGACGGGGAAAAATGGCTCGGCTCCCCTGCACAACCTGATCGCTCGACCAAGCGCCAGTGGGTGGCGCTCCAACAACTGCCGGAGTTGCTTCGGCGCGTGAAGGAGTTGGAGAAGCAGGTCGCAGAGCAGAAGAAGTAGCGCCGCTCCCGTAGGTGACGACGTAAGGAGTCTCCACCTAAACAGCGGAGTTTAAATAAACGTCAGAGACTCCTCACGTCGTCTCCTACGGGGGCAAGATTCTTCCGCAGGGTTTCCGGGGTCACTTCCCGTTCCCACCGGCTGATGACCACCGTGGCCACGCCGTTGCCGATGAGGTTCGTAATCGCGCGGCACTCGCTCATGAACCGGTCAATGCCCACCAGCAGGGCCAGTGACGCGATGGGCACCTTCGGCACCACGGCCAGCGTGGCCGCCAGCGTCACAAAGCCCGCGCCCGTCACGCCGCTGGAGCCCTTCGATGACACCATCGCCACCAGCAGGAGCGTGATCTGCTCGCGGAGATCGAGCGGCGTGTTCGTGGCCTGCGCGAGGAACACGGCCGCCATGGTCATGTAGATGTTCGTGCCATCGAGATTGAAACTGTAGCCGGTCGGGATGACGAGGCCGACGGTGGCCTGCGAGCAGCCCAGCCGGCGCATTTTCTGGATCATGCCCGGAAGCGCAGTTTCGGAAGAACTGGTGCCCAGCACGAGGAGCAGTTCCTCCTTGATGAACGCGAGGAAACGGAAGATCGAAAACCCGCACGCCGCCGCGATGCCGCCCAGCACCACGAAGACAAAGACGGCTGCCGTGGCATAGAACCCGGCCATCAACTGGGCGAGCTTGCCCAGCGCCTCGGGCCCGTACTTTCCCACCGTGAAGGCCATCGCGCCGAAGGCACCCACAGGCGCGAACTTCACCACCAGCCGCATGATGCCGAAGAAGATCTCCGAACCGCGTTCGATGGCGCTCAACGCCGCGACCCGATGCGGCTCGGCCAGCGCGGAGATGGCGAAGGCGGTGAACGTTGAAACCAGCAGCACCTGGAGCAGATCGCCCGTGACGAACGCGTCGAAGAGCGTCGTGGGGATGATGTTCAACAGAAAGGCGGTGAACGTTTGTCCCTCGGCCCGCTTCGCAAAACCCTTCGCCACCTCCGGATCGAGCGCCGCCGGGTCCATGTTGAAACCCGCGCCCGGCCGGAGCCAGTTCACCACCACCAGCCCGATCACGAGGGCGAGCGTGGAAACGATTTCGAAGTAGAACAGCGTCTTGATCCCCACGCGGCCGAGCTGGCGCAGGTCACGCATCGAGGCGATGCCGTGGACCACCGTGCAGAAGATGATCGGCGCGATCATCATCTTCACCAGCTTGATGAACCCGTCGCCCAGGGGTTTGAGCGACTCGCCAAACTTGGGTTCGAGCCAGCCCACTGCGATGCCCAGAGCGACGGCCAGCAGCACCTGCACGTAAAGGATGCGATACCAGGGTGTGGGCGCGGCAGGTACGGTGTTGGCAGGCGTGTTCAAGTGCGGCGAGGCTAGCGGGTGCCCGCTCCCGGTGCAATTGCCGCCAGCACATTTGAATTGCGCGCGGCCCGGCGGTTTCCAACTCTGGTGCCCAGCACTGATAACACCATTATGAGCCAGCCCTTATCCCGCCGCCATTTCGCCCACACTCTTGCCGCCGCCACGGCTGTTGCCAGCTTTACGCCCGCCGCCTTTGCGGATGGCAAGGCCCGCGACGTGAAGAAAGCCATCATGTGGAGCACCGTGGGCGTGAAGGGTTCCGTGCTCGAAAAGATGAAGCAGGTCAAGGAAGCCGGCTTCCTCGGTGTCGAGCCGATGGGCGCGATGAACCGGGAGGACGTGATCGCCGCCCTCAAGGAAACCGGTCTCAAGGCCGCGAGCGTCTGCTGTCATTCGCACTGGGCCAAGCCCCTCTCCGCACCCGACGAGGGAACGCGTAAAATCGGCTACGATGGCTTGATCCTCTCGCTGGAAGACGCGAAAGCCTACGGTGCCACGAGCGTGCTGCTCGTGCCGGGCGTGGTGAACGACAAGGTGCCCTATGAGGATTGCTTCAAGCGCTGCGTCGAGGAGATCAAGAAGGCCGCACCGGTCGCCAAGGACCTCGGCGTGAAGATCGCCATTGAGAACGTCTGGAACAACTTCGTCACCAAGCCGCAGCAGGCGGTGGACCTGCTGGATGCGATCAACAGCGAGTGGGTGGGCTGGCACTTCGACATCGGCAACGTGGGCCGTTACAGCCCGGCGGAGGAGTGGATTCCCGTCATCGGCAAGCGCATCCTGAAACTGCACATCAAGGAATACAGCACCAAGCTCCGCGACGAGAAGGGCGCGGGCGCGGGCTTTGGCGTGAAATTCCTCGAAGGCACGAACAACTGGCCCGCCATCATGGCCGCGCTGGACAAGATCGGCTACACCGGCTGGGGCATTGCCGAGCAGGGCGGCGGCGGCTCGCCCGAGGGTTTGAAGGACTTGTCCGACCGCATGACGAAGATTTTTGCGAGCTGAAGAAAGTTCTCCGTTTATCCCCCGTGAACCATGAATCACGCCGCCTGGGCGGTGAATTCATAGACCGGGGTTTCAATGACCCGCCCCGGCTTGAGGCGCGATTGAATGATGGCCTGAAGCCGGCTGACGGTTTCCGGGCCAAAAAGCTGCTCGCCCGTCTCGCGGCAGACGCGGGCCGGGACATGCTCAATGACGATGAAACGCCCATCCACCTCCTGCGTGTAGGCCACGAGGCGTTCTTCAAAAGTTTCGTTCCAGGTGTGCGTCTTCATCGGGCGTGCTTCGTTTCAAACTGAATCCGCGCAGCGGCGGGCGCAACTCAGTTTTTTGCCGGCGTTATTCCAACCGTGGAAGTGTTTTAACAAAAGGCAGCGTACAGAACAGGGCGGCCGCTCTCCCTCACCCCGGCCCTCTCCCGCTGGGAGAGGGAGCCCGGTAGCCAGGCTTGGTTGCAAGGGGCGCGCTTGGTCGAAGGCGGCCGAAGTTTCTCCCTCTCCCAGCGGGAGAGGGCCGGGGTGAGGGAGAACGGCGACGGAGTACGGGACGCCACTTTTCATCAAACCGTTTCCGCGATTGGGATAACACCTGCATGACATTGGGATGCAACCTGTCGTGCTTTGACCCCATCCCCGCACATCATCCCGCGCTTTTGACTTTCCGCAGCCCACCTCGTAGCCTCGCCGCGCATGAACGTCCTGAAGTTTTCTGACAAGGATTTCGCCGCCCGGCTGGAGCAGCTCGCGGCGGCTTCCAGCCTGTTTGATCCGGTGGTTGAGGAGCGCGCGCGCAGCATCGTGGCCGCCGTGCGTGAGCGCGGCGATGCGGCTTTGCTGGAGCTGACCGGGCGTTTCGATGGTGCGCAGCTCACCGCCGAACAAATAGCCGTCTCGCAGGCGGAAATTTTCAGTGCGTCGCTGGCCGCTGATGATTCGCTCCGCGCCGCCGTCACCGAGGCGGAGAAGAACATCGCCGTGTTTGCCAAGAAATCCCTGCGGAAGAACTGGCAGACGCGCAATTCGCACGGTGCGGCGGTCGGCGAGAAGTTCGATGGGTTTGAACGCGTGGGCATTTACATCCCCGGCGGCACCGCGCCGCTGGTTTCGACCGCGCTGATGACCATTACGTTGGCGCGTGTGGCGGGCTGCCGCGAGATCGTGGTTTGCACGCCGCCGGGCCGCGATGGCTCGGTGAACCCGGCACTGCTGTTCGCCGCCCGCGTGGCGGGGGCGACGGAGATTTACAAGGCCGGCGGGGCGCAGGCCGTCGCCGCGCTGGCATTCGGCACCGCGACCATCCGGCCGGTACAAAAGGTTTTCGGTCCGGGCAATGCCTATGTCGTCGCGGCCAAGCGTCTGCTCGTTGGTCACGTCGCCATTGACCTGCTGCCTGGTCCCAGCGAGGTGCTGGTGCTGGCGGATGATTCGGCCAACCCGAAGTTCATCGCCGCCGACCTCCTCGCGCAGGCGGAACACGGCTCCGGCCATGAGCGTGTCTGGCTCGTGACGACGTCGGCCAAGATCATCAAGGCCACGGAGAAGGAAATCGCCCGGCAACTGCCGAAGCTGGCCCGGCGCGAGTTCATCACCAAGGCGCTGGCCAACAACGGCTGGGGCATCCAGGTGAAGACTTTGGCCGATGGCATCGCGCTCGTGAACCGGCTTGCGCCGGAGCATTGCGAAGTGATGATCCGCCAGCAGCAGCAGGCCGTGGAGCAGATCACGACGGCGGGCGCGCTTTTCCTGGGTGGCTGGTCGCCGACGGTGCTGGGGGATTACGTGGCCGGCCCGAGCCACACGTTGCCCACCGGCGGTGCGGGCCGCTCCTTCGCGGGGCTCACCGTGGACCAGTTCCAGCGTCGTACGAGCGTGGTGGAATACGCGAAACCGGCGCTGAAAAAGGCCCTGCGCAGCGTGCAGAAGTTTGCGGAGCTGGAAGGCTTGGACGCACACGGCAGGTCGGCATCAATCCGGCTGGAAGCGGATTGAGGGAGTGCGGGTGCTAACACAGAGGCGGCCTGGTTCAGCGTAACCTTTCTCACCCCGGCCTAGTCTGTCTCATGGATAGACAACCGATTGCTCAAAAACCTCATGAAAACCTCATCGTTAAATCGTCGTTCTGCGTTGTTCGGCGCGGCTTTGGCCCTGCCGGTTGCCCTCCAGTCCGGTACTGCTGCGGAAGCGGCCGAAGGCAAGGGCAAGGGCAAGGGCAAAGAGGGCGAAGGTCCCATCCATCATGCCCTGAGGGAACTCAAGGCGGTCAAACTTCATCTGGAGAAGGCTCCGCATGACTTTGGCGGGCACAAGGTCCAGGCGCTGAAAGATGTGAATGCCGCGCACGCGTCACTCGAGAAAGCACTGGAATTCGAGGCGAAGAAGGGCGCGTAAGTTTCGGCGGCAAACTGGCCGTAGAGTTTTCAGCGGGCGGTCTTGACTCAAGGGAGTCACGTACCGCCCGTTTTCTTTCCCCCCGTCAGATTTCGAGCAGGGTGATCTCCGGCCGGCAGCGGAAACGGACGTTGAGGTAGAACCAGCCGATGCCGGCGTTCACGTAGAGTGGCCCGGTCTTTGTCCCGAACAGACCCCAGTCGTATTCGTCCACGCCCCATGGGGTGACTAGGGGGCCATAGAACGGCAGCCGCACCTGCCCGCCATGCGAGTGGCCTGCCAGGGTCACGTCGAAGCGCGCTCCCTGAAAGCGCTTCACCCAGGCCGGATAATGGACGAGCAACACGTTGCGAGTGTCCCGCACCGGCACTGGGCGGTGGCCGCTCTGACAGGTCAGGCCGGTAATAGTGCATTTGCCGTCCACGGTGCGGGCGGTTTCATCCATCAGCCAGGCGCCGCCAGTGGCTTTGAAGGCTTCGGTCATCAACCTGAAGTCCACCTTGGCCCAATAGTCGTGGTTGCCGGGCACGCCATAGAGCGGAACGCGAATCTGCCGGAGCACCTCCAGCGCCTCCTTCAGGTGGCTGGCTTCTTCAATCAGGTCGCCGGTGAAACAGGCGAAGTCCGGCTGGAGGTCGTTGATCTGGCGGACCACCGCTTCGAGGAACCGTCGGTCACCTTTGTGATGCACGTCGGTGAAGTGGACGATGCGATGAGTAGGCTGATCCTTCGCGAGCCGCACGTGGCAGACGCGCAGCCAGCTGGGTTCGAGCGCCACGGCGTCCCCCGCCACGACCACCGGCAAGCCCAGCCCCAGGCCGAGCAGCCAGCGTCGGCGCGTGAGTTTGAAGGGCAGCTTGATTGGGGGCATGCTCGTACAAACAGTGTAACACGGTTTTCCGGATGGTGAAAGCCGCTGCACATTCAACTCGCGGCTCCCCGCCATTTGCGCCATGGTAGGGCCAGTCTAACGCATCGTTCATCATGGCCTCCGAGTTCAAAGCCCTGCGCCGCGTCGAGTTCAGCGAGACCGACATGGCCGGCATCGTCCACTACTCGAACTTCTTCAAGTACATGGAGACGGCCGAGCACGCGTTCTTCCGCTCGCTGGGCTTCTCGATCATCACCCGCCACACCGACCCGCCGGTGGGCTGGCCGCGCGTGCATGCCTCGTGTGATTACCGGCACCCGCTGCATTTCGAGGACGAAGTCGAAATCCACATGCTGGTCTGCGAGAAGAAGGCGCGCTCCCTGAGTTACCTCTTCAAGTTCCGCAAGCTCAACGGCCCGCATCCCGGCGAGGTCGCCCGGGGCAAGTTGACGGTCGTCTGCGTCACCCGCGATACGCATGGCAAAATGGCCGCCGTGCCGATTCCCAAGGCGATTGCGGATCAAATCGAAGTCGCGCCTGCGGAACTGCTCGTCTGACGGCGCGCGGCGTCCACGCCGCTGGAGCGATAGCAGGTGGGGACTTCGCTGCCTTTCTCCTTCCCCCCTGAACCGAAGAGGGTCAGAAAGATGGGGTCAGAAAGATGGGGCAGAACCTGAATTGAAGCCAAAAAATGGGCAGATGTGGACCGGCACTTTTGCCTTTTGCCTTTATCCTTTTGCCTTACCTCACCCCCCTCCGGCCTCCGGCCACCTTCTCCCCTCGCTCCGCGAAGGGAGAAGGCTCCCCATGTGGCATCCCGGTGTGCACGAAACTGAGATGTGCCCTTTACGCCGCCTGTGCCGCCCCGCAGTTCCGCGCTCCGCTTGCTGGGGCAACTACAACGTCAAAAATTCCATCCGCATCTCCCCGGCCTCCAAGTGCAGCAGAGCGACACTGCGTGCCATGCCGAAACGCGGCTTGCCGGCATAACCGGGATTGAGGAACAGCGTTCCATCCCGCCGTTCTTCGAGCGGTTGATGCGTGTGGCCGAATACCACCACATCCGGCTGCACGCGGGCGATCCGGTCACGGATGCCCTCTGCGAGCGTGCGGAGACCGACGATGTGGTGCACGAGGAATTTGCGCCCGCCGAGCGATACGACCTCCGTCTCGCGCCAGGTGGGATCAAAGTCGTTGTTGCCCAATACGGCGGTCACGGGGGCGATGGCCTCCAACTGCTGGATGATGCGCGGCGAACCAATGTCGCCCGCGTGCAGGATGTGTTCCACGCCGGTGAACAGCGCCGGTATGCGCGGATCAAAGTAGTCGTGCGTGTCCGAGATGAGGCCGATTTTCATGGCTTGGCGGCGGCCGATGCCTGCTCCCACACCCGGCCGAGGAACCGCAGTTCGGCGGCATTCCCGAGCTTGCCGCCCGAAGTGCCCAGCAGGTTCTTCGCGCGCACCAGGTCGCCGTGGGCGACGCACTCGCGGATGGCCTCGGCGACATCGGTCATCATCTGCCCGGTCACGGTCGATTCCTGCCGGCGCAGGGCCTGTTCCACGCCAATGACGAAGAGCTGGTACTCCATGTCACTGCGCGGCGGCGTGAAGATGCTGGGGGCGGGCGTGGGGGCATGACCGTTGGTCAGGCTGTTGGCGCGGGCGTTGGCCGCTTGGATGGCTTCAAAATTCATCGATCCGAACGAGGGAAAAATCGGGGTGAGCAGCGAGACCGGCAGGTTCGCCAGCGCGGTGCGTTTTGCCGCCGGTGCGAACTGGTATTGCCGGGTGCGCTCGTCGAATTGCAGGAACGCCTTGGCCGAGGTGCCGATAAAAAAGGCCCGGGGCGCTTCGTATTCGAGCACCGGAAATTCGTCGGATTGCTCCGGGCCGTTCTCGATGAAGAGCCGCGTGGTGCGCTGCGAGGAAAACTGGCGGGCCCAGAGCGCTTCAGGGGCGCGCAGGCCGATGGCCGCCAGGTCCCGCCCGGGTTCGGCTCGGTCGAAAACTTTTTGCCAGACTGCGGGTCCGGTGGCCCAGGGTTTCTGTGAGCCCAGCAGAATGAGATCACCCGTGCCGGGGTCCCAGATTTCCATGTTGGGGAAGACGCTGGCGAACGTGTGGAACACCAGTCCGGCAATGCCGTCGTGCATTTCGTACACGTGGAACCACTGTGTCATGATGCCGCCGTCCTTGAGCCGGCTGGCACACAGTTCGTAAAACTCCCGGCTGAACACGCTGCCCACGCCGACCATCCACGGGTTGGACGGCTCGCTGATGATGATGTCGTAACGTTGCGGACTGAGCTTGAGCAGGGTACGCGCGTCTTCGTTGACGATGCGGGCGAGGCGGTTGGTCCGCACGCCACGGTTCCACGGGGCGAAATAGTTCGCCGCCCGCAGCACGGGCGCGCAGTTCTCCGCCACGACGATCTGGTTCACGGGATGCCCCAGCAGCGCCCCGGCCGTCACGCCGCTGCCGAAGCCAAGCACGAAGATGTCCTTGCTCTCGGGCCGCGCGAGCACGGGCAGGTGGCCGAGCAAATACTGGGTGGCCAGGTCGCCCCGCGAAGTGGCGTCGGGTTTGCCGTTGATGCGGAGCACGAGCTGGTCGCTGGCTTCCACGCCGTCGCCTTGCTCGACCGCCACGGAGGCATCGGCAGCATCCTCATAAAAGTGAATTTTTACATGCTGCTGCCGGTGGGCCACGAGGTTCTTGCGGACTTCCGTTTCGCGCAGCCGGAAAATTCCGGAGCTGAGCAGGTGCCGCCAGCTATCACCGCCGAAGGCCGCCGCCAGCATCAGTGCGGCAGCGACCAATCCGGCGGCCAGTTCCGGGCCGGTGCGGCGGAGCTTGCGCGCCAACAGCCAGACCGCGAGGCAGAGGCCCAGCGCCAGCGTGAGAAATGCTCCGCGCAACCCCAGGCCCGGCATGAGCACGAAGCCTGTCACCAACGTGCCTGCCACGGCTCCGATGGTGTTCCACGTCAGCAACCGGCCCACGCCCCGACCGAGTTCCGGGCCGCTCTGCGGCAGCTCGCGAATCCACAGCGGCAGTACCGCGCCGAGCAGGCCGGCGGGCACGCCGAGCACGATGAGCGACATCGCGCCCGAGAAGAACTGATGGAACGTGTAGCCCGTTTCCGTCCGCGCCAGTCCGGTTTTAACCCATCGGTAAAATTCCACCCATTGTTCCACTCCGGCCACCAGCAGGCCGATCCACAGCGCCGCCGACGTGAGCAGGACCATCGTGACGGTTTCGCGTTGCCACGCACGCGTGCGCGGCGAGGCCATCACCGCCCCGCCCAATCCGATGCCGAAAATGAAGGACATGAGCACGATGGCAAACGCCTGCAGGGACGCGCCAAAAACCAGCACGAGCGAACGGGCGGCGAGGACTTCGAGGCCCATGGAAACGGCGCCGGTGAGGGCGACAATCAATACCGAAAGGGAATAGTGGTTCTTAATGAGTGCTGAGTCAGGGGTGGCTGGAGCGGCGGGGTGCGGTCGGCTGTTTTCGTGAGGCTGGCCGGTGACCGTGGGTTGCCGCGCGAGCCCGAGGGCGGCGAGACCGAGGGCGATGTTTACCAGTGCGGTGAGTTGCAACGAAACGGTCATGCCCATGGCTTGAACGAGCACGAAACCCGCGAGCCACGCGCCGCAAACGGCACCCAGGCTGTTCACCGAATAGAAGCGCGCGGAGAGGCGGCCCGCGTCCGCGCCGCGCCGGTTCAACCACGCGGCGATCAACGGCAGCGTGCCGCCCATGAGAATCGTGGGGCCCAGCAGCAGGCCGATGCTCAGGGCGGCCTTCAGCGCGAGCAGTGCCATCGGGTGGTTCAGCAACGGTGTCCCCGCGCGGATGAAAAGCTGGTCCGCCGCCTGGTGCAGCAGCGGAAAGAAAAATGCGCAGAGCCCGATGGCGAGTTCCAGCCGGCCGTAGAGGGCGAGCGGATTGGCCGCCGTGTCCGCGCGCCGGCCGAAAAGGCGGTTGCCCAGCGCGAGGCCGCCCATGAACACGGCGAGCACCACCGTCTGCGCCTGCACGGTGCTGCCGAGCAGCAGCGCGAGGTGCTTGGACCACAGGACTTCATAGACCAGCGCGGTCGCCCCGGAGCAGAAGAAAAGGAGCAGCACGGTCATGGCCGCAGAGTTTTCGGGAAGGGTGGCAAGGGGGCAAGAAAAACCCCGGATAACTTAAACTCGAAATGAGCTATTGACGACTCCGGGTCGTTTGCTACCTTCTGCGCTCCCTTCACGGGGAAACTGTAATGAAAACATTTTTGCCGAACGCACAAGAGTCTTTGGACAATCGCAAGTGGCACGTTGTCGATGCCAGCGGAGTTGTCCTGGGCCGTCTCGCCTCGCGGGTCGCCATGATTATTCGTGGCAAACACCGCCCCACCTACACCCCCCACCTTGACACCGGCGACTTCGTCGTGGTGATCAATGCCGAGAAGGTTGTCCTCACGGGCAACAAGGAACTCGCCAAGGAGTTCATGACCTACTCCGGCTGGAAGGGCGGCGAGAAGTTCGAGAGCGTCGAACACCGCCGGGCGCGCAAGCCCGAGCTGCTCATCGAGCACGCCGTCAAGGGCATGCTCCCCAAGGGCCGCCTCGGTCGCAGCCTCAACACCAAGCTCAAGGTTTACAAGGGCGACAAGCACCCGCACGCCGCCCAGGTTCCCGCGAAGCTCGAAATCAAGAAGAAGTAATTTCCCAACCCGCACTCATCCATGTCCGCTACTCAGGAACACCTCGGAACGGGACGCCGCAAGACGGCTGTCGCCCGCGTTCGCATCGCCTCCGGTTCGGGCAAGATCGTCATCAACGGTCGCCCGATGGAGAAGTATTTTCTCACCGAATCCCAGCGCGCCGCCGTCGTGCAGCCGCTGAAGGTCACGGACTCCGTGACCAAGTTCGACGTGCGCGTGAACGTGCAGGGCGGCGGGCCTAACGGCCAGGCCGGCGCGGTCCGCCACGGCATCGCCCGTGCGTTGCTCACCGTGGACGTGGCCATGCGCCCGCCCCTGAAGGCCGAAGGCCTGCTCACCCGCGACCCGCGCATGCGCGAACGCAAGAAGTACGGCCAGCCCGGCGCCCGCAAGCGCTTCCAGTTCAGCAAGCGTTAATCGCCCAAGCTGTTTTTCCAGACCCCGCCCGCGCAAGCCGGCGGGGTTTTTTGTTTTTTCAATCAGGAAAACAGGAAAGCAGAAAAGGAAAAATCCAGTTCAACCTGAACGCCGAGGTCCAGAGGTGCGATTTGTTTGTGGGGCGGCTTGGGTGTTCGGGGCAAGCTCCCTTGCTTTCATCCGGAACTTGGAAGTTGAAACCGCAGATTACACGGATGACACGGATGGGAAGGGCTTTCCAGCGCCGCGTTGGAGAACCAATCCAGCCGGTGGCGAGCGTGCGTAACAAGTTCCTTATCAGCGCCATCCGCGTCATCTGCGGTTTTCCTTTCGCAATTCGGGTTCATTTCCTGCCTTCCTGCTTTCCTGATAAAAATCTTTTCCTCCCCGCGCGCACCCTGATACTGCACGCATGTCCGCGCCTGCTCCCTTGCTCCGACTCGCGAACGTCACCAAGCGCTATCCCGGCGCGGCCGGTGGCGACCTGCCCGTATTGCGCGGCCTCGCGCTGGAAGTCGCACGCGGCGAGACCGTCGCCATCGTCGGCCCGAGCGGCTGCGGCAAGAGCACGTTGTTGAACCTCATCGGCACGCTCGACCTGCCCGACTCCGGCGAACTCACCCTCGACGGCCAGCGCCTCGACACGCTCGATGAACTCGCCCTCGCGGCGACCCGCAACCGGCAGATCGGCTTCATCTTCCAGTCGCACCACCTGTTGCCGCAGTGCACCGTGCTGGAGAATGTCCTCGTTCCCACGCTGGCGTCCGGGGATGCCGCGAGCCGCACCGCCGCCGTCGGACGGGCGAAGCAACTGCTCACCCGTGTCGGTCTGGGCGAACGGATGAACTACCGGCCCGGCCAGCTCTCCGGCGGCGAGCGCCAGCGGTGCGCCGTCGTCCGGGCGCTCATCAACCAGCCCAAGCTCCTCCTCGCCGACGAACCCACCGGCGCGCTCGACCGCGCCACCGCCGATTCGCTTGCCGCGCTCCTTCTCGACCTCAACCGCGAGCAGGGCACCGCCCTCATCGTCGTCACGCACGCCCCCGAACTGGCCAAGCGCATGAGCCGCGTGCTGGAGCTGCGGGATGGGCAACTGATCGCCGCCTGAAATGAACCACAGAGACACAGAGAACACCGAGGTTGGGCCACGGATGAAACCCGGATGGAACACCGATAAGGCCGGTTCCCCAGCCGTGTTCCATCTGTGCCTGGAAGACTTCTCCTCTGTGTCCTCTGTGCCTCTGTGGTTAAACCGCTCATGACACTCTGGACCCTTGCCCTTCGCAGCCTGCGTTTCCACGCGCGGGCGCATCTCGGCGTGCTGCTGGGCGCGACGGTCGGCGCGGCGGTACTCATCGGCGCACTGCTGGTCGGTGACTCGGTGCGCGGCAGCCTGCGCGACATGGCACTGGCAAGGCTGGGCAAAGTCGAGGCGGCGATGGCCACCGGCGACCGGCTGTTTCGCGCTGAACTAGCGACGAATCTGCAGGCTGCGCCGGTCCTGGTGCTGCCCGGGACGGTGAACTCCGCCGATGGTTCGCGGCGGGCCAACCGCGTTCATGTGCTCGGAGTGGACGAGAGTTTTTGGAAGCTGGCGGAGAAGGCCCCGTCGTTCGCGACCATTCCGGCCGATGGCGTCGTCTTGAACCAACCGCTGGCGGACCAGCTAGGAGCCAAGCCCGGCGATGAAGTGCTGCTTCGGGTGTCGAAGGTCTCCGCGCTATCGCAGGATGTGGCGCTTACCTCGCGTGACGGGCAAACGGTGGGGTTGCGGTTGCGGGTGCACGCGGTCGTCGGCAAGGCAGAACTGGGGCGCTTCAGTTTGCAGGCGAATCAGATTGCGCCGTTTAATGCGTTTGTATCGCTGCCGCAGCTGCAGAACAAAGTTGGAGCCGCTCACAAAGCAAACTTGGCAGTCAACGACTGGTCCATCCGGCCACGGGATAAATCCGCGTTCATGGATTTCATCCGTACGGCTCGAAGACTTTTTGAACAGCTTGGTTTAGTCGAACGGAAGCCTATTATTCCAATGCCGCCACCTAGGCCGTTGGAAGAACAGGTGGAGGTTCGGCTATGGGCGGCAGGAGACGGCTTCCGGCTCGAAGATTTTCAACTCTCCCTCCTCACCGTCACCAATTCCTCCACCCTCGAACTCCGCACCGACCGCATCTTCCTCGACCCGCCCGCTGTCCATGCTGCGCTGGCGGTGGACACGAACGCCCAGCCCATCCTCACCTACCTCGCCACGCTGTTGCGCGCGGGCACCAACGCCACGGCCTACCCGATGGTAACGGCCGCCGGTGCGCCGCTCGTGCCGGCGGACCTGCGCGATGACGAGGTCGTCATCAATCAGTGGCTCGCGGACCAGTTGCAACTAAAGCCCGGCGGCGAGTTGGAGATGTCCTACTTCCTGCCGGACTCCGGGGCGGCGCTGCTGGAGGCCACGAACCGTTTCCGCGTCCGCTCCATCGTGCCGATGCAGATGCCGTGGGCGGACCGCACGCTGATGCCGGACTTCCCCGGCATCGCGAAGGCCGAGCGCATCGGTGACTGGGACGCGGGCTTCCCGATGAAGCACAGCAAGCTCGTGGACGATCCTTATTGGAAGCAATGGCGCGGCACGCCCAAGGCGTTCGTGAACCTGAACGCGGGCCGCAAAATGTGGGCGAACCGCTTCGGCGACACGACGGCGGTGCGGTTTTCAGATGAGTCAGGAGTCAGAAGTCAGAAGCCAGAAGCGGGCGCAGGGACGGGCTCGGCTGCGAGGGCGACGAACGCCTCCGCCAGCGTCCTTTCCCCTCACCCTAGCCCTCTCCCTCGGGGAGAGGGAACGGCCAGGCATGCGTCCATTGCTTCCAACGCAACCCCCTCCGGCCCAGTGCTGACGACGTCGCTCCCTATCCCCAAGGGAGAGGGCCGGGGTGAGGGGAAAGGGACCGTCGCTTCATCCAACCCAGCTTCAACCAACCCAAAAGCGTCCGCCCGTCCGCCCGGGACACCAGACGCCAGCCCCAATCCCCCCCTGGCCGGTGGCACCAATTCGCCATTCGCCATTCGCCATTCGCCATTCGAAAAAGCTTTGCTCGCCGCGCTCAAGCCCGCCGACTTCGGCCTCGTCTTCCAGCCCGTGCGCGAGCAGGCGCTCAAGGCGAGCAGTGAGGGGCAGGACTTCGGCGGGTTGTTCATCGGGTTCAGCTTCTTCCTGATCATCGCGGCGTGCGTGCTGGTGTCGCTGTTGTTCCAGTTCGGCGTCGAGCAGCGTGCGACGGAGGTGGGCACCCTGCTGGCACTGGGTTTTACGCCGAAGCAAGTGCGGCGGTTGTTCCTGTTGGAGGGTGCGGGGCTGTCGCTGGTCGGATCGCTGCTCGGGGCGGCGGGCGGAGTCTGGTATGCCCGCGCGATGCTCCACGCGCTTTCGACGGTCTGGCGCGATGCCGTCGGCACGAGTGATCTGAGCTTCCACGCGGAGCCGGCGACCCTCGCGGGCGGCATCGTGGGCAGCCTGCTGGTGGCGGTGTTCACGCTGTGGCTGGCGC
>RFSE01000460.1 GCA_009924135.1 Pseudomonadota bacterium | reverse complement strand
AGACGCGCAGGAAGTCGACGACGGGGCGGCGCTTCGCGCGGGCGACGGAGAGCTCGACGAAGATCGCGCGGTAGAGCTTGCCCCAGCTGACGGAGGCGTGGCGGTGGGCCTCGCACTTCTCGGCCGCGCGGAAGTAGTTCTGCAGGGTGGAGAGCACGCCGCCGAACAGGTTGATCGCGCCGATGATCAGCTGGGCGATGTCCTGGTAGGCGGCCGGGACGTAAGACGCGATGGCGACGTTCGCGGTCCCGGTGATCGTCGAGAGGATAATTGTCGGGATCGAGAACCACATGTGGTGGCGCTTGTAGATTTGCTGGGCGTTTTCGTGCATGAGCTTGTAGCAGAGCGCGCGGTCGGCCCACAGCGCGAGCAAGTACTCTTCTTGCTCCGACCAGGCGACGCCGGGGGGGTCCGGCACGGGGAGGCCTGCGGCCGCGGCCGCGGCCGCGCCCTGGGTGTCAACAAAGTCTCCCATTCTATACGCTTCTTCGAAATTATTAGCATCCTTTTGCTTATCAGTGATATTGGCATCCTTTCGCTTACCGGCGATATTGGCATCCTTTCGCTTATCGGCGATATTAGCATCCTTTTGCTTATCGGCGTTATTGGCATCCTTTCGCTTATCGGCGTTATTGGCATCCTTTTGCTTATCGGCAAGATTTGAGCCCGCGGTGAGCGGTAAATGTGCAGGTGTGGACAAACAGCGTAAAATCAGCATATTGAAATTGAATTTTTGAGTATCTAGGTACATTCAACC
Source organism: Pseudomonadota bacterium (assembly GCA_009924135.1). GTDB lineage: Bacteria > Verrucomicrobiota > Verrucomicrobiia > Limisphaerales > SXTU01 > SXTU01. Next base: position 473 of record RFSE01000460.1, on the reverse strand, counting down.
CTCTCAGAAAGTTTCTACTTTCAAGATTCAAGTTTCAAGATGTTCAAAAAAGTCACAAAAACCAAAGTATCCGCCGAGCGCGGGGACCGGCGCGTTATCGAAGCGTGTGCGTGGATTGGCGAATTCTGCAACCAGCCCCCCCCTGCGGACCTCACGACGGCGAAAGCGATGCTTGTGCAGCACCTGACAGCCCTGGGACCCGAGGCTGCCGCCGCTAAGGTCCTGGCGCTCGGCCCCACCGTGCTCGCGCAGGTTGCCCGCGCGAGCCGTGACACGAGCGAAACCGTCAAGCACTGGTACGGGCAGCCCGGGTCCGGCGTCTTCGAGATCGGGGGCATCGAATGTGTTTCGCCCACGAACTTGCTCATTTGCTACCAATGCGGTCATAAAGCCTACCTCCCCGGATGGAAATTTACCCCCTGCTCTGGCGCGAAGGGTAAATACGCTTGTGTCGAGATGACGTTCCGGGACGC
>RFSE01000459.1 GCA_009924135.1 Pseudomonadota bacterium | reverse complement strand
GCGACCACGAACACGGCTTTGGTCTTCTCCTGCAACCAGGTCAGAAACGCGCCGAACACCCGCGCCGTCGTACCGCCATCCGTGCTGCCGCTGGATTTGGTCCCGCTGAACGCCTTCTCCAGCTCTTCGCACCAGAGCACGCACGGCGCGATGGCCTCGGCCGTCTGGATTACCGAACGAAGGTTGCCTTCGCTCTGACCGACCAGTCCGGCGAAGATGCGCCCGGCGTCCAGCTTGAGGAGCGGCACCCCAAGTGATTGGGCTGTGGCCTTGGCCGTCAGGCTCTTACCGGTGCCGGGAAGGCCCACGATGAGCACGCCCTTGGGCACCGGCAGACCGTAATCCCGGGCGCGTTGCGAGAACGCTGGCCGGCGCTGGAGTAGCCATTCCTTGAGCTGGTCCAGGCCACCTATGTCGGCCAGGGATTTCTTCGCATCGATGACTTCGAGCAGCCCGGTCTTCTTGACCGCCTGGGCTTTCTCCCGAGCCACCAAGGCCGGCTGCACGGAACCGGCCTCGACGACCGACAGCGCGAAGGCGTTCTCCGCTTCCATGGTGGTAAGTCCCGACGCGGCGGCGAGCACCGCCTCGGCGGCTTCGTCCGTGAGCGCGTCCAGCGCCGCCGAGACCAGGATGTTGTCGAGCACGGGACGCAAGGCTGTCGGCCCCGGCAATGGGAACTCCACCACGGTGAACTCCCGTTCGAGTTCCGGTGGCAGGCACAACCGGCACGCCGGGATGACGAGGTGCTTCTGCTGCGTCTTGGCCGTGAGCAGCGTGTCCTTGAGGTTGCGCAGCAGCAGCGCGTTGGGCTCGTGCAGGAACAGGTGATAATCTTTCAGCAGGATGATGGTCTTCTCCGGCAACTGGTCGATGGCTTCCAGCGCCGCCAGGGGATCGGACGCGTCCGTGGCCTTGTTGCTGGTCGTGTTGACGAGGCCGTCGGCCATGGACCAGAAGCACAGGGCGTAACCGAGGCGGGTGGCGATGGCCTTGAACTCGGCCTCGACGCGTTGCTCCTCCGGCGAGAGCAGGTAAAGGCCGGAGTAACCGGCCCGTAGGTAATGGGTGAGCTTGGTTCCAATGTCAGACGATGAGCTTGCGCTGGTCGAGCTGGGGCGGGCTGATGATTTTGCGTTGGGCATAATTGAGTGATGGTTAGGTGTTGAAATGGTCCAACTCCCAGGCCAGGCAGCAGGAACGTGAAGGGTTGCTGTAGAGCGTTTGCCCGG
>RFSE01000458.1 GCA_009924135.1 Pseudomonadota bacterium | reverse complement strand
ACCCAGGTTGCCCCGCACCCCATCCCGTTGGGTGTTGATGATTTTTATTTTTTAAAGAAAGAATATTTGCCGGAAATATTGTGATGAAAAAGTGTCAATGAATATGTTATCTCCAATAGAAAGGTTATTGAATAGTCCATCAAATCGGTTCCGGCCCGCGACCCCTATCAATATTGGAGATTGATAAAAATATAAAATATATATTTTTATTACCATAATTACGATAAAATATTTAGAATAATATTTGTAGGGAAACCCAGTTTTCCCCTACCACCCCATCCTGTTAGATGTTGATGAAGTTCTTTTTATAAATAAGAACATATGTTTGCCGGAAATATTATGATGAAATAGTGTCAATAATTTTTCAATAATCTTTCAATAATCTTTTTGTAGTTCTTTTTTCTAAAAAGAACATTGAGATGGTCCATCAAAACGGTTCCGGCACCGCGACCCATCAATTCCTCATCAATATAGACCTTACCATAAAATATATGATTATTATAAAAATAACTCTATATACATGTTTTTTTATAATTTATTAAAAAAAATGATGCATAATTTATTTATAAATAAAATGTATATTATTGATTAAAAATTTAACCAATTTTAAAAAGAATATCTACATAAAAGATGCACATCGATAAAATAAATGACAAATTAAATATTCTCCAATATTTGGGAGAAAAGACGGCGGTGTATAAATACACTGAAAACGAGAAAGACATCGAGAGCGTGGATTTCTTCAACTCTGGAGTCGTTGTGATAAAATACACAAATGGCAAGCTATTAATGTATAATTTTACAACCAGGTATGTGTACGAAGGAAAATCCGATAATGGAGCTGACGTATATCCTTTATCGGGAAAGTCATATTACACAGGGGAAATGAATGTACTGTGTCAAGTTATTTTCAAAACTTCGCAGATGCATTTTGAATCTAATACTGGGGTTTTAATTTTCGACCAAGGAAACGTCGTCCTATCTCAAATAAAATAAAGATGTATAACGAAATCTTGGATGATTACGAGCAAAGCTTGTTTCCAGATAACGATTATAGATTCTTATTAAAGAAACCGATGGTTATGCCGGAAAGATTACCTTTATGAACATCCTTTTTCTTTTATTTTAATTCCCGTTTTATCGTGTTTTTTTAAATAATATTATAAAAAATATTTGCACTAATTATATAAAAATCTTAAATTATTATTTCTTTTATTTTATTTTCATGCAAAACAAAATTAATTTTTGATAATTTAAGAGGTTCTTCTCTAAAAAACAATTCATTTAAA
>RFSE01000457.1 GCA_009924135.1 Pseudomonadota bacterium | reverse complement strand
CCGGCCGCGTCCGCCTGGGCTATGCGGGCGGTCAGTTTGATGAACTCGTCAGCGGCGGCAAACCATTGAGTGTAGGCCGATGGCAGCCGCGCTTGGAGCGTCGCGCTTTCACCGTAGAAATTCGCATCCTCAGTCACCGAGGTCCGAATCGAGGCGGCAATGTGGTCGGCATCCACTTCGCGGAGCAGGTCGGCGAATATGGCCAGTTGCTGCCGGTGAGTCATGGACATGCCTGGCCGTTCGAGGGCCGCAGCTCCGTACTCCACCACTTCCCCCAGCCGTTGCTGCATTTGCGGCAGCGCCAACAAGGTGACATCCATCAAATAATAACTGTCGAGGTCAGGGTCCAGGATGAGATTTGAGAGATCACCGACATGCGTGATCATCGCCCGCATGTCCGCGACCAGATGCCGGTGCTGCGCGGCGGCATGCTCCGGCGTAACCTGTGCCAGGCCCACTTTTAGGTTGTCCCACTCCCGCCGCACGGTAGCCACCCGAAGGTGCTCTCGTTTGCGCTTGGCCAGCCCCTCGTCGGTGAACTGTAGCGCCGCTCCGAGCCGGGCTTCCACCTGCGCCAGGGAATCAAAGGCCGCGTCGATTTCGGCCTGCTTGCGGCCCAACGCCCCGCCTGCCTGAGCCTCTCCCCGCCGAACCCGCCCCGCCAGTTCGGCGTGCTGCGGCAGCCGGTACAACAACTCCATCAACGGCCGCTGATACTCGTTCCCCTTCTGTTCCCACTCGGCGAATCGGATGTGGCCGTGAAAGCCCGTGATGACGAAGTAAAGCATCACGCCATCAGGCATCAGAAAAAGCAGGCAGATCAGCGCCAGCTTCTGCGCCACGCTCAATTGATGGAACCTGAGCTTCATTACCGATACGTAATATCGGAACCCAGGCGGGCCAAGGACAGTGCAAACAAGCCTCCCCGCCGTGCCATCCGGCCGGATCATTGAGGAACCGGACAACGCCAAACCCGCCGTCAGAGCGGGCCGAAACCGCCGGCATCAAAATGCTTCCTGCCAACGAATAAATCCTTTCACCACCAAGCCCCCTCAACCGGACCGCCCCTCAACCGCGATCCGAATTCGCCTCACTTTGTCCACCCCTTGCGATTCCCAAGCCCTCCACCTCATTCGCCATCCGCCAGCACTGCCACATGGGGAAGAAGCCCACGACCCCGAACGCGCAGTCAATCAGCCGCCAGCCCACGGGTATCCCCCGCACTGCACCCATCCCAAACGCCCATGGCACCACCGCCGACCGCAACTACAACCTGGCCAGTTTCGCACCC
>RFSE01000456.1 GCA_009924135.1 Pseudomonadota bacterium | reverse complement strand
AACCCCAAACCCCAAACTCGAAACCCCAAACCCCGTCCTCGCCTCCTCTCGTCGGCTGCTACCGGTCTGGGGTTCGTTCGCTTTCATGCGTTCGTCAGTTCGCTCGCATGAGTGACGCGGTTGCGGCCGTTCTCCTTCGAGTGATAGAGCGCGTCGTCCGCGAGTTTGATCAGCGCCGCCGCCGTGGGGGTGTCGGCGTTGAGGGTGGCGACGCCGAAGCTGGCCGTGACGGCGCGCAGTTCCCAGGTCGCACCCTGGATGGCGGCGCGCGTGCGTTCCGCCAGTGCCAGCGCGGCCTGCTGGTGCGTGAAGGGCAGCAGCATCGCAAACTCCTCGCCGCCGTAACGTGCCACGAAATCCGTGCTGCGCGTGCTCTCGGTGAGGTGCTTCGCCACGCGCTTCAACACCTCGTCGCCGGCGGGATGCCCGTGCGCGTCGTTGAACTTCTTGAAATGATCAACATCCAGGAGAATGAACGAGAGCGGCAGGTGATAGCGCGAAGCCCGGTGGAACTCGTCGGCGAGGCGTTCCTTGAAGGTGCGGTGATTCTTGAGGCCCGTGAGCCCGTCGGTCGTGGCCAGCGCCTGCAACTGCTCGTTGGCGATGCGCAACTGGTCCTGCTGCACCCGCAGTTGTTCGTTGCGATGATTCAACTCGGCCTGCGTGGCGATGAGTTCGCGGTTCTGCTGCACCGCGCACTCGTAGGTGGAGAGGATGATGTTCACCAACTGCCGGCGGCCCGCCGTGACCGCGTGCTCATGACCTTCCAGCACGACCGGGATCGGTTCGGCGTCGGCATCCGGCGGCGTGGGCGGACGCTCCAGCAGGGTCTGCACGCGCGCGAGCAGGAGCGACGGCGTATAGGGCTTGGTGAGGTAGTAGTCCGCCTTGCACTTGAGCCCCTGCAGGATGTTCGCCGGGCTCGAGAGCGTGGTGAGCAGGATGACGGGGATCGTGCGCGTGCGCAGGCTTTCCTTGATGGCGAGGCACATCGCGTAGCCGTCCATGCCGGGCATGTCGATGTCCGTGATGACGAGCTTGAACTCGCGCATGGCCAGCAGGCGCAGGGCCTCCTGGCCGGAGGTGGCGAGCGTCACCTCGTAGTCCGCGCGCTCCAGCACCTTCCGCAGCGTAAACGCCTCGGTGCCGACATCCTCGACGATGAGGACCGGCGTCCCGTGGCCCCGGCGGATGATTTGCGTGTCGTCAGGCATGGGGGGAAGAAAAAACCACTAACCGACACTGACTGGCACTGATGGGGAAGGCGGCCGTTTTCAGTCTTGAGTCTTGAGTCTTG
>RFSE01000455.1 GCA_009924135.1 Pseudomonadota bacterium | reverse complement strand
ATAGTGCGATACATGCTTCATCGTTAATGAAGGCGCTGCACTTTTCGACCGCCCTGTCACACACGTGACCCCGTCTCACTTTTCAACCGGCGTTTACACCTGGCTGGGGTTTCGGCCGTAACCATAGACCACCACCCAATGCGCGGAGTCGGAGCCGGGGTTGTGAACCACGACCAGCACCGGTTGGCCGGCATCAATCGCCGAGCACAGATCCACAAACGTGAGGGCGTGACGTTCGGCGACGCGCAGGCCGCTCTGGCGCAGCGCCCGGACGAGCCGGTAGGTGGCGGTCCCGGTCGTCGGGAGCGGGCTCACCCGCGCGTAGAAGGCACTGAAGCTGGCGCGCGGCTGGAAATGTTTCAGGGCCATGACTCCGGCGATCGCACCGCAGCCAAAGGAATCGAGCTGGCAGTAGCCCGGCAGATCGAGGGTAACTTCCTCCGCCCTGCTGGCCCGCCGCAGGGGCACGCGAGTGGCGACGAAGTCGGTCCAGTCGGACAGGACATCAAGGGTCTTTGTGAACAGTTTCTTGAGCATGAAGTTGTGGCCGCCGGATACGGGCGGAGGATGGGACTCTGTCCGTACCGGCAGGTTGTTACGATTGATTCAGCGGCGCGGCAAGTTTCACCTACGCCACCCGCCGATCCAGCCGGCAGGCGAGTTGTTCGTGGAACGCCCGGAGGCCTTCCTGCCACACCGGGGCTTGTTGCAGCCAGACGAGCAGATGGTCGCCCATGAAAGAGCGCACCGTCGCCGGCAAGGTCTGCCGCCACGTCTGCACGGTTGAACGCGACACCCGCCTCGCGTCTGCCACTGCTTGCAACGGCACCTCGTAGGCCAGGCACTGGAGCACCGCCATATCCTGCTCGTTCAACGTGGCGGCAAAGGCCTGCCAGTCAAGGTTGCGGGCCGCCGTTTCCGCCGGGTCTGCCGCGTCACTGGCCAGCACGTCGCCCAGGGTGAGCGGTTCCTCGGCATCCTGGGCACCCACCGCGTCATCCAAGGAGTCCAACCGGCTGTTGCCGACGATCTGGGTGCGCGTGCCCATGGCATCGCTACGGCTGGCACTGTGACTGCGCCGCCCGCAGCGCAGATGGAGCAGCGTGTAGTAGGCGATGTTACCGGGCGTCACGGTCTTGCCGTTGGCCCGGGCGCGGTCAAGCAGGCGGGCGGCGATCAGCGTCGCGTCCTGGAGCAACTCCTCGGGGTCTTCCGAACCCACCCGGGGCACGTGGTGGCGAATCATGTGGCGGAGGCGGGGAACAATCTCGTCGGTGAGGACGGTATCGGCATGGGAACTCATCGTTATCTCCTG
>RFSE01000454.1 GCA_009924135.1 Pseudomonadota bacterium | reverse complement strand
GTCTCCCGCTTCGGCGGCACGATGACGGTGGCACGCGGGACCACGTACGGTCTGCATGAGGCGTGGGAACGCTTCGGCAGTTGGTGGGATGATGTGTGGGGAGAACTCCTCGGCGCGTTGGCCTTCTTCGCGGTGGTTTACTCCATTGCGCGCTCGGTGAAGAAGAATGGGATCAAGGGTGTCGCGGTAGCCGCTGGCATCTTATTCCTTTGCGCTATCATGGTGGGAATGCTGTTGCCCGCGCTAGCCAAAGCAAAAGCGAAAAGTCCCCGCATCAAATCCGCGAACAACCTGAAGCAAATCGGGCTCGCGGCCATGGTCTTCGCCAATGACAACGCGGACCGTTTCCCTGACAACTTCGAGGAAATGATGAACGAGCTGGGCTCGGACAAAATCTTAACCGACCCGCAAAGCGGCGAGCGCTATGTCTGGGTGGGCGCGGGTAAGCCTGAACACGGCGATGCCATCCTCGCCTACTCGCCCACGGACAACGGCGGTCGCAATGTGGTCTTCGGCGATGGGCATGTCGAACAACTCTCCAGCTCCGGTTTCACTCTTGCCCAGCAGAAGGACGCACAAATCGTCGCGCAGTCCGCCGTGCGCCAGGCGCAGGGCGTGGGAATGAGGAAGGATGCACAGGCGCTGAATGGCAGGGTCGTCATAGGTGGAATGTTCACCTCCGCCGATGGTGTTGTCAGGGGCCGGGCTGTTGACGGTCCCAGCGGAAATCTTGAGGGCAGTTTCAAACCCCAATCCCGGACCACACTCCCTGCGGCAAAAAACAAAACGATTTCTGGACGCGAATCGGGCGAGATGCTCGCGCAGCAATTGGAACAAGCGGATAAACTCAAAGAGGAGGCCAAATCCGAAACGCCTATCCGGAAGCAGATGGGCAATCGCGTTGTCGAAGTGTCTAAAAAGTGGAATGAGGGAACAAGAAACCCGACCGAGGCACAAAAGGCACTGGCAGCATCTGAACCAGTTCCTATCTCTCCTCCGGCCTTGCCGCTCGTTGCTACTCCAGTGCCTACAGGACAATTTTTAGCCGGAGCGTCAATACCGGATGGGACGCCTACAGATGCCGGTGGCGTAACGGTTTTCGGTAATAATCGTACAGCGATTGGTAACGACCGTGCAAAAGATCAGAATGGGGCCTTCCAACTCGGCACGATTGCCGCTGGAGGGTTCCCTGGTAGTGGCGGTCGTGGAGATCCGGCCAACGGCTTGGCCAACTCCGCCGGTGAAGCCGCCCAGACCGCTGTCGGGATGCGCTCCATCCGCATTGACATCCCGCGCAGCGGGCAGGCGTTCACCTT
>RFSE01000453.1 GCA_009924135.1 Pseudomonadota bacterium | reverse complement strand
CGATGCCAGTTATCGGGCAACTACGAGCCTTGTGGTCAGACGCACAACCGGAGCTTGAGAGGCAGCTAAAGGCGAACCCGGACTGGCTGGTGCAGTTGCGGCAAGGCTACGTGCCGCGCTCAATGCAACCGGAATCTGTGCGTAAGTACCTCGACCTGCTGGAGTCGGCTCGGCCTAGATTGGCTAGGGCGATGGGTAACGTCGGCAACTTTACTGAGCAGGAACAAGCTCGCGCCGGATTCATCGCGCCTGATTCGATCGACGCCGCCAACGGTGGTCGCACCGCAGAGGACAAGTTTACGCGACTTGAGAAATTATTCATGGCCGCTCCATCTATCGCGCTGCGCCAAAAGCCTGGATCGAAGCCGATCACTGCGGAGGAAATGAACTCAATCGTCAATTCATGGAAGCCGGCGCAGTCAGGCGATATCAACCTGCCCGCACCGCCTGTGGATATCCTGATAACTCCGAACGGCATCCGACGACCGGGGGGTGGATAAGGTGCCGCAAGCGCAGGACACGATTCGCGTCGGGGTGGTTCCGTCAATGATCGGCGTTGATGGCACCGAACCGATTGTTGTTGAACTCCCACGGAGCACACACCCAGATCAGGTGTCAGGGCTGGCGATAGAGTTGGCGAGGAAGCAGCACGCGACTGAGAACGATCCAGCTCGTCGGATTGGGTTCAGTGTGGGCGATAAGTTTGCTGGCGTGGAATTGCCGCCAGGTTCGGGTGAAGCGGGCGCGGATATTCTCAGGGGTATTCCACAGGTCGCAGGCATGTTAGCGGCACTCGTCCCGCAAGGTCGTGGACTGAAAGCGGCGACGGCGATCCCGGCGATTATCGACGCCGTAATGCAGGCGGTCACGAAAGGGCCGTTAAACGTAGACCCCATGCAGTCGGCCACACAGGGCGCGATTGGCGCTGGTGCGCGGATGGTCGGCAAGGGCGCGGAGTGGGCGGGCGACCTTGGTGACTCAAAGATACTCAGATCGTTGCGTCTGAATCCATCTGAGACGACTGACGCCTCAATCACGATGTTACCCAAGCTCGCCAAAGAGGAAGGCGCAAGACTCACAAAGGCAAGCGAAGGTGCAATCCGCCGCAAAGCGCAACAGACCGGCTCGGGTGGGCTGGAAGAACTCGCTGATGCGATGGGCAAGTCCCGTCGCGGTGAAGCGGTCGCGCCATCTCGGGACTCTGGCTGGTTGAATGAAATCGTAATGAACTTCCTTCGTCGCCCGCACAGACAGATGGCAATGGGACAGGCGCTGTCAAACCCGTTCGGCGTTGACATGAAAAGCAAAATCGCCCCGCTA
>RFSE01000452.1 GCA_009924135.1 Pseudomonadota bacterium | reverse complement strand
TGAAACACAAGTTCGTCGCCACGCTCAGTGCGGTGGTGGCCAACGTGAATCAGCAACGGAGCGTGGGCCTGCGCCTGCTCAACCATGAAGGCTGGCAGTCGGTCGGCAATGTCACCATCCCGCCGAACGAGTGAAGCGGTCGCTTATCCGTGTTTCTTCCGTGTTCAATCCGTGGCTAGAAAACAGTTCCCGGCGCATCGAGGAAGCGCCCAGTAATCCCCGGAGTGTCGTAAGACATTCCATTCCCCCAACCCAAACCAACGCCGGCCAGTCCTGTTTTCCTCAGACCGGGCTGGCCGGCTTTCTCGTTAATCAACCATGAATCCCACTATTGAACTCCCCGCCGCCGAACTCAAAACCGCCCTCACGGGCCTGGGCAAAGTCATCAGTCGCCACCGCACGCTCCCGATCCTTGGTCACGTCCGGGTCACGCGCACCGATCACGGGGTCGTCACCCTGCAAGCCACGGACCTCGACGTCAGCGCCTGCTATCAGGCCGAAGCGACGGCCGCCGGTGAACCCTGCGACTTACTCGTGCCCTACGAACCGTTCAACAAACTGGTCAAGGGCGGCAAGGAACCCGTGCAGCTCACCGTCGAGGCCAAAGACAAGGTCCGGCTCAAAACCTTCATCGGCAGCAGTCCCATGGAACAGACCCTCACCACGCTGCCGGTGGATGAGTTTCCACCCACTGTCTGCCTCGATCCTCGTAGCAGCGACGGCCATTACATCGCTGGGACGGATGGCCGCCATCTCTACGCCGCTAACTCGTTTCACTTCGACTTCAAAGCCCCGGTGCTCATTCCCGACCGGGCGTTCCTGCGTTGGAACAAGTTCTTGGAAAGCGGCACTGGCCTATTGACCGTGCCGCCAGCCACCAAGAACGAACTGCCCTGGCTGAAACTTGAGTCCGGCCCGTGGACCTTGCTCGCCAAATCCACCGACGCCGAGTTCCCCAACTGGAAGCAAGCCGTTCCGGCCTCTGACAGCAGCCTCACGGCGCTGCGTTTGGCTGCGAACGCGGTGGCTACCTTGCTCGCCGGGGTGCCCAAGCTGCCGGGGGGTGACGAATACAACCGGCCGGTGCAGCTGGAGATCAAGGCCGGCCGTTTCACCGTGCTGGCCCGGGCCAAGGATGCCCCGGACTGGACCCGCTTGGTCATCGAGGGGGCCACGATCACGGGCAAAGACATCACCCTCGGCGTCAACCGCGACTACCTGCTCAAGGCCCTGCGCTTTGGGCTCACCACCGCGGAGTTCATTGATGATCTGTCGCCGATGGTCTTCAGCGAAGGTGGCCGACGCCTGGTGGTGATGCCCCTGCGTCCCGATGGTGCGGTGCC
>RFSE01000451.1 GCA_009924135.1 Pseudomonadota bacterium | reverse complement strand
ACGACCCGCGAGACGCGGGTGCCACCCCAAGACCCGCCAAAATCCTTTCCCCGCCCACTGGCACTCCCCACACTCCCGCGCATGAACGTGACCGTCCGTGGGCGCACGCGCCATTACCGAACCGTCGGCTTTGATGAGGCGGAGAACCAGGTCCTGCTCATCGAGCAGCGCCTGCTGCCGCATGAGTTCAAGCTCGTCGGCACGCGGGATTTCCGGGAGACCGCCGGGGCCATCCGCGACATGGTGGTGCGCGGCGCGGGGGCCATCGGCGCGACGGCGGCTTACGGGCTGGCGCAGGGTGCGCGGGCCTTTCGCGGGAAGGACCTGGCGAAGTTTCAGGCGCACGTGGAAACCGTTTTCACCGTGCTGGCGGACGCCCGTCCCACCGCCGTGGACCCCGTGAATGCCATGCTGGACGTGCGTCGCGCCATGGCCACCGGCACGACCGTCGCCGAGCAGCAGACCCTCGCCCTCGCCGTCGCCCGGCACTTCGCCGACGAGGACGTGGCGCATTGCAAAGCCATCGGCCAGCACGGCGCGAATTTGATCCGTGACGGCATGCGCGTGCTCACGCATTGCAATGCGGGCTGGCTGGCCTTCGTGGACATCGGCAGCGCCACCGCGCCGATGTACGCCGCGCAGGCAGCGGGCCGCAAGTTCCACGTCTTCTGCGACGAAACCCGCCCGCGCTCACAGGGCGCAACCCTCACCGCGTGGGAGCTGGCGCAGCAGGGGGTCCCGCACCAGATCATCGCTGACAACGCCGCCGGTTTCCTCATGTGGCGCAAGGAGATCGACCTCGTGATCGTGGGCAGCGACCGCACGCTGGGGCGCACTGGCGAAGTGGCGAACAAGATCGGCACCTACACGAAGGCCGTGCTGGCCAACCGTCACGGCATCCCCTTTTACGTCGCCATCCCGCTCTCGACGATCGACTGGAACATGAAGTCGGGACGGGACATCCCGATCGAGGAACGCGCGGAGGGGGAAGTGCTGGGGGCTTGGGGAGAGGTCCAAAGTCCAAAGTCCAAAGTCCAAGGTCCAAGGTCCAAGGTCCAAAGTCCAAAGTTGGGGCGGCGCGCTTATGTGCGGGTGGCGAATCCGACGAGTGGGGCGCGGAATCCGGGCTTTGATGTCACGCCACCGGAGTTGATTACCGGGATCATCACGCCGGAGGGCATTTTCAAGCCGGGGGAGCTGTGGAAGCACCGGCGGAAGCTGGGCGGGCCGAAGTAGGACGGCGGAGCGCCGGTTTCTGACCCGGCGTGGCAGCAGGCATCTTGCCTGCCGTAGAGGGCTGGCATCTTGCCACCCGGATGGGGCGTGAGAAGTCCTGCGGTGTGGAGTTG
>RFSE01000046.1 GCA_009924135.1 Pseudomonadota bacterium | reverse complement strand
TTGCATGGCGGTCAGAGTCTGGTTCGGATTCAATGCTTGTGACGGTTCAGTTCATTCATCAGCACTGCACGGGCACAAGGTGGCGTAACCCTGCAAAAACGGTTAATTGATAAAACCACCCCGCCGACATCGGTTTTCTGAATGCAGCCCATGCAGCCATCCCACGGCCATCAAGTGATGGATGAAGGCGAGGCCCGCCTTCAACCCTGCATTCGACCGATGGCGTAACCTGAGCGGCTCCTTTACGATTGGCAACTGCGGCCGGAACTCATCAAGGACGGCGCAGTTTTTCCACGCCGTGCCCGACCTGCACGGGTTCACCGGCGAACGGCCCCGGCTCGGTGATGAAGTTGTTCCGCACCTCGAGGTCGGTTGATTCGGCTATCCAGATCGCCGCTGTATTTGGGATGTGGAAACTGGCCCCGGTGCTGGGTGGCGAATCGTGAAACGGACGGACAAAACGGTTGCCGCTCACGACCGCGCCTCGCGTCGAGGTAAGCACAATATTCGCCCCGGCACACTCTTCAAAAACATTGTCCTCAATCACGAGATGGGCAAACACCCCGGCCGGGCGCAGGTTTGGCGGGTCGCTGGCCGCCGTGATGGAAAGGGTTCCGGCGGACGCAGACCAAGGGGCGGGACAGAACCAGCCGGCCCGGCGAATCTTGTTGCGGCGGATCACCAGACCATCGATCCCCGCTGCGGCGTTGGCGGGCAATTCGGGACAAACGGTCAAGGCGTGTGGCGTATCGAGCAGGTTGCCTTCGATCCGTCCACCGGCCTTGATCAGGACGCGGCCCGCACTGTGGATGTGGTTGTGGAGGAACGCGAAACCGTTGCCCATGCGGTCGGGCGAAAACAGGGAACCACCTGCCTTGACCGGCAATTCGCGATCCAGCGTGACGACCAAACAGCGGGGCGAGACGTTCCACTCCGACCACGGTGGTGCATTGGTCAACTTGGCCATCACCGCAGCATCAAGGCCGGCTTCCGCACGAGCAAGACTCCGGCGCATGCGGACGGTCGCCTCAACCCCGCCCACATAAGCCTGCAAACGATCCCCCACCTCCACGCCAACGGTGTACTCGTCGCGGCTGGCCAGCACCAGCGTGCTGCCGTTCTGCTTCAAAACCATGAAATCGGCGGACTGCACGCTCCACGAGTCGTCGCCGGCATCGCGAATTTCGCAACCCTCGACACGAGGTCCAATCCGGACGGTTTTGGTCTGCATGGCATCCCACGAGGTACTGAGCAAGCGGTCTTCACCGGCCCCGGACGGTCGTGGCCCCGGCACGACCCGGCAGCCAAGAAATGCACTCCGGCCGTCCCCGTCCGCTTCGAGGATGCCCATACCGGGGGCGCTGTGTACGGTGACATTGCGTAAAGTCACCGACGTGCAATGCTCGATGGACACGGCGTGGGGAATCCCGTCCGGCTCGCAACCCGTACTGAGCGAGGCCAGATCGCCAGGCTTCGCGGTCTGGCCAATGTCCTTCAAGGTCACCCGAACGATGTCCGGACTCTGCAGGGTCGCCTTGGTGCCCCACAAGAAAGGCATTCCCTTCTTCCGGTAGCGGGTTTCGGGATCGACGACATCAATGCGCGCGAAGGGATGGCGCGGAAAGCCAGCGTGAAGTTTCACATCAATCCAGCCAAGGTCCTCGGCCACGGCCACCACCCTGCCCTGCGTGAATGGGAGCGGGTCATAATCCACCGTCAGGCCGCGGATCGAAACCCGCTCACAATGATCAATGGCCACCGCGCGGGTCAGCTTTGTCGCCACCAGCGTCACCCCGTCGGCCACAATCTCCTTGTCGTGCAGTCCATTCAGGCACCACACCACCTTTTGTCCAGGGAGCGGCGCGAGGCGATACGTGCCGGGCGGAATGACGATCTTGGATTCACCACGCTGGAGGGCTGCGGCAAAGGCCGACCGGAAATCAGGCGGGTCAACGGCCAAAGTCAGGGAACCGGCCCTCGCCAGCCAGAGGAAAAGCACGACATAGACCGACATGCACCTCGCCTGCAACCTGCGCTCCCCGCCTGCCTTCGCGGTGATCACTTGAACAGAGCGGAGATGCGCTTTTTGTAGGCTTCGCTCGGAGCCGTCCAGCGCACGTCCGTTTTGGGAAGCTGCTGTTTCAACGCGGCGAGATCCGGTTCCGCGAGGTCGACACCGTCGAGCGTAAGCCGTTTAAGGTGCGTGAGCTTTTGCAACTGACCGAGCGCGCCGGGCGTGAGCCGCGCCTCGCTGAGCGTCACATCCTCCAACAGAGTCAACTCCGCGAGCACCGGCAGCGAGTCGTCCGAGAGCGTGACCGGAGGGGTGTAACTCAGACGCTGGCCGAGAAAGACGCTGGTAAGGTTTTTCAAGGCAACGAGCTGTTTCACGCCTGCCGGAGTCACACCGCTGTGCCAGGTGCGGAAGCCCTTCAACTGGGTGAGTTTGGCGACGGCGGCCATGCCTTCATCGGCGAAGGCCAGCGAGCCGGCCACTGTAAGGCGCTCCAATTTCGGCAGCGCCACGAGCGCCGCGAGGCCCGTACCGGTGAGCCGGCGGCCAGGATGGAAAAAAGCAATCGACTTGAGGCCTTTCCACGCCGCCAGTGCCGCCGCCCCTTCGTCCGAGATGTCCATGCCATTGGTGGACAACTGTTCGATTTCCGACGCGGGGCCGATGGCCTTGAGTGCGGCGTCGTCAAAGCCCTTGCTGAATCCCAGTTGTTTCACACCGCTCAACTGCGCCAACGACGCGTAGTCCGCAGGCGTCAGTTTCGAGCAGTCGGGAAACGAAAGCCCAGTCACGAAACCTTTGGTCGAAGTGGCCTCCGCGCCCTTCGCCTTCAAAGCGGCGATGACCTCCGCATCTCCGGCATGGAGGGAAGCGGTGAAAAGAGACAAGCCCAGGAACCAGCCGGCGAGGCGTTTCATGAAATGAGGTCGTGGTGGACGGCCCGCAGGTCCGTCAAAGCAAACCGCCAAAAACTCATTTCAAACCTTGGCGACCATCTCTTTGATCTGCTTGGTCGCAATGCCAATGGGGCGATCCAGCGGAATGCCGGCACACGTGAGGAGTGTGGTAAGCAGGTCGCCTTGGTTGCCTTTGGTGTCGGGGAGGTAACGTCCGGAGTTCAAGGCCCCACCGCCGCGGCCGGCCAGGATAAACGGCAGGTTTTCGCGCGTGTGCTTGTTCCCGTCTTCCAGACCGGAGCCCCACATCATGATGCAGTTGTCCAGCAAGGTGCCATCACCTTCCCGCAGGCTCGCCATCTTTTTCACCATGTAGGCGAACTGATCGATGTTGAACTTCGTGATCGCGGCGACCTTGTCGACCTGTTCGGCCTTGTTGTTGTGATGCGTCTGGGAATGGTGCTCGTCCTTGAACCCAAGTTCCGGATAGGAAACCCCGTTCGGCGTGGAGCCGATGTAGGTGCTGACGCGCGTGGTGTCGGTTTGGAACGCGAGCACGTTGAGGTCGCACATCACCTGCATGTACTCGCTACGTTTGTCGCCCTCGGGAATCTTGACCTCGATGGGAGGTGAATCTGAGGAGTTGCGCTTGCTCACGCTGACACCGGCCTTCTCCAGGGCCGCCTCCTGCTGGCGATGTTCGATGGCGGCAATGCGGCGTTCCACCGAACGCACACTGTCCAGATATTCGTCCAGCTTGTGCTGGTCGTCCTGGGGCAGCTTCCGGCGCAAGTCGCGCGCCCCGGTAAGGACCAGGTCCAACATTTTCCGATCCAGCGCCTGCGCCGGGGAGATGGTCCCGGGTTTGCGGCCATCACCCGCCGCGTCGGCCTTGCCGAAGAGCCGGTTGAGCACGCTGCGGGGATTGATCTCGGCGGGCACGGCCTGGGTGGCGGAACGGAAGCTGCAATGCGAGTAGTAGCCCTCGTTCAGGCCCTCCTGGTTTTCCTTGTGCGTCTGCGGCATCGTGGCCAGCTCCAAGGAAGGCAGGGACGTTTGAAAGCCCACGTAATTGGCGGCGATTTGATCCGCCGAAATCGCGATATGGATCTGATTCCGCCGGTTCGCATCCGGCAGCCTCGCCGTGAGCCAGGTCGAAAGTTCGAGCGCATGAGGTGCGCCATTGAAGGGAGCGATCGGCACGCCCGAAATGCCCTTCATCAGCAAGCAGTGATTGAGCACGGGGCGCAGCGCTTCCAAGGCCGGCGGCGGGGCCGTGAGAAAACTCTCCGGGTTCTTGGGCCAGAACTGATCCATGATGACCCCGTGAGGCATATACATGAACCCGAGGCGGACCGGTGGCTTGAAGGACTTTTCCTTGCCCGGGGCCGCCCAGCCCAAGGATTCAAACAGGGGCAGCGCGAGGGTGGCTCCAATTCCCTTCAGACTCGTGCGACGATCAATCAGCATTTTATTTCTCATGTGACAAGGCGACGGCTTGCTTCTGGATATGACGCTGGAGGAAGGGGTAACTAGTCACGATTTCGGTGACCAGGGTCTGTATGCGGTAGCCATCCTTGGCGATGGTTTCCATCAGCCGGTCCACCACGATTTCGTCGTAACCTTCCAATTGGCGGCATAAGGCGTAGGCCAGCAATTTCTCCGTCAGGTTGCGCGCCAGCTCGTCTTTGCGACCGGCAATGATGACTTTAAGCTCCTTGGGCGTAGTGAAGTGCTTCCCTCCGGGGAGCTCACCTGCCGCGTCAATCGCGCCGCCAGAGTCGTCCTGATCACGCCAGCGCCCGACCGCATCGAAGTTCTCCAAGCCGAAGCCGATGGGATCGAGAATTTTGTGGCAATTGGCACACACCGGATTCGTACGGTGCAATTCCGTGCGCTGACGCAGCGTCAGGTTGGCGACCTTCTTCTGGTCCTGCTTTTCCAGAGCCGGAACATTCGCCGGCGCCGGCGGCACATGTTCTCCCAGCACTTGTTCGAGCACCCACACGCCGCGTTTGACGGCGCTGGTGCGGTTGGGAAACGAGGTCGTCGCCAGGATTCCGGGCATGCCCAGAATGCCGCCCCGGTTGGCATCCGCCAGCTTCACCTTGCGCATCTCGGGGCCTTTGACCGTTTTATCCAGACCGTACAGGGCGGCCAAGGTCCCGTTGAGGAACGTGTAATCACTGTCGACAAAACTGACCACGCTCCGGTTGTCCCGCACGATGCTGTCAAAGAACAGGCGGGCCTCGTCGTACATCGCCGCGCGCATCCCGCTGGTCATCTGGGGAAACTTGGCGGTGTCGAAGGTTTTACCTGCCAGCCCCCCGAGCCCCAGCCACTGCGCGCCGAATCCATCAAACAACGCCCGGGAACGGCGATCCAGCAGCAAACGCTTCGTCTGGGCTTTCAGTACCGCCGGGTCATGGAGCTGCCCGCGATCGGCCAAGGCGGAAAGCTCTGCATCCGGCGTGGTCGCCCACAGTAAATAGGATAAACGCGACGCCAGTTGATGATCATCCAGCGGTACGATTTCGCGACCAGGTTCCGGCTCCTGGGCGGGCGTGATGAAGAGAAACTGGGGAGAAACGAGGATCGCCTTGAACATCAGGCGCAGCGCCGCCGGGTAGGCGAGTTTGTTTTCTCGTGCCAGATCGAAAACCCCGAGCAGGACATCCAGTTCCGCCTCCGTAGGCGGCCGCCGGTATGCGTCCCGAGCCAGTGAACGCGCGACCACTTTGGCCGCCGCGCGGGCGTCAGCCCCGGAGGAGGGCGTTTTGCCAAAGAGCCGTTTTTGAACGGCGGTCGGGGTGGCCCCGTCGCGCGCCAGAATCTTGTCCAGCACCACGTTGGCAATCGCGAGGTACTGCTCCGACTGCAAGGGGGAAAGCGTGTTGAGATAACCCTCGCCGAACACTTCATCTGGCAGCTCTTGCGCCACGGCGGGATCGACCCCGTAGAGATCATGCAGCGTGTTGCCATACTCCACCTTGGTCAAACGCCGGATCACAAACGGGCCGGGGTCCTGCGGGCTGAGAAACTTGAGCTGGGCCAACCAGCCGAGAAACTTCTGCCGTTCCTCCGCCGTCGGCTGCTTGGCCGTGTCATCCGGCGGCATGTCATGAGTCCGTACACTGACAAGGGCCTGTTTCCACCGCTTGCTGGAACTGGAGTCGCCGGGGTTCTTGAGCGCCGCCAGAAAACTGATGCCGCCCTTGCGTTTCTTGTCCCCGTGGCACTCAGCGCAATAGGTCTTTACGAAGGGGGCGACGCCATCGCGGAAAGACTTTTGGGCATTGGCCTGCAGCGTGGCGAAATCCTCGTCCGCCGCCGCCTTGCAAGGGAGCAACATGAACCACGCAAAGCCGAAGATGGCCAGGGCTCTCACGTGACAGTTAATAATTCCGGTCTTTGTCATGCGGTTTTGATGTGCGACTTCGAGGAATATCACGAAGGATCATCCGTTGCTCAATCTGAATCGAAGCGACCCCTCAGCAATCGATGCACCGGGAACCTGGCGATCACTTTCCTCCAACCTCGGTCGGAAAGCCCTTCGCGCAGGCGTTGTACCGGTCGCGCAACAACATTGAAGCGATCCTGCGGCCAGCCGCGTTAGTGGGGCAGGCTTCCACCCTGACTTCGCGGGCGTTATGCCCGTATGCCCGTGCTGGCTCCGTACTAAAGTCAGCCTTCCACGTAGATCGGCTCGCGCAAGCCGGAGGTGGCGGCGAAGTTTCGCAGGCGTTCCAGCAGGCCGGGAGTGACGCGGTTGCCGCCGCTGATGAGCGGCATGCCTTCACGGGTGACCACTTCGGCCACCAGGATCTGGCCCGCCCGCAAATCCCGGAACGGTATGGCCAGCACGGGCCGGTTCGCTCCCGGGGCCAGCACTTCGGCCACGGACTCGAGGTAATCCGGATCGTATCTGCCACCGCGTTCCCGCAGGGCCACGAGACTCTCCCGGCGCGAGCGGCCCAGTTCCTCGAGGCTTTTCAAATCCACCAGGATTTTGAGCAGCCGCGCGCCGGCCGGGATGTCGCGTCCGGCGATGGATTCCAAGGGGAACCCGGAACCGTCGTAGTGCTTGTCCTGCAAACGAACAATCCGGGCCACAGGTTCAAGGCGGGGAATGTGTGCCAGCAAGGCACTGCCCGTTTCGGGCAGCCGACGCAACATGAGCCGCTCGGCGTCAGTCAACGGGCCGTCGGTGCGGGCGCGGGCGACGACCTGCGGCGGCAAGGTAATGCGCCCGATGCCGTGCAACATCGCGGCCATCTCGATTTCCCAGCCATTGCCAAGCCCCAGCTTGGGAACCACGGCGCGGACCTGCTCGCGCAGTTGCTGGCAACGGCCAAAATGCACCGGGTCCAGCACGGAAAGCATTTCCGTGAGCAGGCTCACACTGCCGTTGAGCGTCTTCTC
Source organism: Pseudomonadota bacterium (assembly GCA_009924135.1). GTDB lineage: Bacteria > Verrucomicrobiota > Verrucomicrobiia > Limisphaerales > SXTU01 > SXTU01. The sequence continues at coordinate 26,101 of RFSE01000046.1, read as the reverse complement.
CAGCAATTCGCGTTCGGCCGTGATCAGGCGATGCTGCTCCAGGGCCGCCGTCAACGTCGCCGTCAGGGTCTCAGGCGGGCAGGGTTTGGTAAGGAAACGAAAGATGCTGCCCTGGTTGACGGCATCGATCGCGGTCTGCTGGTCGGCGTTGCCGGTGAGCATCACGCGCACCATGTCCGGCCATTTTTCCTTAGCCTGTGCGAGCAGTTGGAGGCCGGAGAGGCCGGGCATGCGCATGTCGGAGACAATCACGGCGATGGGGCCGTTGCGTTCCAGCAGGGCCAGGGCAGCTTCACCCCCGCCGGCTGTCTCCAACTGGAACTGCTTGCGCAACGTGCGCTGGATGCCGGCCAGCACGTTCGGCTCGTCATCCACACAGAGAATTCGTTCGTTCACGCCGCTCCTCCTGTCCCCAGCGTGGCTCGGCACGTTTCCCGCCAGGCTTCCACCCGACCTTCCAACCCCAGCCGGCCGAGGACTTCGGCGTGTAACGCCGGTCGCGCCACCCGCCCACCCGCCGGCTCCAATTCATGGGCGAGGTAGTCAGCCACATGGAGCAGCATGGCCGTATTGAGCTGGGTGGCTCCGGAATCTTCCGGCCGGTGATGCCAGGTGATCGCGTCCACCACGTTGGCGGGCAAACCCCACAACCCGAGGAGGTAACCGCCGACTTCCGCATGGGTGCAACCGAAGACGCCCAGTTCGACGGCATGCGGGGCCAGGCCGCCTTCACCGGCAACGGTGGCAACCCGCAGGTAGTGGCTCTTAAAGTTGGCCGCGAGCAGCAGTTTGCCGGCGTCGTGCAGCAGCCCGGCGACGAACGCTTCGTCCGCTGCCTTCGCACCCGTGAATTCCTGCCGGGCCAGCGCGCGGGCAAAACCGGCGACCAGCAGGCTGTGCCGCTGCAACGCGCCAAAGGACAGCCCCGCCAGTTCCGAGTTGGCGAACTGGGAAAAGGTATGCATCGCGAGCACGAGCGCCTTGATCGTATCCAGCCCGAGAAACGTCACCGCATCCACCGGCCCGCTGACCGAGCGACGGAGACCGAAAAAGGCGGAGTTCACCAGTTTAAGCACCTGCGCCGTCAGGCCGACGTCCCGGCCGAAGATTTCGCCCACGCGCGCCAGCGTGGTGTCCGGCGAACGCAGCTCGGCCAGGACCTCGCGGTACACGGCGGGCAACGTGGGCAGCGAGTCCATCTGGGCCACGAGGGATTTGACCTTCTCATTTGGCAGCGAGTCGCCAAGCAAGGCCGCGCGCTGCACCGTGGTGCGGAGCAAATCGGGATCGCACGGTTTGTTAAGATATTGGTGGGTGGAGCCCACCGCCTTGAGCACGAGGTCCTGATCCGCGTGGCCGGAGAGGATGATCCGCACGGTGCGCGGGTGACGGCGCATGACCTCGTTCAGGAGCTGGGCCCCGTCCATGACCGGCATCCGCATGTCGGACACCACTACGTCAAAGGGCGTCGTCGCCAGGCGATTGAGCGCCAGGGGACCGGATTCCACAAACTCCATGTCCCACTCGTGCCGCAACGGGCGCAACATCCGCTGCAACCCCTGCAGGACGAGGGTTTCGTCATCGACAAATAGCACACGGGTTTTCATCAGTCAGTTGGGCGTCGCGGTTTGCAAGGGCAGACGGATCACGAACGTGGTCCCCCGGCCGGTTTCGGTTTCGAAGTGAATGCTGCCGGCATGTTTGTCCACCACGACGGAACGGGCGATGGCCAGCCCTTGCCCGGTCCCCTTCCCTACTTCCTTGGTGGTAAAAAACGGGTCGAAAATCTTGGCCCGGGCCGGCTCGGGAATCCCAGTGCCGGTATCCTGCACACGCAGTTCCGCCCAGTCGCCTGCACGCCGGGTGGTCACGGTGATGGTGCCGCGCGCCGCGGTACTGGCGTCGCCTTTGCCAGCAATGGCGTGGGCCGCGTTGACGATGATGTTGAGCACGGCCTGATTGAAACTGCCCGGCTGGCAAGGCACAGGCGGCAGCGTACCATCAAAATCCGTCACGAGGTCGGCGACGTACTTCCACTCATTCCGGGCGACCGTGATGGTGCTCTGGATCGCCCGGTTGATGTCGATGGGAGTCTTCTCCTCGTTGCCCGGGTGCGAAAACTCCTTCATGGCCTGGACGATCTTGGTGACGCGATCCACCCCGGAAACGGCCTCCTCGACGGCCCGCGGAATCTCGTCGCGCAAATAGGCCAGATCAGCGGTCTCGATGCACTTTTCCAACTTGACCGCAGCCGCTTGGGGATCGGCTCCCTGCCGCACCGTTTCCCCCAACTGGGCTCCGGCAGCCAGCACCGGGGCGAGGTCCGTGAAGGCATCGCGGAGGAACCTCAAGTTATCGCCGATGTATTGCGTCGGGGTGTTGATCTCGTGCGCGATGCCCGCCGCCAGCCGGCCAATGGATTCGAGCTTCTGCGCATCCCGCAACTGCGACTCGAGCGTGTGCCGATGGGTGACATCCACGGCCAGCAGGATGAAATTGAGCCGGTTCTCGGCATCCGGTTTGCTCGGCGTGATCGTCACGCTCAGAATCACTTCGGCCCCGTCCTTGTTGCGCAGGGTGAAGTTATCCAGATCCAGCCGGTGGTTGCTGCGCAGCGCCTCGTCCGTCATCCGCTGCAGGGCCAGCCAGTCCCATTCGATCGGCAGGGTGTGAAAAGGCTGGCCCATTACTTCGGAGGCAGCCAGACCGAGTGCGGTGGCCGCCGCTGCATTCCAACGGGCTACGCGGCCCGTCACATCCACCCCCACCAGAATGGCGCTGATGGAAGCGAAGAGGTTTTCCGTTTCCGTATGCAGGCGGCGCATTTCTTCCTCCTGCTGTTTACGCTCGGTAATGTCGAAAATCACGCCGTCCAACCACCGCACCGAACCGTGTTCGTCGAAATCCGCCTGCCCCTTGTCATGCACCCACCGGATGCTGCCATCCGCCCGGACGAGCCGGTAATCCGCGACGTAGGGCAACCGCCGGCTGATGCCCATTTGTACGGCGTCCTGCACGGCGGCGTAATCCTCCGGATGAATGATGGAAGTGAAGCTCTGCGTGCGCGCTTCCGTGAACTCCGTGCAGGGATAGCCGGACAATTCCCAAATCAGGTCACTGATGAATTCGAGCTGCCGCTCGGGAGGCGGAGTGCACCGATAGACCGCCCCGGGAATGTTGCTGATAAGGGAACGCAGCCGTTGTCCGCTTTCCGTGGCCACGGCTTCGGCCTGTTTGCGGGTGGTGATGTCGCGGGCGACGATCACCACTTTTTCCACCTCCCCTTGCACATTGCGAATGGCGGAACCGGAAGATTCGAGATGGCGCCAGGTGCCATCCCGGTGGCGCATGCGGTATTCGAGATGGTTGTCCCGGCCCTCGGTCGTGATGAGTTGGGCGGCGGCGCTGACCTGCTGCCGATCCTCCGGATGGATTTGTTCGAGCGAGTGGCTGGCCTGCAGGTCCGCCGGGCGGTAGCCCAGCACCCGCTGATACGAGGGGCTGTTGTAAACCCGCCGGCCCTGCCCATCCACCACGGCGATCAAGTCGGCAGCATTGTCGGTGATGAGCCGCAGCAACTCCTCGTTGCGGCGCAATTGCTCCTCTGATTTGCGGCGCTCATCCAGTTCACGCTTGAGCGCGGTGACGGCCCGGCGGGCTTCCTCGGTCCGGGCGAAAACCACGGATTCCAACTGCGCAAGATGATCTTGCAGGGCGACGAAACCCTGCCACTTCGCGGTCATGGCGTTGGCCAGTTGCACCAGTTCCAAGCCGTGAAACGGCTTTTTGAGCACGATCAACTGGTCTGTGTAGCCGAAGCGTCCGATCAGCTTGCCCAGTGATGTATCGGCGGCACTGGTACAGAGCACGATCTGCATCTCGGGCGAGCAATGCCAGAGCCGCGCCAGCGTTTCGCAGCCGTCCATGTCCGGCAGGTACATGTCCACGAAGCCCAGCGCAAAGGGGCGATGCGCCTCCTCGGCCGCGCGCGTCAAGGCCTCGGCCTCCGACCCGTGGCTGGCCACCGTCACCTCAAAGGGATTATCGCACAGTGGCGATGCCGCCGGGCGCCCCCCATCCATCGTCAGCGCATTTCCAATGAGCAAGTGCACCTGCGGATCGTCATCCACCACAAGGACCCGGCGGTTGCACGCTGGCTGGGATGGGCTCATCGGTAGGATTCGCTGTTCACGGACGCCGGAAGCAAGTGGCAGGCATGCGGTCAGATCATCTTTTCAATCATCAAGGGGAGATGTTCCAGCTTTCGACGAAGCGCGGCACGAGCCAGAGCGCGCGCCTCTTCCTGGCCGGGAGGAAAGAGCAGATCCCAGGCGGGGGCAGCGAGCCACTCCGCCTCGGTGATGACCGCCGGATTACCACTGCGGCCGATCCGGGCGACGTGGGTCAACTGGTTGGCGAGATGCACCACGGCCACCAAGGCGGCGTCACTCCCCGCCTGCTCCGGCGCATGATGGTGCAGCGCAGCGTCCACCAGCACTTCGGGCAGGTGGTGGTGTTTCAGATACAACGCGCCGACCGCGCACAAGAAGGCTTTTGAAAAATCGCGCACCAGATCGAGGTCATCCACCACCAGCACCCGGCCGGAACCGCGGCCGGCCGCCCGGCGAACCTGCTGGGTAAACTTCGGTGAGGCACCTTCCACCAATGGCAGATATACATGGAAGGCAGTCCCCTGCCCCGCCGTGCTTTCGATTTCAATGAAACCCAGCGACCGCGTCACCACGCTGTGCACGATCGAAAGCCCCAGCCCCGTGCCTTTCCCCACCTCTTTAGTGGTGAAAAAGGGGTCGAAGATCCGGGGTAACACCTCGGGCGGAATTCCCATGCCGGTGTCGGCCACGGTGCACCGGACGAACGGGGTTCCCAGAACAACATGCGCCCGCTGTGCCTGGGTCTCGCTGAGTGCCACGGGCTGATTTTGCAGGGTCAGCGTCCCTCCGTGCGCCATTGCGTCCTGGGCGTTGACGCACAGGTTGAGCAGCAACTGGCTGGCCCGGGTGGCATCCATGCGCACGCGCACGGGATGGGCGGCCGGGGTAACCTGCAGGTCCACGCGCGCCCGCAACGAGCGCTTCACCAGCAGGCTGGTCTCCTGCAGCAATTCATTGAAATCAAAAACCGTGACTTCTTCCTCGGAATCACGGCTGAAGGCCAGCAATTGCCGGGTGATGCCGGCCGCCCGCTCGGCGGCCCGGTCCACTTGTTCGAGCTTGCTTCGCAACGCCGTCGCGAGCGACTCGTCCGCCAGCATCAGATTGGTGTTGCCACGGATGGCCTGCAGCAGGTTGTTGAAATCATGCGCCACCCCGGCCGACAAAGCACCGATGGTCTCCATCTTCTGCGCCTGATAGAGCTGCTTCTGCAATTCCTGCAGCCGGGTCTGATCTACCACCTGGAGGATTACTCCGCCAGTCGCGCCGGCATTTTGTAACGGCGAAAGTTTCATCCACCAGTGGTGCTGGTGCGCGGCGAACTGGAGTTCCTGGGCCCGGCCATTGGCCAGCACTTCACGGCACATCCGGGCGAGTTCCTCACGGTGTCGCGCATCTGGCACGAGGGACAACAGACTTTGGCCGATCTGCGGGGCGGAATCGACGCGCAGCCAGCCTTGCTGGGGCGGCAGGGAACGCCAGACTTCGTTTACATGGGTCAGGCACAAAGCAGGGGTCACGGTGTAAACAGCCGCCTCCACCGAGTTGAGGATGCTGCGTACAAAATCACGCTCCTGCCGCAATTGGTCCTGCAACTGCTGCCGCTGCGTAATATCACGTTCGGAAGCCACGAACCCGATGAACCCGCCACCGGAGTCAAATATGGGTGCGAAGGTGACGGCCACCGGATACGTGGAGCCGTCGTGTCGCAAATTCTGCAATTCCCCCACCCAATCACGGCCCTCGCGCACAGTTTCGCGATAGGCTTTGATCAGCCGCCCCTGTCCCGGCGCACGCAAGAAATCCTCCGCACGCCCCAGGGCGTCCTCGATGGAGAAGCCCGTGACGGCCTGAAAGGCGGTGTTTACATAAGTAATGCGATGCTCCCCATCGGTGAGAAAGAACACGTCCGGCGTGGCATCCAGCGCGGTAACGAGCCGTTGCATGTGGGATTCGATGCGCCAGCGGCGGCTCGAATCGCGGATGGTCACCAGAAAATGCCCGTCACCCAGCGGCGCGATCTGCAAATCCGCCATCATCACCAACCGCTGTCCGCTCAACAACGTGACCCCTGACAAAGTGCTCTGGCCCCGCAGCCCGGAGCGCAGCAACGTAAGCAGGCGCACGCGGGTGCTGTCGGTCAAGGTTTCAGGCAGGGCCGTCACGCCCCGCCCGGGAGCGGTACCTGGCCGGCAAAGGAAACCGGCGCGGGGATTGGCTTCGAGGATCAGACCGCGCTGATCGCAGACGAGCTGGGCATCCTCCGCATGTTCAAACAGACAGCGCCACCACGATTCTTCGCGGCGGACTGGGGAGGCGCCCACAGGGCACGGCTGACTCTCTGTCATAACTCGGGGCCGGCCGCGTGCTGTGGACACTCCCTAGCAATACACGACCAGTGATTGAGTTATCGGATTAATCCGGTTATGGTTTAGCAATTTATCGATGTAAGGCCCGGTCAACTGCTGGCCTTCTGGTATTAGCAGCAAACCGCTGGCGGTATAGATGCCGCGCGCCACCACCATCCCCGGCTCCAGCTCGGCCAGCAGCACCTCGCGCTGACGCCGTGGCACGGTGGCGTGCGGCAGCGAACGCAGCAGGTGACGGACAGCTTCAGGGTCATAGACACGACCGCTGGCCTGACGGACAAATTCCGCCGCCTGAAAATCATCTCCATCGCACGCAGCGTAACCCACCGCCACAGCCAGCAATCGCGCCAGCCAGGGAATTTGGTCACCCCGCAACCGGTCCGGGTAGCCCTGCCCGTCGAAGTGTTCGTGATGGCTGCGAATGATCTGGCCAACCGCCTCAAGGTTATGCGCAAAGCACGCCAGTTCCTGACCGAGCACCGGATGGTGTTCAATCAGCGCCCGCTCGGCCGCCGTGAGCGTGGCGGGTTCGAGCTGCCACTTGCGGATCAGCCGGCGCGGCGTCCCCAGTAGCCCGATATCGTGCAGCCACGCACTGAGTTCCAGCGTGCTGCGATCTTCGTTGGTGAGGTTGAGTCCGGCCGCCATGGTCTTGCACAAGGCGTGGACGCGCCGGGTCTGGCTGCCGAGGGTCGGGTAAAAAGTTTCCAACACCCGCACACATAGCTGGGCAGAATGTTGCAGATTGCCTGCCAGGGCTTCATTGAGGCGGGCGAGCTGGGCATTTTGTTCGGCAATCTTCCCCAGCCGCTCCTCCAGTTCACGGTTGAGCGTGACCAGCTTCTCGTTCATCGCCAGCGTGGTCGCCTGCAAGAGGCTGTTGCGGCAGACCAGCTCGTAACGTTGGACGGCGTTTTTGACGGTGACCAGCAGTTCTTCGCGCAGCCAGGGCTTGACGATGAAGCGGAAAATTTCACCCCGGTTGATCGCCTCGATCACCGTGTCGAGCGTCAGAACAGCCGTGATCAAGATGCGCGTGGCATCCGGCTGGATGGTCTTGGCTTCGGCCAGAAAATCCAGACCGGTGCGTTCGGGCATCTGGTAATCTGAAATGATCGCCGAAAAAACTTGTCCCTGCATCTGCGCGAGCGCCTCGGTCGGGCCATCGGCGGTCGTCACGGCGTAGCCCTCGCGGCGCAACGTTTCACGCAGCGCCGCCAGCACGATCTCCTCATCATCCACGATCAGGATTCGATGCGCGGCGGCATCTGGTTGCGGGCGTTTGAGATTGCTCATGCGTCAGTTGAACAGGGTGGAAATCTTGCCTAATATTTCACTTTCCGACAAGCCCTGGGACAGCACCAAGTCCGCCGCCTGGAGGAGGGACACCGGCAGTTCGTCCTGGTTGCGCCCCGTGATCAGGAGGACGAGTCGGGCCTCGGGGGCCCGGCGGCGCAATTGCCGCACCAGCTCCACCGACGGCACCTGCTGTCCCGTCGCCTGCAGCACAATCGCCGCGATCCGGTAGTCGCCGCTGTACAACTGGGCGAAGGCCCGCTCAGGCTCTTCGACAACCACGAGGTAGCCGTTACGTCGGAGAAATTCCGCCGTGGCATCACGCGGACGGCCCGGCAAATCGAGTAAGAGCAGGGCGCGGCGCACCGCCTGGTCATGGGACAAATGCCGTTCCGCTTCTTGGAACGTGGCCTCCGGCAGCCAGAGGTGGAAGGCCGTGCCCTGGCCTTCCGTTGACTCGACCGAGATCGCGCCCTTGTGTCGTTCGACGAACAGCCAGGCGTTGTAAAGCCCCAACCCAGTACCTTTGATGAGCGACTTGGTGGTGAAGAACGGCTCGAAGATGCTGCGCAGGTACCGGGCTGGAATGCCGGTCCCGGTGTCGGCCACGATGACCTCCAGCAAGGGAGGCGACGGGATGGTTCCCTGACAGTTTACGACGCTGGGCAGTTCGGAGTGTCGGTTGGTGAGGAGCCGGATCTTGCCGACTTGCGGGATGGCCTCGGCCGCGTTGAGCACCAGATTCACCACTACCTGACGGAACTCGACCGCGTCCAGATACGCAGGCAGTTCCTGTTTGGAGTACTCAGATTCCACCTGGATGCGGCGCGGCACGATCTTGCGCACCAGCTCCTCCAAGTCCGTCATCAAGCTGTTCAACGAGTGGTATCCAAATTCGCCCAACTTTCCCTGGTGGAGGGCCACAATGCGCCGGACAATCTGACTGGCCATCATGGCATTACGCCGGATGAGGTTCATGCTGCCACGGTGCTCGGGTGCAACGGTGGCCAGCACGTCTTCCATGGTTTCACTCAGCGAATGGATGCCGGCCAGGATGTTGCCGAAATCGTGCGCCAACCCCATGGTCAACACAGCCAGGGTCTCTTTCCAAGCCCCGGAAGTCATGCTTTTCTCGGCGATCGTCTGGCGGGTGATATCGACCCAGAAGCCTTCGTAGCCCAGCACGATGCCGCCCACTCCGAGAATCGCCTGCCGTTGCTCCAACACGTAGGCAATCCGGCCCGTGCTCCGGTTGCGAACCCGCAAGGTGGTACTGCTCTGGCCGGTGGCAGCACAGCATCGCAACTGGCGTTCCAGTTCTTCCCGGTCCCCTTCGTGAATCGTTTCCCAAAAATGACTCCCGCGCATCCAGTCGCCGGTAGGAATACCGGTCAGGCTCTCGATCACCGGACTCACGTAGCTGAAACTGAGGTCGGGGCGTTGACTAAAAACCACGCCCGGCCAGCGTTCGAGCAGGTTCTGCAAATGAGCCTCGGCGCGCCGCAACTGCAACTCGACCTGACAGCGCCGGGGAGCATCCGACTCGGCCACGGGCATCGGCGACTCTGGCTGCGGCGGCAGCACTGCGTCCAAATGCAAAAACCATTCATCACCGCGACGAAGCCAGTCGATTTGCAGCCAGCGATCTGGTTCGTCCGAACCACCGGGAAGTTGCAACCGCCCGGCCGGCTCGCCGGCCTGCATCGCCGCCTTCAGGGCGGTGTCGATGCCCGGCCGCCCCATCAGCATGCTGCTCAAGGATGCCGGCAAGAGGGTCGCGTCTGGCATGCCGAGCCAGCGCCAGAGCGCAGCGTTCGCCTGCAACAACTGGCCCTGCCGGTTGACCACCGCCAGTCCATCTTGCAACCACGGCCCTGCCGTCCGTATTGTCACGGCGTTCTCAGCAGGATCGTTGGATGCATTCACGATTCTTCCGTCGGTCTGGCTGTCCATTCATGCCAACTGTCGAAATCATGGCAATTAGCACTCGCTGGCGACACAAGCAGAACCGGCGCAGGGAGGAAACGATTTTGCACAGCACGGCGGAACTTTGAAGCTCCTTGGCAATCACGAATAGGACTGCCACTGAGTTCCCGCCGCACCGCCATAGGACCCCTGTACCCGGCGCAGGTTGCGGGTGGCTTGACGAAGTGCTCCGAAGCGTTCTTCAGCCTTTGACCGCAACATAGCCAGCCGGGCGGTGTTGGCATGCTCCATTTCAATCAGCTGGCTGACTACGGCAGAAATTTCCCGCTGGGTGTCCGTCCAATTGCTGCCCCGCTCACGACTGTCAGCCTGCGCGGCTTCGGTGAACTGCAGGATTTGCTTTTGGAGGTCGGCCTTCACCCCCTGGCACCGCTGAACTTCCGGCCAGGCTTCTGCACCGATGGCCTCGGTTTCGCGACGCGTCCAATCGCGCCATTCGGCATAGGCAGCGAAGAGTTGGGCCCGGGCATTCATGGAAATCAGGCGGCCAGCCGGGCTGGAGGTGTGACGCCAGGAAGCGGAGTGGTTATTTGCCCCTGCAGCATGGCCGCCCATGCCCCGCGCAATTCGCCCAAATGCCGGAGCACTTCGTGAATGCCAGCATCGGTTTTGTACCGGTTGCTCTCGATCAGCCGACGGTCGCAATACTGATACAGGGCCCGCAGGGTCTGGGCGAGTTCCCCCCCGGCCTCAAGGTTGAGCGAGGCATCCAGTTCGTGCAGAATGTCCTGCGCCCGGATCAGGTTGTTGCTAATGGTGGCGTTACGCTCGGCCGGATCATCCAGTGCGAAACCGGTAAGCGAACGGTCCAGGAACCGGATGGCCCCCTCGAAGAGCATCAGCACCAACTGCCCGGGCGAGGCGGTCTGGGTGGCGACCTTCTTGTAAGACTGCCAGGGATTGCCGCGTGTCATGGTAGGATGGGTTAACTGCCGCTGATTTCCGACGACATGAGGCGGGCGATGCGTTCGAGGACATCTTTCGGCGGATAGGCAGGTCGCGCCACCAGTTGCCGGGCGCGGGCAACCACGTCCGGTCGCACGTCCGGCGTCGCAGCGAGCGTGCGGTTAAGCGCGTCGCTGCGGGCAAAGGAGGCGACCGCCTCGCTGGGCTGGGTCTTCGCCGACTTGATGACCCGCGCCAGTACCTGGCTGACCGGGCTCGCTGAGTTGTTTAATTTTACTTCCATAACTTGCCTTTGCTGTTGTGGCAGGCAGATCGGGCTTGTCTGAGGCCAAAAGGGTTATCGACACTGTACTGGAAAACTTTAGCGCGGTGGCAAGGTTTGGAACAGTGCCTCCAGGCTGTATTCCGCCATGCGGCGCGGGGAGGCGGCCAGATGCCGGGCCTCAAGGTCCGTAATCCCACGCTGGCGGAAATACAGCTGCAAACCGCTGGCGACAGAGGGCAGGCGGGTATCCGCCACTTCGTCTACCGCCCACAAAATTTCGGCCCCGGGTGCCGCCACCAGCCGGAAACTCCAGCCCACGGACGCGGGCGGGTAGGGTTGGAACCGGGTTAGCCGCACGAAGAGCACGCCATCGCAACCGGTTTCCGCCCGCAAGCGCACTAGCAGGTCTCGAGGCAACGGCTCGTCCGCCGCCAGGCTATCGCGTCCGGTCCATTGCTGGAGCTGCTGCGCCGATATCGGCAGGACCTCGAACAAACCTCGCTGGCCGAGCGCTTGGCCGGGCAGACTGCCCAGTGCCTCCTTGCCCGCCTGCAAATCCTGACTGTTGGCCGCAGCGAGGGGCAACACTGCCACCCGCCGGAAATCCGCCGGCAAAGCGGCGGCCGGCCGATGCACATTACCCGGCTGCCATGGCGGTGCCGGGGGATGGGCCAGCTCCACCGCTTTCTGTTCCAAGGTGTCACAGCCTGCTCCCACCAGCAGACTGATGCCGGCGAAGATCAAGCAAAGCGTCCTGCCAGGTGCGCTAGGACTGTTGGTGCGCTTTAAATTCATGAATGTTGGACAGTTCCCGCTCCACCACTTCAAGCCACTGACGCAGCTCGATTTCGACATGGTCGGATATTTCAAAGCCTTCGCCCGGCATGGCCAGATTGCCCTCGATCCGGCTCAGCAGCGCACCCAGTGAAAACGCTGCGGAGGCCCCGGCCCCGACATTCCGCAACCGGTTTACGAGACATAACGTAACCAGCAATTCGTGCAGCTCCGGCACCAGGTTCCACCATAACTGCCGGGCGGCGGCGGCCTCGTTAATCGCCATTCGCAGACTCGTCCGTTCCAGTTTGGACTGCAGGTTGATGGCTTGTTCCCTGGCCAGTTGTACGAGATGGGCGGGCAAATCCTGAAACGACGTGGTCCGGCTCGCGACCACTTTGGCGGATAGTTCCGTCGGCAGCGGAGTGGAAGTGTCCACGGGCCACCCATCCAGGGAGATGCCGCACAACATCCGCTGCCGCCGCAACGCCTCGGAGGTCAGGAATGCGCGGATGCCCGACAACGTACGCAATGGCGTGGGCGGAAGCGCCAGCAGTTCGCCGTCGAGATACACCTGAAGGGTCGACTCCGAGGGGGTCATTTTGCCGGGACCAGACATGAGTTATTAATCGACAAGCCAGCGCACTTCTTGAGGGGATTCTTCCCTGACCGGGAATGGAAACCGGTTAGCCACTGCCAAACCTCTGTGTCAGGTATTGCGCCTGTTGCTTCGACTTCGCCGACGCGGCTTCCATCGCCACGAAGCTGTCAATGAGGCGCTGCCGATTGGCAAGGACAAGCCGCTCCGCATCGGCCACCTGCTGGTCAATGGCCGTGATCTGCGCCCCGAGACCAGTCTGCTTGTCCACCAATGTCCCGGTCACGTCAGCGCCATCACCAATCGTCTGGTTAATGTAATTGTTAAGCCGGGTCGCCACGCCGTTGGTGGCGTCGGTGAAAAGCGACTGCACTTGACTGAGCTGGGTTTGCAACGCCGTATCGAGCGCCGTCGAATCACTGAGGGCGAGGTTGTTGTCGTTGCCGTTGGTGGTGATGCCCAGATCGGCCAGCCCCTTGATCGTCTGGTTCAATCCCGTGGTCTGATTGTAGGCTCCGGAGCGCAGTTTGGAGGCGATGTCCGTTGCGTCCATCTCGCTGGCCAGAATGCCGGCGCTGACCTTGCCCTGTGCGTCCGTCGTGCTGGCCGTGCTCGTGTCAATGATGGCCTGGGTCTTGTTGAATTCCGTGATGAAGTTGTTGATGGCCGTCTTGATTTTCGCCGTGTCAGTCCCGACCGATAAATTGACCGTCGCCCCTTCTTTCAGGGCGTTGACGGAAAGTCCCGTGAGTCCGGAACTGGCAGCCGTAATCGTGTTCGACTGGCTGACGAGGGTGTCACCCCCATTGATCTGGTAGAGGAGATTCTTGCCCCGGGTGAGCGTACCGCCGGACAGCCCGGTGGCCGCAAGGAAGTTGCCGGTCACGTCCTGCATCGCCACTCCTACATCGCCGGTGGTCTTGTTGGTCAGGCTGAACCGGTCGTTCAAGGTGTCGTAACTGGCCGTGACGCCGGCCGAAGAATTATTAATTCGATCCAGGACGTTCTGAATACTGTCCCCGGTGGCGCTGTAACTGATGGTCACCCCGTTGATCTGAAAGCTGCCCGCGCCGCTGCCGCCGTCAGTGACCGCCGTCGCCAGGTTGGCGTTGGCGAGGGTGCCGGTAAGTTGCACCGCCCCCAGGGCACTGGTGCTGGCCACGGTGCCGGTGCCGTTGTTGTAGAGCCGTGCGACGCTCAGGAGGTTGCTGGTGTCCGTGGCGCTTCCGAGCACGATTTCCCCGGCACTGCTCAGGTTGATCTTGTCCGTGGCGGGATCGTAGCTGCCAGTGACGCTGCCTCCCGTGGCGGTGGCGATGTTGTCGAAGACGTTCTGGAGGGTGTCAGTCGTGGCGATGGTAATTTGCTTCCCGTTGACCGTAATCGTGCCAGCCGAGACGGAGCTGGCGAAGCCCGCGCTCGCGAGCGTGACCCCGGACACGTTGCTCGTGCTGCTGAGCGGTCGTCCGGAGTTCGCCGTGCCCTGAAGCGCCGCGGCGGTAGCGAGTTGCTGAAAGGTAAACGCGAACTGCCCTAACGGCGCTCCGGGGTCTGCCGTGGCCGTGCCCACCGTCGCATCCGACGTGCTGACGGTGCGGCTCGTAAAGAGCGCAGGATCCTTCAAGGCAGTGACCTGCGTCTGGAGTGACGCCATCTGTGTCTGGATGTTCGCGTAGGCGTTCTGGCGCTGCGAGATCGTGCCCTGCTCCGTACGCATCCGCTGCTCCGGAGCCCGCTCCACGCTCGTGATCTGGTCGACCAGCGAACGCCAGTCGAACCCAGACGAAAGTCCTGAAACACCAAGGTCCATTGGCAGCTGCATCGGCAGGTTCGAAGGAAACTTGAGAATAAAACTTCTTCGCGCGACCGACGAAGAAACTCACGGCAAAAAGCACAGAACCGGACGGCACCTTACGGCACCGCCCGGTGGCCTGTTCCACTCGCAGGACTACGGCTTACTGCAGGAGGCGCAGGGCCGACTGCGGGGTGGAGTTCGCCTGCGACAGCATCGCCGTGCCTGCCTGGACGAGGATGTTATAACGTGCGAACTGGGTGCTCTCCGAAGCCACGTCCACATCTTTAATGCGGCTGTTGGCGGCGCTGAGGTTATCCGACAGCACGCCCAACTGGTCGCTGTAGGAGTTCAGCGTCGAGATGTTGGCCCCGACCGTGGCGCGATCCGTGGACAACTGCGTGATGGCCGCCTTCACCTTGGTGAGAGCGGTGGCAGCGGTCGCCGCCGTGCCAATGGCCGAACCGGTGGCGTTGGTGTAAGCCGCTGCGCCCAGGTCCACGCCGGCCAGGGCGGTGGTCGTGCCTTCGCTGTCGGTAGTGACGTTGTTGGCGGTCGCCGAGAACAGCGCCACGCCGTTGAACTGCTTGGTGGCCAGATCCGTCACGAACGATCCGAGTTTCTGAAACTCAGTATCGTACAGTGCCCGGTCCGCGTTGGACTTGGTGACGTCCTGCGCCATCACGGACAGTTCGCTCATGCGATCCAGGGCCTTGCCGACTTTCGCGAGAAAGCCGTCCTGCGTCTGGCTGAACGAAACGGCGTTCCCAACGTTGCTCTTGGCCGCGTTGTTGCGGTTGATCTGCGCGTCAAAACGCGAAGAAACCGCCAAGCCTGCGGCATCATCCTCGGGCGAAACGATCTTCGAGCCGGACGACAGGCGGGCGAGCGATTTGGCTAACAGTGCTGAGGATTCCCCAAGCAAGCGTGCGCTGCTCTGGGCCGATGTGTTTGTATTGATGACCATACTGGACTCCTTCCATGAGTCACCCCGTTACCGGGGGTTTTTTGTTGAACGGCATCCATGCCGTTGGGTGAACTTGTGCGAGGCATCACCCGTTAGGCCCCTGCCCACTCTTAGCGGCGGTGGGCAACCGTGTCTTGCGACAATGAAGGTATCGGCCAGAGCTGAATTTACTTGAGCCCCAAAGACAAACCCTGGCCTGCCCACCCATCGCTTGCCCAAACGGATTCACCAATGCCATTTTCCCTGTCGGTCGAACGCGATCTCCCGCCATACTGAGTCCAATATGTTAACCATCCTAACGCAGCAGGACCAAATGCCAGTTCGCCCAACCTGATACTGCTTCCCCATTGGCCACCAACTCCGCCCAACATTCTCCATGCCCACGCCCTCTGAGCCCGTCGCACCCGTTATCGGCTGGCATTTTGACAACTCCTACGCCCGCCTGCCGGCTCCGTTTCACTCCCGTGTGAATCCCACGCCGGTCGCAGAACCGGGGCTGGTTCTTTTCAATCGTCCGTTGGCATTGTCACTCGGGCTGGACCCTGCGGCCTTCACCGGCCCCCATGCGGCAGCCGGCTTCACTGGAAATATGATTCTCGACGGCGCTGAACCGATCGCCCAGGCGTACGCCGGACATCAGTTCGGCAACCTGGCCCGCCTGGGTGACGGACGCGCCATTCTCCTGGGCGAACACCTCAGCCCAACCGGCCAACGCTTCGATATCCAGTTGAAGGGCTCCGGTCCCACGCCCTATTCGCGGCGGGGCGACGGACGGGCCGCGCTCGGTCCCATGCTGCGCGAATATCTCATCAGCGAAGCCATGCACGGCTTCGGCATCCCCACCACGCGCAGTTTGGCGGTGGCCAGCACCGGCGAACCGGTCATTCGCGAACAAACACTCCCCGGCGCGGTCCTCACGCGGGTCGCCGCCAGTCATATCCGGGTAGGCACTTTTGAATACTTCGCCGCGCTGGGCGATACCGACAGCTTGCGCATCCTCGCCGACTACACCCTCCGCCGCCATTACCCGGAGGCAGCGGCGTCCGAACACCCGTTGCTCGCCATGCTGCACGGAGTAGTTGACCGACAGGCATCGCTGATCGCGCATTGGATGCGGGTTGGCTTCGTTCACGGGGTCATGAACACGGACAACATGGCGCTCTCCGGCGAAACCATCGACTACGGGCCGTGCGCCTTCATCGACGCCTACAACCCGGCGACCGTATTCAGTTCAATCGATTACCACGGCCGCTATGCTTTTGGGCAGCAACCGGGCATCGCGGGATGGAATCTGGCCCGGCTCGCCGAGGCCTTGCTGCCCGTCCTGCACGCGAACCCGGAAACCGCCCTGGCTCAAGCCAACGAGGCGCTCGCAACTTTCGCCGAACGCTTCCAGCACCACTGGATCCTCGTCATGCGCAGCAAGCTCGGGTTGTTCACGGCGGGACCAGAGGACGCCGCTCTCGCTGAGGAATTGCTCCGCTGGATGCACCAGACCCGCGCAGACTACACGTATACCTTTCGAAACTTGGCACCCGATGCCTCCTCCGAAGACAGCGGTTTTACTGCCTGGCAGCAACGCTGGGCTCAACGCCTCTCCCGACAACCCCAATCCCGGGAAGAGGTGGCCCAACTCATGAACACGAACAATCCGGCGGTGATCCCTCGCAACCACCTGGTGGAAGCCGCACTCGCCGCCGCCACCGAAAACAACCTCACGCCGCTCGAACGACTCCTCACCGCACTGGCCGATCCCTATGATGAAACCGGCCAGCCTCCGGAGCTGTTGAATCCCCCACCGCCGGGCACCCCCGTCTGTCGCACGTTCTGCGGCACCTGAGTCACACTCCGAAATGCACTCGATCGGGGTGAGGCCAAAGAAGTCGGATCACACCGTCACTGTAGCACCGATGAGTTGACGGCCAACGGTGGAACGAAGGTCGCAGCCGGTCGTTTCGTGAAGCACGGGACGCTCGATCCATTCGGTTAAAATGCGTCCACGCGGTGGCTACCAACCATGGCAAATCCATTTGAACTTCGTGAGGACCACGTAGTTCTCTCTGGGTTTGGGATTGGGGGCAACGGAATGAAGGAAGAAGCAGTTTACCTATCTGGGAGCTTCAAATCCTCCGGTCCGGCCTCACACTGAAGAAATTGGTTGCGGGGCTAGGATTTGAACCTAGGACCTTCAGGTTATGAGCCTGACGAGCTACCGGGCTGCTCCACCCCGCGATCAAGGTGGGCGGAAGATAGGCGATGTCCGCCGCCACGCAAGTCCTATTATTTTCCGTTTCGCAATTTTTCCAAAATCCGGCCTGAAATGGCTGCTTTCAGGGCAGTTTAAATTTCGGCGACTGGCTGAGGAACTGGATCGGGTTGCGGTAAATCACCTTGTCGATCAGGTCGGCGGGCCAGCCCCGGCGCTTCATTTCTAGCGCGGTGCGCGGCACCGCCAGCGGGATGCTCACGCCCCAGTCGCACGCCGAGTTCATCCAGATGCGCTCGTGGGAATACATGTCCAGCATGTCCACGGCGCGGGCCGGCGAGCACTTGCTCTCCGGGTAAAGGGTCATGCCGGCCCAGAAACCGGCGTCCAGCACGAGCTGGATGGTGTGCTCCTCGACGTGATCGATGATGCAGCGTTCCGGCCGGATGCGCTTGTCGCTGCGCAGGACGTCGAGTATCAGGCGCGTGCCCTTGAGCTTGTCCTCCAGGTGCGGCGTGTGGACAAGGATGAGCTGGTCATGCTTGGCCGCCAGGTCCACATGCATTTCGAGCACCTTCATCTCGTTGCGGGAATTCTTGTTGAGGCCGATCTCGCCGATGCCCAGCACATTAGGCCGGTCAAGGAACTGCGGAATAATCCCTATGACACCAGCGGCCAGGGCCACGTTTTCGGACTCCTTTGGGTTGATACACAGCCAGGAGAAGTGCGGCAGGCCAAATTTCGCCGCCCGCTTGGGCTCGTAATCGGTTAGCTGGCAGAAGTAATCGTGGAAACCATCGACGGACGAGCGGTCAAAGCCCGCCCAGAAGGCCGGCTCGCAGACGGCGGCGCAGCCGGCGGTGACCATGTCCTGATAATCGTCAGTCGTGCGACTGACCATGTGACCGTGAGGTTCGATGTAACGCATTTTTGTCAGACTTTGAAAACTGTCTCAATTTCCGTCAGCCGTCCCTGCGCCGCGTCCGCCATGCCCTGCCGGAATGATTCCGGAACCCACGAGTCATCCGCTGCCAACGCGTGGTCCACATAGGCGAAAACCTTGGCTCGTTCATTTACGGGCAAAGCTTCGATCTCGGCGATGACGGTCTCGGCGCTCATGAGGGAAGTTTAGTCATGTTCAGATCAAACCGCAAGCGAGCCAGGCTGGGTAACGGTGTCGTTCGGTTGACCAAGCGGCTGAGGTGTTTGATGTAGCGAATGTTGAAGCTTCAAAAACCCGGCGTGCTCATTGGGGACCACCTTCATTTGGTTAGCTTGATCGGCTTCGCCGCATCGTGCAAACAGGGACGCCGCGTTCCGTAATTACCACCGCTCCTGCGCGATCTATCAGCTTCGTGACCTTATTGAATTGCCGACGAAGCTGAGTCAATCCAACATGAGGCAATTCGCCTGCCACCAAATTCGTTTTGTCTTTCATTTCACGGTACCCGGCCACGCCCCCGTCGCGCCCTTGACCGTCGCCTTCGCCAGCGGCTTGGTCGTCGGGTCGCTGAAAGACAAAAGCACGCGTTTGGCACGATGGGGCTTCTTCTCGGCCAGATGCTTGAGCGCGGTCCGGAAGGCTTCGAGGC
Organism: Pseudomonadota bacterium; assembly: GCA_009924135.1. Classification (GTDB taxonomy): domain Bacteria; phylum Verrucomicrobiota; class Verrucomicrobiia; order Limisphaerales; family SXTU01; genus SXTU01. The sequence goes on along the minus strand of RFSE01000046.1, from coordinate 7,178 downwards.
GGAAATCGGCGTCCCCCTCGGAGCGGTCCACGCGGTCGAGGAAGGCGGCGACTTCAATGAGCGACCCGGCAGGTTTGAAATACTCTCAACAACGCGCCGGATCGGAGATCGGCGCTCCACCCGGCCAGCCAAAGCCGGGGGCAGTGTCAAGATACGCCCGAGATAGCTTCCCTCTCCATCCACCATGAATGCCAACCCCGCCAGCTACGCCTAAGTCTTCATGCGCCTGCTCCCCCTGCTTTGCTCGGGCGCGGTCCTCCTGGCCGCGCTGTCCACCACCCTCACCGCTGCCAGTTACCTCAAGGACGCCGCCACAGGCGACCCGAAGTTGCGCTCGGTCGGAGCCATGTCCTTCGGTCCCGGCGGGCTGTTGCTCGTCACCGAGCCGCGCCACGCCGCGATCGTGGCCATCGAAACCGGCGATACCGGACCGGTGCAAAAGCTCAAGCAGCGCGTGGACAATGTACATGCCCTGCTCGCCGCCCGCCTCGGTGCCCCGGAAGGCGGCATCCAAATCGTGGACATGGCGGTGAATCAGGCCAGCGGTAAAATCTATCTGTCCGTCACGCGGAAGGCCGACGGAGCCGCGTTGATCGTCGTTGTGACCGCCGATGGCCAGGCCTCGCCGCTTAACTACGCGAACACCCACCACGCCCGCGTCTCGTTGCCGGCCGGTGACACCGCGAAGGTGGGCAACGTCTCCTCGGTCGCCTTTGCCAACGACCGGGTGCTCGCCGCCGGTTCGTCCAACGAAGAGTTCTCCAGCAAGATCTTCACCCTCTCGCTCCCGCTCGTCCACGGCGGCAGCGCCATGCCGGTGAGCGCGGAGACCTACCACGTGGCCCACGGCAAATGGGAAACCAAGGCCCCCATCACGAGCTTCGTGCCGATGGAAGAAAACGGTAAGCACTACGTCGTCGGCTCCTTCGCCTGCACGCCCATCGCGAAGTTCGAACTCGACGACCTCAAGCCCAATGCGCAGGTCAAGGGCACCAGCGTCGTGGAACTCGGCTCCGGCAACCGCCCGCTCGACATGTTCACGTACGAGAAGGACGGCAAGCAGTGGCTCGTCACCCACACGATGCGTTTCCATCAAAACCTCTTCGGCCCCAGCAAGTACTGGGCGGCCCGTGTGGACATGTCACTGGTGAAGGTCCGGGAAGAAGGCAAGACCAACGCCAAGGCCGTGCGCCGGGACGTGAAGCAGCCCAAGGGACCGGAAGGCATTGAGATTGTGGAAAGCCTCTTCGGCGCGGTGCACGTGGACAAGCTGAGCAACACCGAGGCGGTCGTGCTGCGCGAACAGGGCACCACGCTGGCGTTGGAAATCGCGATGCTCCCGTGAAGTTCGCACGGGCTACTTGGCTCGCGGGACTGGCGGCAGTCCTCCTCGCGCCCGCCGGGTTTGCCGCGTCACCAGTTGAGCTGCGCTTTGAGTCGCCAGCCGGCGAACCGCTCCAGATGGGTCTGGTTGCGGAGGCACGCGACCAGAGCTTTTGGACGGAGGTTGCCATGGCGGAACTAACTCGCAGTTCCCGGCCATGGTTTGGACTGTGGCTGGGTGACCCTAAGCCTGATGTCGCTCCCTTGGCAGGAACCTACTCACGGCACGGGGTGCAAATCCGATTCCAGCCAAGCCTTCCGCTCCTGCCGGGGCAGACCTACACCGCACGGCTGGACGCAGCCGGCGTCAGCTTGCGGGCCGAGCATCGCACGGCGGCACCCACACCCGCCGCCGCACCCAAGCTGCTCGCCATTTATCCCAGCGGCGATCGTCTGCCCGCAAATCATCTCAAGTTCTACCTCGTTTTCTCCGAGCCCATGGAACCAGGCGTGTTCCTCAACCACTGCCGGCTTACGGATGCACGGGGAAACACCTTGGATGCACCCTTCCGCGAAACCGAGTTGTGGTCGCCGGATGGGCGGCGCCTCACGCTCTGGTTTCATCCAGGCCGGCAAAAGACCGGGGTGAATCTGAACGTTGAGTTCGGGCCGGTGTTGACTGAAGGCAAAGACTACCGGCTGATCATTGACGGCCGCTGGCCTTCCCGCCGCGGCGCACCGCTGGGCATCGATGTGACCAAATCCTTTCACGTTCTACCTCCACTTCATGAGCAGCTTGCCGTGAAGAGCTGGCAGGTTCACCCACCGGCAGCCAGCACGCGTGAGGCCCTGCGCATCGAATTCCCCTACCCGCTCGACTGGGCCACGCTCCATCGCATGATCCGCGTCACGACGCATGCCGGGCCCACGCCCGGCGAGATCGCCGTCGAAAAAGACGAACGTGTATGGCGGTTCGTGCCCGCGCAGCCGTGGACCTCCGCTACGTATCAACTCCACGTGAACACCGCCATCGAAGATCAGGCCGGCAACAGCCTCGCCCGGCCCTTTGAAGTGAACTTGCTGGAACCCGCCAGACCAACGGTGGCCGCCGAAGTAGCTCTCCCGTTTACGCCGCGCTAATACCAATTAAGTAAAAACCTGGGCAAATCCCCGCCGTGCACCAACACCCGCGCCTCCGTAGGCGCAACTTTTAAGTTGCGGCGGACAAACCGGTCTGACGCGCAGGCTGAAGCCCGCGACTACGGTGCGCAGATCGTTTCACGCGCCGACCTGGGCTTCGACCCACCGCACGGCAAAATGCACCAACTCAGGACTCGTCGCCAGCTTGAGCTTGGTCTTGATGTTCACGCGGTGGACTTCGACCGTCTTGACGCTGATGTGTAGTTGGTCGCCAATCTCCTTGGTGCCGCGCCCCCGGCCGATGAGCTGGAACACCTCGAACTCCCGGTCCGTAAGGCTGGCCACCTCCGAGGCGGCAGGGTCCGTCCGCCGGCCTGTGAACGATTCCAAAATGCGCGCGGACATCTTCTCGCTGACAAAAACCTTGTTTTCGAGCACCGCACGGACAGCCTCGATGATCCGTTTGCCGCCTTCCTGCTTCATGATGTAACCGCGTGCGCCCGCCCGTAACACCCGCTCGGCATAGAGCGCCTCGTCATGCATGGAGAGGACCAGCATTGCCAGCCCCGGCCGCACCGCCTGAATGTCTTTGATCGCCTCCAGGCCACTCTTGCCCGGCAAGGAGATGTCCATCAAAACGAGGTCGGGCTTGAGCGTTTCCACGGCCTGCATTGCCTCACGGGCATCGGACGCCTGACCACAGACGGCCATGTCGGCCTGGGCATTAATCAGCGCGGCGAGCCCTTCACGCATCATGGGATGATCGTCCACGATGATGATTTGCTTGCGGACGACAGCGACCTTTTTACGGGTTTGGGCTTTCATGAAAAGGGCTGTTTAACAGCAGCGGGCTGCGACTGGTGCACGGAGCACGCGACGGTGGTGCCACGCAGCTCACCGCGCTGTACGATGACGGAACCACCGATCATGCCGGCACGATATTGCATGATGCGCAATCCTGCACCTGTCCGGGGCGGCGGGGCCGGAATGCCGCAGCCATCGTCCTTCACGCAGAGAAAAACGCGGTCCGACTCGGCGGCCAGGCCGATCTCAATCTGGCGGGCCTTGCCATGCTTCAGAGAGTTTCCCACCGCCTCCTGCGCGATGCGGTAAAGGTGGGTGGCCGTGGGTTGATCGTGGATTTGCACTGGGTGGTTACAATGAAAGACGCAGGTGACTCCGTAAATCTTGGACGTCGTATGCGCCAGCTCCTGCAACGCGGACATCAGGCCCTCCGATTCCAACACGACCGGGCACAGCCCATGAGCCAGCATCCGCGTTTGTGAAATCGTCTCGCGCACGTGCCCGGCGATCTGGCCCGCCTGGGCGGAAAGTTTCTTGGACCTGCGGGCCAATGATTGTTCCAGCACCTGGCTCATCAGCTCGATGCCGGCGAGCTGCTGACAGATGCCGTCGTGCAGGTCCTGACCGATGCGTCGTTGCTCCTGCTCGCTGATGTTCAAAATCTCCTGCTCCAGCCGGCGGCGGTCGGTGATGTCGAGCAAGGTTCCCACGATCTTCCGTGGTCGGCCAGCATCGCAGACCGCCTCGCTGGAGGTATGCACATGGCGGACCTCACCATCGGGCCGGATGAGTCGATACTCGAAGTTCCAGCCGCGTCCTTCGCCGAGGCCCGTGGTGATCGCACTCTGCACCCGCTCGCGGTCGTCTTCATGCACGTACCGGTTGAAAAACGCTTCGGACAACGGTTCAATTTCACCGGGGGCGACCCCGATCAGATGAAACATTTCGTTGGACCAGCGTGGCTTGGGCGGCGGTCCCAGCTCGATTTCATAGCCGCCCATATGGGCGATCTGCTGGGCTTTGGCCAGCATGGCCTCGCTGCTGCGCAGCGCGTCCTCGGCCACGGCAAGCCGCCGGTCCCGTTCAATCTGGGCGAGTGCACGCTGCACGATGGTTGGGACCAGTTCAAGGAACTGGGCATCCTTCACCACGTAGTCCAAGCCCCCCCGCTTCATCATCTCCACCGCCACCCGCTCGTCACCCTGCCCCGTGATGACGATGAACGGCACGGAGCGTTTCGCCGATTCGAGCCGGTTGATCAGCTCGGCCCCATCCAGGTCCTGCAGCTTCAAGTCGAGCAGCAACAAACCCGGCTGATGTTCCGACAGCCAGGTCAGCGCCTCGCGGCCAGAGGTCGCGGACGCGGTGGAATAGCCGGCCCGCTTGAGCGCCCGTTCAATCAGCCGGGCCAGCCCAAGATCATCATCCACCACGAAGAGGGTCGTGGCGGGCGTTGGGGCCGTGTGCTCAGGCATGGAAAAAAACTAACCGACCCGACTCCGATTGGGTAGCACTTCTGATGCACCCAAACAAATCAAGGCGTCACGGACCCATGCTCGCGGCGGCAGGCATCTTGCCTGCCGTAGAGGGCGGGCATCTTGCCGCCCGGAATGGCGTGCGGAGTATTTCGGAGTTACCGAATGTAACCAAATCATCGGATGTCTGGTTCCGCCGGGCTGGAAGCCCCGGCTCTACAGCAGGCAAGATGCCTGCTGCTACAATTTTGATCCCTGCGATGGGCTTGTGCTAATCCCTTTCCCAAGCCACTGAAATATTATCTCCACGGCCCCAGTCGTGCCCGTGCCAAGCACGTTATGATCGGCACTCCAGACGATGTGATTTGCCCGCCAGCCGGGACATTCCCGGCGGAGCCAGCGTTGCACCGGCCACCACGGCACTACCGGGTCCAACACGCCGGTGAGGTGGAAGACGGGCAGTTTCGCCGCCCGGGCCAGCGGACGTGGATCGTTGGCGGCGATCAAATGGAGCCGATGCACCGCCGCCTGCCGCAGCGATTCGCTCCAGCGGGCTTTGAAGGCGCGCAACGCCGCCATCACCTCCGGGTCCTGCTTGAACCGAAACCGCGCCACCACCGCATAGCCGCTAACAATCGCCGTCAGCCATGCCAACGGGGCATTCCGACACAGCCACTCCGCCAGCCGCACTCCACCCAGCCACGGATGATGCACAAACCCACCCGCCAGGATGACTCCCTCGGTCCGAAAACTCCCGGAAGCGAGCAAGGGCCAAACCACTTGGGAACCAAACGACTCCGCCAATACCCACCCGTGCCCGATCCCCTGCTCCTTCAGTTTATCTTCCACCGCCTTCGCAAAGTCATCCAGCGACCACGTCGTCGTGTCCGGATAAGTGAACTCCACGAACCGCACGCGGCCCGCCACCGCAAGCCGGAAACGCGTCACCAGCAGCCAGTCTCCGTGCAGGCCTGGCAGATAGATCAGCGTCGGCCAACCTGCCTCGCCGTGGACGCGGATTTTGAGAACATCACTCATGCGCGGTTCACAGGCGTACAAACTGCCAGCGAAGGCCCGCGCTTACAATCGCCTCTTAGTGGGCACACCCTTCACGTTGCGCATCAGCCGGTCCGCAACGGGCCAAGGCTTGTGAGTGGGCACGGTAAGTTCGGGCAACCGACTTGTTTTCCATTCCCCTGCCCCCAATTCCCCTCCTGACTTGGTGACGTTTCTCATGCGCCCAATCTGACTCGCTCCGCCTTTCGCGCCTTTTCAAATGTCCGGATTTCGGACAGACTCATCTCGCTAGTGACACTATCGCAGTGTCGGTCACCCGTTTTTGCATGAACGAATCGCACCTCATCCTCGGCGTGGATATCGGCGGCACCAGCATCAAGGCTGCCGTCGTGGACGTCCGCAAGGGCACGCTCACCACCGACGTCCTCCGCGCAAAAACCCCGCACCCGGCCACGCCCAAAGGCGTCGTCGCCGCGATTGGCGAGCTGACCAAGCGCCTCAAGTGGCACGGGCCGGTCGGCGTGGGCTTCCCCGGTTTGATCAAGCATGGCGTCGTCCGACGCGCCCCCAACCTCGACCCGTCCTGGGTCCGCCACGAGATCGTCGAACACCTGCGCCGGTCCCTGGGCGTTAGCTACGTCGCCGTGGGCAACGACGCCGACGCCGCCGGCCTCGCCGAGGCGCGCTTCGGCGCCGGGCGTGGCGTGCGCGGCACCGTTGTACTGGTTACGCTGGGCACCGGCATCGGTTCAGCGGTGTTGCACAACGGCTCGTTGCTGCCGGACACGGAGCTGGGCCACCTCGAAGTGGGCGGACAGGATGCCGAGAAGTTTGCCTCCACCGTCGCCCGCGAACGCAACAAATGGACCTGGGAACAGTGGGGCAAAAACGTGGACCGCTACCTCACCACGCTCGAATACATGCTCGCGCCCGACCTCTTCATCATCGGCGGCGGGGTGAGCAGCGATCCCGAGCAGTTCTTCCGCTACCTGGAAAACGTCGAAGCCAAGATCGTCCCCGCCACCATGGGCAACGACGCCGGCATCGTCGGAGCCGCACTCTTTGCCCTGCACGGCGTCAAGGCCCTGGCCCGCAAGCGCAAACGCACCCCCGTTTAGCCGGGACGATGAAGTTGGGCCACGGATGGAACACGGATTAAACACGGAGCCAATTGTGCCGGGGCAGCTTGCCCCGCTGTTTGACCCGTACCGAATGGTCCAGTCAGGCAACTTCGCCAAAACGCGTGCTCCGCTCGTCCCCATCCGTGTTCCGTCCGCGTTTCATCCGTGGCTAATGAATCGTCTTAGGACGTGGCGCACTTCGTTCACGCCGCTTCAAAACCGGTCGTTGGGTAGAATTCCAGTCACCCCTATCCCAGGAAACCTCTTTTTGTGCCTCTTGTGCCTCTTTGTGGCAAAA
>RFSE01000450.1 GCA_009924135.1 Pseudomonadota bacterium | reverse complement strand
GGTTTCGAGGTCGGTGCGGTTGAGATACATGAGCTGGAGCGCGCCCTTGTGGTTGGGGTCGCGCTTGAGGGCCAGCTCCAGTTGCGCCCAGGCGGCCGGGATGTCTTGCAGGTCCACGAAGGTCTCGGCGAGATGGAAGCATGTCCAGGGGTTGGTGCGGTCCAGCTCGGCGGCGCGCTGGAGCGGGGCCAGGGCTTCGGCGGGTCGCCCAGTGACGCGCAAGGCCACCCCGAGATTGCGGTGGGCCTCCGCGTTGGCGGGGTCCAACTCGACGGCGCGGGCCAGTGCGCTCAGGGCCAGGTCGGGGAAGAGGCCATCGTGCAGCACCTGGCCCCCGAAGCCGCGCAGCATCACCGGATTGTCCCAGTGCTTTTTCAGGTCGCTGGCGAAATGAACGCGTAGTTCCTCCTTGGTCAGGTAGGAGACTTCATCTGGCTTGCCGTGCGGCCCGGCGCGGAAGAGGGCCCCGAGGCGTTCGAGCGCCAGGGTGGCCTGTTCGTGATTGGGCAGGACCCGGCGGGCTTCCTGATAAGCGCGGATGGCCTCGGCCTTGTCCCCGGCCTCCTCACAGGATTCGCCGTGGCACATCCAGATCATTTCGCAATCGGGGGCCAGTTCGGTGGCGCGGCGGTAATGGGCGAGTGCCTCAGCCGGGCGGCCGGTCTGGCGCAGGACAAAGGCCTTGTTGAACAGGACGTAGGCGCACTCGTGACCGGTGCGTTCCCACTCGCGGGCCACGCCTTCGGCGGCGATGAAGTCACCGCGTTCCATGGCGGCATTGAAATCATCCCCGAGGTCAATCTGCCGGGCGAAGCCAAGAAAGCGGGGGTCGTGAGGTCCATCGGGGTTCTCGTCCACCATCGCTTTGACTGCGTGATAGACGTGGAGGATCGGAAACTCAATGTGGTCGGGATTAGGATAGCTTTGCCTGGGCGGCGGAGGCTGGTTGTTCAGCCAGGGGAAGCGGCGCGGCAGACCGTGGAATTGCAGCTCCCAATGGTCGCTTTCTTCCCAGTGCCAGGTCGGTGAGGGAGTGGCGGGCATGGACATGTGCAGTTCATGCCAGAGCTGCCGCAGCGGGTCAATTTCCACATTGGTAACAGTTGTGTGCACACAAGGGCCTGGTGGTCCGCCGCCCAGCGTGCTAGTCTGCCAACGATAATATGAACCAGGCCAGAGTCCGTTCGCTCTACGCGTTGCTTCCTCCGGGAGCACCCTATCCAACAACGCGCTACAGTCTCTTCCAACCGCGACTGAACGTGCCCGAACGCTTCGGGCTGGCCCTGCATGACCCGGCCTTCGGCTGGCACTTAGTTCAGGAGCACCTTCGGCTGCGGCGCTGGCTGCCCGACACCATCCACGAATGGGAACTGCTGCAA
>RFSE01000449.1 GCA_009924135.1 Pseudomonadota bacterium | reverse complement strand
CCGCCAGGATGCCGCCGACGGCCCCTGTTCGACCCCGACCCTCGCCTCCGTTGGTAATGATTCAGCGTTCACCGTTGGATCGCGGAACGGATGGTTCATACATCTCCCGCCATGCCTCCCTGAAGCGCCCCAGACCAAACCGCTCGTGAAAATCCGCCCGGACGGCCTCCCGCAAGTCTGGCCGCTGGCGCATCTGCTCTAGACACCATATGATGCCCTCCGCCAAAGCGGCACTGGAAGCCTCACGACACACCACGCCGTCCACCCCGTGGCGGATCATTTCCACGAGACCGCCGGAAGGAAATACCACGGACGGGGTCCCCTCGCGCTTGGCCTCCAATACCACGTTCCCCAATGCCTCCGCGCACAGGGACGGGGCAACATGCACGGTGGCCCGGGCCAGATGACGCTGGGCATTTCCAACCCAACCGTGGAAACGCACGGCCTCGGCCATCCCCGCCGCCGCCGCCAGCCCACGTAGCTCTGCCTCCGTGCGCCCCGTGTGGACCGAGCCACCGATCAGGTGAAACATCACGTCCCCGTATCTTAACCGCACCTCCCGCGCAGCTTCCAGCAAATGATAAACTCCCTTTTCCCGAATAATTTGACCCAAATACACCACATGGCGGCATTCCGGCTTCATGTCCGGCTCCTCGGCCACCTGCGTGGGGGTGGGTGCCAAGTTGTAAATCACCCGCTTCGGTCGGACCCGAAAACTAGGTTCCTGCTCCGCGACAGACTCCCAGATGTAGCGGGAGATCGCCATGGCCCGTGTGCTCCGCCGCACAAACCGCCGCCACATGACCATCTGCACCGCTGAAGCCGTAGGCGGCGCGTCGCCCATCCGGACCACCATCTGCAACCGGTGCCGCCGCACTACTCCTTCGATAAAATTAAAGGCCAGCGGATTTCCCAGCTGCACGTGTGACGGACGAAACACCCGCACGGCACGGTCAAATGCAATATGGCAACGGGTCCAATGCCAGAGATTCACCAACAGCAAATGCGGCTCCCGCCGGAAGAAGCTCTTCGACCACTGAAAGCCAAACGGCACGGTCACCGTGGGAAAACCTAGCCGTTCCAACTCCTCTCGCACCGCTCCGCCCCCCATCAAGGTGGGCACCGCCACACACACTTCCGCTCCGAGCGACCGGACCACCTTGAATACCTCGATGTTGCCCCGCTCCGACCCGAACAACTCTGGGCCGCGTAGCGCTGCCAGCACGCGCACTCCAGTCAAGGGTGGCACGCTGCTCACGCGCGCCCCCCCTCGGATCGGAGCGTTCGCACCGCCTGTAGCAACCCCGCCACGGCCGCCTCCACACTGTAAACCTGCATCCGTGCCGCCAAGGCGGGACGGAAATCATGACCGGCCCTGCAC
>RFSE01000448.1 GCA_009924135.1 Pseudomonadota bacterium | reverse complement strand
TTTAGCTCTTCGCCATGGGAGACGGCCCGGTAATAGCGGGACGGGAAGTACTGGGCGTGGCCTTCTTCGGTGCCAACCGCCAGCAACCCCTCCGTCATCCCTTTCAACCGGGGCTTGGGCGAGGAGAGCAGCCGGCACAGGTGGTGGTACCCGGCGGCGTTCTGTACGTAGAGCCAGAGTGGCTGGCCTTCCAGCCTCAACTCGGCTCCGATGATCGGCTTCACTCCGGCCTTCTTCGCCTCCCGGGAAAACTCCACCGCTCCGTGCAGGTTCGGGTCGGTCAATGCGATGGCCGGGAGCTGGTGCTGTTTGGCCAGGGCGACAATGGCAGCGGGCGACAGTGTGGAGTCCAGAAACGAATAGTGGCTGTGGACGTTGAGCGGGACGTAGGTGGCGATGGTCGGTTGCTTGCGAACAACGATGTTGAGGGCTGGGCGTGCACTGGCTTTCGGAGCCTCCACTCGGACGCCCTTCAGCACGAAGTCGTGGCCCCGAAGAATCACCCCCTTGCCATTCTTCTGCCGCAACTCGTCCACGGCCGCCGCCAATCTGCGCCGGGCTTCCTGCTGCTTTGTCGAGGTATCCAGCGACAACTCCGCGCGGAACAAGCCGTCGTAAACATTCGACAACTTCAACGACACCATCCGGAGGCTGACCCGGCGCTTCCAAGCCTTCCGGAGCAGCGTGTGGAGCAGGCTGTAAAGGTCGGTTTCGAGATCAGTGGGTTCGGTGAGGCTCTCGCCGCACTGGTCCTCGGCGAAATCGTTGTACCGGACTTTTACCGTCAGCGTGCGAACCGTCTTCTCGTCCGCCCGGACGGCCGCCATCAGGTTGTCGGCCATGGTCCGCAGGGTCGCTTCGATCAGTTCCTCATCGGTCTGGTCGGCTTCGAAAGTCTGCTGCTCGCCGTAGGACTTGGCCGGGGCGCTGACGGGCACGAGAGGGCGCTCGTCGATCCCGTTGGCGAACTGGCGCAATACCAAGCCCGGCCGCCCCATGAGCAGTTCCAGAAGATCCACCGGGGTTTGGGCGATCTGGCCGATCCTCGCCAACCCGGCCGCGTTCAAGCGTTCCGCGTTCTTGGGACCAATCCCAGGGAGCCACTTGTTTGGCAGGGGGTGGAGGAAGGCGATTTCAGCCCCGGCCGGGATGTGGGTAAACGCGGCCGGCTTGTTCAACTTGGAGGCAATCTGGCTGACGAGCTTGTTGACGCCGATCCCTTCGCTGACGCTGATCTTCAACGATTGCCCGATGGCATCCCGGATCTTCGTGGCCACCTCGACCGCCGGCTTCCGGACGGCCGTCAGGTCGAAGTAACCCTCGTCAATCGAGCTTTGCTCCACGTCCGGCGTGAAGTCGTAGGCGTAGCTGAACATCCACTGCGAGAAGCGTTCGTACTTCTCGAAGTCGCCGGGCAGGACAA
>RFSE01000447.1 GCA_009924135.1 Pseudomonadota bacterium | reverse complement strand
GGGATGCTGAAGGTGACGCCCGTGCCGAGGGCGGCGCTGCCCGACTGGGGGCGCACCTTGTTGTACTCGTAGCCGATCGCGGCGAACGGCTTGAAGTGGGCGTTCACGTAGAGGATGTGCGTGCGCTCCAGGTCGACGAGCGTCGGCGTGATGTCCGCCTTGCCGGCGGCGTTGCGGGCGCACATCACGTCCTTGATGCGCTGGTTGAGGAGCTTGGTGGCCATGATCATGCGATCGGCTTTGCCGTCGTTGGCGATGAGCTTGAATACGGCGCCTGTCGACATGGCTTACCGCAGAGTCGAGTTTATAGTGGGCGCGCATTTTCGTGGGTTTAAAAAAATATATGGGATGGGTCCCTATATTACATCAGGTCGCGCACCCGACAGCGGACGACACGGTTTTCTGCGCCGACAAGGTCGACACGGTTTTCTGCGCCGACAAGGTCGACACACAAATGGCCGTTTTCCTCGAATGCAAGGTTGTTGCTCCCGCTAAGGTCCGCCGTGAGATTGACGAGCGTCTCTGCTGTCACCCAATAGCGGGCGCCGCCCCGCGCTTGCACGTGGAAGGTTCGCAGTCCGCACGCCTGGTACAAGAACGCCTCATCGGGCGTGGGTGCCACTAGCGTCACTGAGCAGTATGGGATGTAGAACCCTTGAACGTTGGGAGCAACCGCATCTGCGGCAGCCACCGCAAATGCGCCCACCATATCCGGGTGTACCATGTGGGTCGCTGGGATCACAGCCCCGCCGACCACCGGCGCACCTAACACTGGCATTCTGGCACATTTGATGAAGCCCACCTTTTCTAACAAGTTCGAGTCGGGGCCGATCGGATACCAGGCGGCGATTACTTGTTCTTCAGGGTTGTACGTGTGGTAGACTGGGTGGTCGTCATTTGGCAGATTGAAGAGTGCTGCCCGAATGGCGGCGGCGTCTGCCGGCGCCGATGCGCGCTCGCCGCTCTGAAACGAGTGGGTGTTGACCTGTACAGAGGCCCACCCCGTCAGCAGGTAGTTGATGAAGCTCAAGAACCGGGCATATGCCACATTGAGTCGTGCTACCACGGGAATATGAATGCTGCCTCTGAACACGCGGCGGGGTTGGAGATTGGCAGGACCGGCAGGACCGGCAGGACCGGCGGGAACGGCGGGACCGGCTTGGACTTGAGGCGGTGGATCCATGAATCCTGACGTTGTAATCAGCTATCAAAAAATTCAATTTTGCCGCTCGCCGCGGCGGGGCGCTAATTCAATTCTTCGAATTGGGGTTGCAGTGAATTGCATCATTCGGCGCGCCCAATTATTGCGAGGATCCGCAGGTCTTATAGCCATGGCCGTCACCGCCAAGCAGCTCAGCAAGTCCGGCGCCCGCGGGCGCGAGCTGGACCTCATCGTGCGGGAGCACCTGCAGATCATCGACGACCGGCT
>RFSE01000446.1 GCA_009924135.1 Pseudomonadota bacterium | reverse complement strand
CGGCGCTGGCTCGAAGGCGAGACCCGCTGGGGTCCGCGCAGTTTTTCTGCCATCAGCGTGCGACTCGGTGGCGAGGCACTCCCGCCGGCCGAACCCACGCGCAGCTTGTTCCTCACACCGTCCTGAACCCTTCCAACCCGAAACCCAAAACCCTCAACCCCAAACACACAACATGCCAGTCATCCTTGAAGCCAACTACAGCAAGAAGCTCGGTCTGCCGGGCTACAGCAGTCATCAATACATGCTACGGCAACGGCAACGGTCACACGAACGGCCATGCTCCCCAGAACGGGAATGGCAACGGGCACGCGCGTAACGGCCACAGCCAGGCCGCCAACGGCTATCCCGACGCCTGGAACTGTACTCCGAAGCAGCAGGACCTGATCATCCGGATCGTGGACGATAACCGGCTCGACAAAGCCGAGGTCGAGAAGCTCGCCCAGGAACGGTTCGGCAAGGGCGTAAAACAGCTCAACAAGCTCGAAGCCTCCGGGTTCATCGAGGAGTTGTTCGAGCGGTTTCCCCGCCAGCAGCGCAACGGCAATGGGAACGGCCATCAACAGTCACGGTCGAACTACACCATGCGATGATCGCCACCGTTGAACCCATCGCGTCTGCCCCGCCCAAGCCGATCGAAGAACTCCGCCGGACCCTATCAGCGTCCCGGCTCAACACCTGGCTCTCCTGCCGGCTGAAGTTCCACTTCCGCTACGTGCTGGGTCTCAAGAAGCCCAAGACCGCCGCGTTGTACGTCGGCAACGCCGTCCACGGCATCCTGAAGCTGTGGAACAAGGCCCGGTGGCACCGGAAGCCCTTCACCCTGGAAACCGCCCGGCAGCAGTTCGATACCCTGTGGGTGTCCGACCAGGTCAAGGAGCCGGTGCGCTGGGACGACGGTGAAGAACCGGGCGAGAAGGCCACCGCGTGGTCCCTGCTGGACCTGTACCTGAAGCAGTCACCCATTCCGCCCAACGAAATGCCGGAAGGCGTGGAAGTCAGTGTGGAAGCCGATCTGGCCAACCACGGACTGCCCCGGCTCATCGGCATTCTGGACCTGGTCCGGGCCGGCGGGCGGATCGTGGACTTCAAGACGGTCGGGCAAACCCCGAACGAGGAGAAGGCGATCCACTCCAACGAAGTGCAGCTCACCGGTTACGCGATCCTGTACCGGGCCAATACCGGCAAGATCGAGGGTGGCCGCGACCTGCATCAGTTGGTGAAGACCAAGACACCCAAGCTTATCATCACCCAGCAGGGACCGATGACGCCGCCACAGGAAGCCAGATTGTTCCGGCAGATGGAAAGCTACGTGACCGGCCTGGACCGGCAGGACTTCGTGCCCTCGCCGGGCATGCAGTGCTCGATGTGCTCCTACTTCAACGAGTGCCGCAGGTTCAGCTGACAACCCCAACAACCCAACCCAGAGAGCCGGG
>RFSE01000445.1 GCA_009924135.1 Pseudomonadota bacterium | reverse complement strand
GGCTTGCGGTGCGCAAGGCCAGGGCGACATGCCGGAACAGGGCGGCATCCGGGCAGGCGCTGGCGAGCGCGATGCGGATGCGGCTGGCGGTTTCGATGACACGGGCGGCGACCTTGATCAGCCGCAGGCGGATGGTAGCGAACTCGGCGGCCCTGAGTGCTGCGGTTTGCGGCAGCGCCTGGCGCAGGCTCCACATCAGCCAATAGGCGGCGGTGTGGAGTATCAGTCGCATCTGGTTGGCATTAGCCGAACGGCATGAGGTGCGGTCGCTCTTCAACTGGGTCTTGTGCAGCTTGATGAGGTTCTCGGCCTGGCCACGGGCGCAATAGAGCGTGTCGTAGATGTATTCGGCGCTGCCGTCTTTGAGCGAGGTGACGACGAAGCGGATATCGAGCCCCATCGTGCTGGCCTCGATGCGCGCGACAACCCGGCGGTCGGTGCCGCCCCAGCTCTTTGCCGCATAGCAGGTCTCGGTATAGTGGCGCAGCACCGGCAATGTTCGTGTGGCGCGGTCAACGCAGACCGCATCGGCGGCAGCGACGATGACGGGCTCTGCATGCAGCGTCCGGTTGCCGGGAAGGCCGAACACATAATCGACCTCGTTGGCCTCGCACCACGCCATGATCTCGGGTCGGCCATAATGACCGTCGCCGCGCAGGGTGATCGCGGTGTCGGGCCAACGCTTCTCGATACGCCGGATCAACCGGCGGATATGGCTGGCCATCTCGGCCCCGGATGGCGTCTTGCCGGTGCGCAGCAACATCGCCACCGGGCGCCCGGTCGCGGTGTCGTAAACATGGATGGGCAGGAAGCAGCGCTCCCCATAATGGCCATTCCAGAACGACAGTTGCTGGCCGCCGCGGACGACATCGACCGTCTCGTCGATGTCGAGCGTCACTGCCGCCGGCGGGGCGCGATAGCTGGCGCAATAGATATCGACCATGGCGCTCATCATCCGAACCAGCTCGCGCGTTGTCGGCGCATTCTCCCAGCGGCTCATCGTCGGTTGGCTGGCCAGGCCGATGGCGCCGTCGGGCAGCTTGCCCACCGCCAGCTTGAAGCCCGGGTCATGGCGCAGATGATCGAGATCGTCGGCATCCTCATAGCCGCAGGCGATCGCCAGCATCCGGGCCTGCAGGATGTCGGCCAGATCGTGGACGACACGGCTCTGGTCGCGGGGATCGGCAATGCAGCCGGCCAGACGCCCGGCGATCCCCATCGCGCGCTCCGCCTGCGCCAGCAACAGCACGCCACCGTCCGATGTCAGCCGCCCGCCATCGAACGCCGCGGTCACTTTCTTGCGGCAAATAGCTGGGAATCCAAAACCAGCAACGCTATCGTCGACCATGGCGGGCGTGGCGCTTTCTGTCCGGTGTTCGAGAGTGGTCTAAGAACCTATTCTCTACACCAAATCAGTAGGTTAAGCTACGTTCGCCGACC
>RFSE01000444.1 GCA_009924135.1 Pseudomonadota bacterium | reverse complement strand
TTATGAAATTTTAAACTCATATGTATAGAATGACTAATATAATTTTAAAAAATAAAAATGTTGAAATAATAATAAATGCATTCGAATCATTTGCATCTAGAAAATAAACAACAAGAAGACGCAATTGTTAATAAAAAATATGATAATGGAGACTATGTTGGTACCATGAAAAACGGTATGATGCATAAAGGAACACTTACATTTACTAACGGAACAATATATACAGGCGAATTTAAAAATAACTTGGAACACGGTCATGGAGTAACGAAATACAATAATGGAAATAACTATAAAGGAGAATATAAAATTGGACAACGAAATGGTGTAGGAACAATGAGATATCTAGATGGTTCTATATACACGGGTGAATGGGTACATGATAATCGCAATGGTCATGGAATACTGGTATATATTGATGGAGGGGTATATAATGGAAACTGGGTAGATGAACTTCGACACGGACAAGGAGAAATGAGATATGCTGATGGAGGGGTATATAATGGAAACTGGGTAGATGAACTTCGACACGGACAAGGAGAAATGAGATATGCTGATGGTGCTATCTATGTAGGTGGATGGTTAAATGGACAACGAAATGGTAAAGGAACGATGACATATGCAAATGGAGACACATATCGAGGTAGCTGGAAAGATGATAAAATGCATGGTGTAGGAACGATGACATATGTAAATGGAGACACATATCGTGGTGGAGATTGGAAAGATGATAAAATGCATGGTGTAGGAACGATGACATATGCAAATGGAGACACATATCTTGGACAGTGGATAGATGGAAAACGTATTGGTAACGGAACGATGAAGTATACAAATGGAAATAAATATGTAGGAAATTGGGGAGTATCTCCTTCGTTTGATGATGTTGTTCGTGATCCTCCTTTTAATGTTGAACAGGCGAATCAAAGTGGATTACCTAATGGTCACGGTGTATATTATACCCGAGACTATTCGTTGGAAGGAAATTGGGTAAATGGCTTAGCACATGGATATTTTGTAAAAAGAACACCTACTAATGTAAAAATAAGAAGATCTAACGGAATAGAACTAATAATGGAAATGGAAGCAAGAGTATTTAATAAAGACAGACAAGGTCGTGAGGTAAGAATAACGTTAGGAAATGGACTACAAGATCGCCCGGACGCTACTATGGAATGTGTATTTTGTACAGAATCATTACAAAGTAAACCTGTTTTTTGGTTGTCGAATTGTCATCATGCATTTCATCAACAATGTCTTTTCCACTATGTAGAATTACATGGAAATCAAACCTGTCCGTTTCGATGTAACGAACCAATTAATGGATTAAATTTTTACTCCATTAAAAGACCAGATGGATTCCGTTGGGCGGGGAAACGTTCATCGAAAAAAGATAAGAATAAATCATCGAAAAAAATAAGAATAAATCATCGAAAAAATAAGAATAAATCATCGAAAAA
>RFSE01000443.1 GCA_009924135.1 Pseudomonadota bacterium | reverse complement strand
AGCCAGAGCTGCTGCTTGGCGAACTCGGCGTCCACGAGCGCCAAGGGCACGGCCTGGAAGGCGAGGTCCCACGCGGCGAACCAGGGATACTCCCACTTGTCCGGCATCGAGATGATGCGGTTGGAATTCAGATGCTGCCAGCGGCAGTTGCGGAGCTTGAGGCGGGAGGCCGGTGGCGGCGCGGCGGGGTTGTCGCCCTTGAGCCACTTGCTCACGTCGAAGCGGTAAACCTGCTTGCTCCACAGCAGTCCGGCGAGGGCCTGTCGCTGGATGCGCCGCTCATCCGCCGAGGCCTCGTGGGGCTGGATGGCGGCGTAGAACTCATCCGCCTCGTCGCGCCGCGTCTGCAACGTGCTCTCCACGCCGACGAGCGGGCGGGCCATCTCGCGGTTGGTCAACCGCAGGCGGACGACGGCGGATTTGCCGGGCGGTACATCAAACCGGTAGTCGATACAGGCCTTGGTGCCGAACTGCTGCGGGTTGACGCAGGGTTCACCCTGGACGAGGTGCCGGTGGAAGGCGTCCTTGACGTAGCGGCTGCGGTTCTTCGCGGGCGGGCCGAACAGGAGTTCCGCGTTGGTCTCGTTGTTGGTAAAGAGCGGCCGGCCGCCGAGCTGGGCGTAAAGATGATAGGTGCCCAGCCGGTAGTCGAACGGCAGCCGGGTGATGCCGGGACAGCATGAATCATCCGCGACGAGCGAGAGATGCGTGCGGTTGGCCTCGCCGGGGTGGATGCGCGGCTCGGGGTATTCGTCGTCGGCCCACGACCAGCGGTTCCGGAACCAGAGGTGCGGCAGCAGGTGAAGCGGAGCGGTATCCGGACCGCGATTGAAGGCTTCGATGCGGATGCAGAGGTCCTCCGGACCGGCCTTCGCGTATTCCACGAACACGTCGAAGTAGCGGTCCTCGTGGAAGGCGCCGGTATCGAGCAGTTCAAACTCGGGATCAGTTGGCCCGCGCCGCTGGTTCTCATCGATGAGCCGCTGGTAAGGGTAAGCTCCCTGTGGGTACTTGTAGTTCCACTTGAGGTAGGAGTGCGTGGGGGTGGAATCGACGTAGTGATAATACTCCTTCACGTCCTCGCCGTGGTTGCCCTCGGTGGGCGTGAGGCCGAAGAGGCGTTCCTTGAGGATCGGGTCGCGTTCGTTCCACAGCGCGAGGCCGAAGCAGAGGACTTGAAAGCGGTCGCAGATCGCCGCCAGGCCGTCCTCGCCCCAACGATAGGCCCGCGAGCGCGCGTGGTCGTGCGTGAAGTAGTTCCAGGCGTTGCCATCGGGGCTGTAGTCCTCGCGCACCGTGGCCCACGCCCGCTCGGAGACGTACGGTCCCCACTTGCGCCAGGGCGAGACGGGGCCAGCGTGCGTTTCGTGGAGGCGTTGCTGTTCCTTCGAGTGGTTCACGGCTGGCTTTCGATATGGGGTGAGCTTGCGAGCGCGATGCTGGCAGTTCAACTCGAA
>RFSE01000442.1 GCA_009924135.1 Pseudomonadota bacterium | reverse complement strand
GGGCCGCTGGGTGGCCACGGTGGAGGCGGGTTTGGGTTGGAGGTTAGGCGGCTTGTTGGTGAACTTCAACCCCGTCGGCGAAGCGGGTTCCTTGGATGACTTTGCTCATCAATTGGTGGCTGTTGAGGCGACGCCATTTGGTTTCACATTCGCGTCCGAGTTTATACACCATGCCGAGGGTGGCGCTGCGCGAGCCGCAGCCCTTGGTCTGGCGGGTGCGGTGGCGCACCATGGAGAAGCTCGATTCGATCACGTTGCTCGTGCGCAGGTGCACCCAATGGGCGGCGGGAAAGTCGTAGAAGGCCAGCAGGGCGGCGCGATCCTTGTCCAGGCATTGCCAGGCTTTGGGGTATTTGTCCGCGTAGCTTTTCTCGAAGGCGGCGAAGGCTTCCCCGGCGTGGGCGCGCGTGTCGGAGAGGTAGATCTCGTGGAGAGCTTGCTTGGCGGTGCCGTGGAGCTTCTTGGGCAGTTTGTCGAGGACGTTGACGGTCTTGTGCACCCAGCAGCGCTGGCCCTGAGTCTGCGGCCATTGTTCTTCCAATGCAGCCCAGAAGCCGAGCGCGCCGTCGCCCACGGCCAGCTTGGGCGGTGCCGCCAAGCCGCGCCTCTTGAGATCGCGCAGCACTTCGTTCCACGAGCACTTGCTCTCGCGTTCACCGTCGGCGATGGCGAGTAGTTCCTTGGTCCCGTCGGCCAGCGCGCCGACCAGGACCAGAATGCAGGGCCGCGCGTCCTCGCAGCGCACGTTGAAGTAGATGCCGTCGGCCCACACGTAGACGTATTCCTTGCCGCTCAGATCGCGCCCGTTCCAATCCGCGAACTCCTGCTGCCAGACTTGCTTGAGGCGCACGACGGTCGTCGAGGAAAGGCCCCGCGCGCCCGGGCCGAGGATGGCTTCCAGGGCGCGCTGCATGTCCGAGCTGGAGACGCCCATCAGGTAGAGGGTGGGGATGAGGTTTTCCAGGCTGGGCACTTTGCGCAGGTAGCGCGGCAGGATTGCGCTGGTAAAGCGCTGGCCGGCGCGCCCGTCCTCGACGCGCGGCGCCTTGACGCGCACGGCGCCCAGGCCGGTCTGCAAGGTGCGCTCGGGCAGGTGGCCGTTGCGCACGACCAGGCGGCGGCCGCGCCCGTCACGCTCCTGGGCGTGGCGCTGCACGTAGTCCTCGACTTCCGCCTCGATGGCCTCGGCCAGGAGCCGCTGCGCGCCGGCCCGAAGCGTCTCTTCGAGCAAACTCTCGCAAACGAGGCTTGCTTGCTGCGCTGCTTTGATTTCGATGATTTTGTCGTTGGGTGTATCCATGGTGGTTCTTGGGTTTTTGTGAACCTCCACCGTGGCCACCCAGCGGCCCTCTCATCCACAACTTCCGGCGATTTCTCTCTGTCCAGACCTGCCAGCGGATGGCGTTGGCGCTGTGACCGAGGAAGTCGCCGAGCTTGAGCGTCTGCTTTACTTGTTTGAAGAAGAC
>RFSE01000441.1 GCA_009924135.1 Pseudomonadota bacterium | reverse complement strand
CCAGGTGATTTCCTTGCCGGTGTAGGCGGCCATGCGGGCCATGATGGCGGTCATCGTGGTCTTGATGAAGCGGTCGCCGGTGTTGATCGGTTTGCCGGCCCGGATGCTGGCGTACATCTCGTCGTGCTCGGTCTGGTATCCGTTCTGGGTCTTGTCGCCGGTCCAGCGCCAGCGGTTCTCGCCGGTGATGACGTGGCGCTTGCTGCCGCTCTCGCCTTCATAGACCCCCTTGGTGCCGTAGACGCGTTCCGTGACCTCGCCATGGCAACGGTCGAACTGGCGGCAGAAGTGGTAACCCTTCACGCCGTTCTCCCATTTGAATTCGGCGGCGAAGTGGTCGTAAATGTTGCCGTACTCACCACCGGCAGATTCGATGTCGTCTTTGCTGCCATCGGGTTTTCCCACGCTGTAGGAGCCCGGCGGAAGCGCGCCCGCGCGCACCTGGCGTCCGCCGGTGCAAATCACGCTCTCGGGCGGCTGATCCTTCATGGCCCACAGGAGCTTGTCGACGGAGTGGACGGCCTGCTCGACGATGTGGTCGCCGGAGAGCCAGTTGAAGTAATACCAGCGGCGGATCTGCCATTCGAGGTCCGTCTTGGTGTTCGTGCGGTTCCACTTCGGGTACCGGTCCACCGCGCCGGAGTAATAGCTGGTGTAAATCGCCTGGATGTCGCCGACGGCACCGTCGTGAATCTTCGCAAACACATCGCGGTTCGCCGTGGTCCAGCGCCAGACGAAGCCGTCCACGAGGGCGAGGTTCTTCTGCTTCGCCAGCTTGATGCTCTCGATGACGGAGCGCACGCCGGGGCCGTCCACGGCCATGGGCTTCTCGGCGAAGACGTGTTTGCCGGCCTCGATGGCGGCGCGGATGTGCATGGGGCGGAAACCGGGCGACGTGGTGAGCAGAACGACATCCACGCCGGACTCGATGACCTTCTTGTAGGCGTCCAGGCCGGTGAACTGGCGATCCTTGGTGACGCCCACCTTCTCGGGGTTGTTGGCCTGTTCCTTCTTCAGGGATTCAAGGCCGGCATCGATCTTGTCCTGGAAGACATCGCCCATGGACCACATGACGACGTTGGAGTCGGCATTGAGCGCCTGGTTCGCCGCGCCGGTGCCGCGTCCGCCGCAACCGACCCAGCCGATTTTGATCTTGTCCCCGGCGGCGGCCGCATTGGCGACATGCGGGAAATGGACGGCGGTGGCCAGCGCCCCGCCGGCGACGGCGGAGGACTTGAGGAAATCGCGACGGTTGGCGGTGACAGGTGAGTTCGGATTCATGTGATGAGATACTGTAGGTGTGGTTTAGAGGACGGCCAAGGCAGCGTCAAGCCCGGCGGTCAGGCGGAGGTGTTTCTAATTGTTTATTCCGGAGCGCGGGTGTGTCGCAGACCAACCGCAACCAGCTGCTGATACCAACTGCGGGAATAGTTTGGTAAAATGGGGGCGAGTTGTGGCTTGCGTAGCCGTTCTCC
>RFSE01000045.1 GCA_009924135.1 Pseudomonadota bacterium | reverse complement strand
GCGGCGTGCGGCCAAACTCGGTCACGAAGCAGACGAGCGTTTCCTTGAGCAGCCCGCGCTGGTGCATGTCCTCCAGCAACCCCGCGAACGCATGATCCGTCGAGCCCATCATGGGCCAGGTGCCGATGCCGTAACGCCCCTCGCCGCCGGCCTTGTCGCGGACGGTGCCGCAGCAGCCGTTGGTGTAGATGAGATCGTGATGGTCCCAGTTCATGTTGGAACCGCCGGGGGTCTTGCCCGTCTCGGGCTCCCGCACGTCCACGGTTACAAACCGCACGCCGGCCTCGACCAGCTTGCGACCGAGCAGGTAGCACTGGCCGCGATGGCCCCGGCCGTAGAGGTCCTTGGTGGCGTCGGTTTCCCGCTGGAGATCGAAGGCGTCGCGCGTCTTGGGATTGGTCAGCAGGTTCTCCGCCTGGTCGCTGAACGAAGCCATCGCCTTCGCGCCGGAACCGGCGGGCGGCAGGCCGACGTTCAGGTTGCTCAGCAAATCGCGGCGGTCCTTGAAGCGGCGTTCGTCGATGCCCGCGAGCAGGCTCAGGTTCGGTACGCGCCAGGCCGGATCGGACAGGTCGCGTCCGGTGGTCTTGAACGGCGCCCGGCCAGCCGGCAGGAACCCGGTGCGGGTCATCGCCGCCTGCTCGTGATTGCCCGGCACCATGATGTAGGGCGGCAGATAACGGCACGGACTGCCCAGCGTGTGGGCCACCACGCTGCCCATGTCCGCCATTTCGACCGGACCGCCGGGCATCTCGCCGGACAAGGCGTATTGCGTGCCCAGCGGATGACCGTTGGCGACGTTGGACTTGTGGTGCATCGAGCGGACCACCGCGAGTTTGTCCGCGTGCCGGGCAGTCTTTTTCAGCAGCTCGGTGAACTGCATGCCCGGGACGTTCGTGGCAATGGGCTTGTACGGACTGCGATGCTCCGCGACGACCTCCGGCTTCGGGTCCCACGTATCCATGTGGGACAACCCGCCTTGTTCGAGCAGCACCAGGACGTTCTTGGCGCGTCCGAAATGCCCGCTCCGCTTCGGCGTGTTCCCCAGCCCCAGTGCAGGAAAACCGGCGAGTGCCGACAATCCCCCCATAAGACCCAAGCCGACGAAACTGCGTCGGCGCAAAGCAAGCGGAGTGACCCAATGCGTCATGGTCCATTCAGACGGGGGGCAGCGGTGGCGATTCAGCCAAACCGATGGGAACCAGTTGATATCTGGAGCGCCGATTTCTAAATCGGCTGGGGCAGAAGACTTTGAGAATGCCGTTTTTGGAAATTGGCACTCCGTTCAAGATGGGTAGTCAGCGCATTCTGGAATGGTCGAGGTTCATGTGCTGGCTTGACGTTATAACATTTGTGATTACATTGGCGGCATGATGCTTGAATTGAAATTGCGCAAAGTCGGCAACTCGGTCGGGGTGGTGCTGCCCAAGGAGGTGCTGGCGCACTTGAACGCGGGCGAGGGCGATACGTTGTCGGTGACGGACGGGCCGGATGGCAGCCTGCGGATGAGTCCGCACAAGGCCGAGGTGGTGCGCCAGATGGAAATGGTGCAGGACGTGATGAAGCGCTACCGCCACACCTTACGCGAGCTGGCCAAATGACGGAGTCGGTCTGGGTATTGCGGGAGGTGGTGCTGATGCTGCACGAGCAATCGCTGGCGCAGTTCGGCGGTGCGGCGGGCATCCGTGACGAGGGCCTGCTCGATTCGGCACTGGGCAAGCCGCAGAATTTGTTCGCGTACGGCCAGCCGAGCGTGTTTGACCTCGCGGCCAGCTATGGCTTTGGGCTGGTCAAAAACCATCCGTTTATCGACGGCTACTTGTGCGCGGGCTTTGTCGTGGCGGTGGTCTTCCTGCAACTCAACGGCTGGCGTCTGGAGGCCAGCGAGGTGGACGCCACCTTGCGCATGCTGGCGCTCGCGGCGGGGGAGATGAGCGAGGCGGCGTATGCGGAGTGGTTGAAGGAGAATTCCAGGCGCATCTGAGCGGGGACATGATTTGAACCACGAAGACACGAAGGACACAAAGATGTGGTGGAGAGAGGCGCGGGCTTGGCCAGGGTGATGCGGGGGAACCTGACAGGTTGCAAAATCATGAGAGGCAAAATCATTGGGGAATGAGGTGCTTCATGATTTTGCCTCCAATGGTTTTGACTGCTCGGGCGTTTGAGATTGGCCAAATCAAGTGGGCGTTCGAGGAAAAACCGAAGGCCGAGATCACTTCCTGTGGCGGCGGGCATCCTGCTTGCCGTAGAGCCGGGGCTTCCAGCCCGGCGGAACCAGCCGTCCGGTAACCGATTACTTGCGGACAATCCTCACATCGTGGGGCTTCTCGCGCCCATTCCGGGCGGCAAGATGCCAGCCCTCTACGGCAGGCAGGATGCCCGCCGCCACGGCGCCCACGGTTTGGCTTTGCTATCGGTTCGTGACAGCGGGGCGGGGTTTGGAACATCCTCGGTCAGATTTGCATCGCACCATATCGCATTAACATGATCTCCCTCCGCAACGTTCTCCTGCTGGGTCTCACGACCTTCTCCCTCTCCGCGTTCAGCGCCGATCAGAAACCGGCCGCGCCGAAAAAACAGGACCGCCCGCAGCCGCCGACGCGTCCGTTTGATGCGCCGGGTGCGCCGAAGTTCACCCGGTTGGATGGCAAGCCCGGGGTGAATCCGCCCGTGGACGCGGATGGTGATTTTCTAGTCGGCCCCGAGTACGCGGCGGTTCCCGAAGCGAAGTTCGTCGAGGGTGTTCCGCACGGCAAGGTGCAGCAGTTCAGCATCGATTCGAAGGACTGCAAGCTCTTCAACCCCGGCATCGCCCGGAATGTCTTTGGCACCGTCGATCCCAAGAATCCCAAGACCTTGATCGTGGAGACGCATCCGATCGACTACAAGCGTACGGTCACCGTGTATGTCCCGGCGCAATACCAAGCCGGCACGGCCGCGCCGTTCATCGTCACGCACGATGGGCCGGGCATGGGAAAGCCAGACATGAACCTCGCGCACATCCTCGACAACCTCATCGTCCAGAAGCGCGTGCCGGCCATGATCGCCATCATGATCGCCAGTGGCGGCGGCGATGCTCAGGGACATGAGCGGGGTCGCGAGTACGACACGATGTCGGGCCTGTACGCCGAGTTCATCGAGAACGAGGTGTTGCCGCTGGTGGAGAAGAATTACGGCGTGAAGCTGACCAAGGACCCCGAGGGCCGCGCGACCATGGGCACCAGCTCGGGCGGTTCGGCGGCGCTCATCATGGCGTGGTATCACCCGGAGCTTTACCATCGCGTGCTGACCCTCTCGGGCACCTTCGTGAACCAGCAGTGGCCCTTCAATCCCGAGACGCCCGATGGTGCCTGGGGTTTCCACAACAAGCTGATTCCCGAGAGCCCCGTGAAGCCGCTCCGCATCTGGATGGCCGTGGGTGACCGCGACAATTACAACCCCAACGTCATGCGCGATGGCATGCACGACTGGGTGGAGGCGAACAACCGCATGGCCACGGTGTTGAAGGCCAAGGGTTATCACTACCAGTACCTCTATTGCCTCAACTCCGGCCACGGCGTCGGCAACGCACGGTCGCAAATCACGCCGCACGCGCTGGAGTGGCTGTGGAAGGGGTACCCCGTCGGCAAGTGACTTGCGCGAAGGTGGCGATGGTTTCCTGACGTCCGACACGCGGGACTCATTCCAGGGTGACCTTGCCCTCGGGGGCCTGGGGCGGAATGGGTGTCTCCCAGAGTTCCAGTCCGCCGACCTCGTTGCGCAGGGCGTGATTGCCATGGAAGTCCATGGACCACGTCTGGGAACACCGGTCAAAACCCTGATCCGTGATCATCTCGGGGCGGTCGGGATTCCGGATGTCCCAAATCTGCATGCCCTGGTCGTAGTCGCCGAGGATCACATAGCCGTTGTGGCAGACCACACCGGAGTGACGGCGGCCCTCGACGAAACTGCGCAGGGCGGGCTGGCCGGGATCTTTTACGTCGATCACATAAAACCCTTCGGTGAGCGGGTCGCTGGTGTAGCCCTGGGAGGCGACGAAGTAATTCCGCCACAGCGAGCAATAGGGATTGCGACCGCGGAGCCACGGGATGGCCAGCGCGCCGAGCTTGAAAGGATTATGGAGGTCGGTGACGTCCAGCGTGACCAGGCCCTGCTGCGTGAGGACAAAAGCAAACTTTCGCGTCCCCTCCTTGCGCACCTCAATCTTGATCGGGCCGTCCGTGCCGGAGTCCACCGCGACGGCGACGCGCGACACGGGATAAAGGCTCTTCCGCTTCAAATCATAGAGAAACACATCGTGTCCCTGCGCCGCATAAAGCACCTCGTCATCGACGAACGACGCCATGTTGGCGCGGTCGCCACTGGCGGTCGTCGTCCAGCCGGGATGCTGGCCGGTTGCATCCAGTGGCTGATCAAAGCTGCCGTTTTTGAGCAGGTTCTCTCCGCCGCGCAGCAATTGCAGGTCCGACACCCACGCCTGTCCCTTCACGGCGACCTGAAAGATCAGCTTGTCCATCTTGGGTGGTACGATGAACGGACGCTCGATGCGGTAGAGCACGCCGTCCTGGCGGTCATGCGTGTAGGCCCAGGCCTGCGTCTTCTTGCCCTCGAACATCGCCGCGAACGTCACCTCGTTGTTGGGCGTCTGTTCGGCGGAGCGCACCAGTTCAAACTCCTGATACGGCACCGTGCGGGCGAAGCCCTTGAAATCGAGCCGCTCGCCGGGTTTGACAGCGAAGGTCACAGAGCGTACCTGCGTCGCCGCACGCCCCGCGCTGGCGATCAGGCAGACCGGCCGGCCAGCCGCGCGATACTCCGGATCAGACCCCACCCAGACCGGGAGCAGCGCGTCCCGTTGGAGGTCAAACAATCCGCTCTTGGCGTTGCGCTCCCATTTCCAAACCGTGTCCGTGGCGACGTGATACTGGCCCCAGCCACCAGAGCAGGGGAAGCCGCAGCGGAACGGGTGATCCGTCCATTGCTCCATCAACGCGCGGGGTTTCACGGGGTTCGCGATGTCGATGAACAAACGCCGATAGCTGCCGATGGAAACCAGATCGCTCTCATCCGAGCGAATCCACCACGACTCGCCGAAGCCCGGCCCGCCACCGACCACTTTGGGATGCTGTGGGTCGGCGACATTGATGCCATAGGTCGCGCCGAAGCTCGATACCCACACGGTTTTTCCGTCCTTGAGTTCGATGTTCAAGCCCTCCATGTCCTTGCCCGCCACCACCGAGACGCGCGGCTGGTCTTCAATGAACGAATACTTCCACGAGCCGACAAAGGCCGGCTCATCCAGCGCGGCGATCTCCTTCGGCGCTTTCGGCTGCCGGCAATCGAGCACGCGGAACGACCTCATGCCGCTCAGGTAAACGTAATCGCCCTCGGGCAGGATGCCTGCCGTGTCGGCGGGAATCTCAGTCTTGGAAACGAGGCTGGGGGCGGACATGTCCTGGTGTCCAATACACACGAGCTGCTTGTCCGTTGTTTTGCCGGGTGTCATCACCCAGGTGTGGTCGCGGTCCGTCACCGTGATGCCCGGAGCGAAATCTACCGTGCCGGTGGCCGGATACGCGCCGAGCACCTTGGGGTTGGCAATGTCCGTGATGTCGAGGAACTCCAGGCGGCCGCCGACCCAGCGCATTGCGCGGTTGCGCTCCGGCAGCACTTGATGAATCGAATGCGCGTTCGTGTGCACCGTGACGCGTTCGACGTGGGTGGGATCTGTGATGTCCACCTCGGTGGTGCCCTTCCCGCCGGGTACGAACAGGCGGTTGCCCCGGAAGAAGCCGGAGATATGGGTGGGACAACTGAACTTGAGCACCGAACCGTTTTCCAGCCGGATCATGCGCTCGTAGAACGGATGCTTCGGGTCCTTCATGTTCACCGTCTGCAAGTAGTTGTCATGAAAGTTGCCGGTCATATAGGCGAAGCCATCGCGATAGCCCAGAATCGTGTGCGGATAGGCAAAATGCGGTGGCTGCCCGGCGACGGAGATGATCTTCATGTTCGCCGGGTCGCTCAGGTCCATCACGCCTAGGCCCTCCGACTGCTCGCTCATGGCCGCGATGGCATAGGGGCCGGCCTTGCGCCAGCCAGCGAGCCGTACGTTCATGTATTCGGTGCGCGAGATGAAGCGTGGTTCCTGATTGCGACCATCGGCAAATTTCACCCGTCCGAGCTTCGCGTCCACTGCCACCGTCCCTTGGGGCACCGTGACCGCCGGGAAACCGGCCTTGTCCGAGAGGTCCGCAGGCTGCACCTTCAATCGGTTGCGGTAGCCCATTGCGACGCGATAAGCCTCCGAGGTCACATCGACGCCGTCCACCTTTACCTTCGGCGGCTGGCCAGTGGGCGGGGGCGCAAAGGTGTAAGCCGTGCCTTCCCTCGTCGCCCGCAGTTGGTACTGGAACGTGCGGATCGTGTTGCCGGCCTTCGCGAAGAGTTTGTCGCCATCGCTCACCACGGCCTGGCAGTCTTCACCCGGCTCGCGGCGCGATCCCAGATACGCGTCGTCCGCGCCCATCCGGAGCAGCCGCAGACCGTCATCGCCGGCCGCGATGGCGATCACGCCCGGGGCGATAAGTTTCACATCCTGCGCGCTGCCCGCGCCCAGGCGGCAATACCGCCACGCGGCCACGGCGTCGTCCTTGAGCGTCAGCACATAGGAGCGGGTGACCGGCAGCTTGCTGAAGCTGTAACCCGAAGTGACCAGATAGCGTTCCTCGCCCACCGCCGTGATCGTGGTGGTGGGAAGCATTTCATCCACGCTTTTGTAAGGCCGGTTCCAGACGCTTTTCCAGGTCACCTTCTCCGCCGGGGAAACCAGTTTTTCCAACTCATAGATGAACACCTCCGTGCCCACGACCAGCACTCGTCGTGTCTCAACCACGAGGTCACGGATCGGTGGCTGGGACGGTTTGCCCTCGGAATGCGTGGGCAGGTCCAGGGGGCGATCCGCGACCTGCTTGAGCATGGCCGGGGCGCGGATGTCCACGAGCATGAGTTGGTTCCCATCATGCACAATGCCGGCATGGGTCGGTCCGAGCCGCAGCAGCGAGGCGTTTGCCGGCATCGCCAGCGTGCCCTGCACCGTGAACTTGCCGTCCGTGTACCGGGCCGCAGTCAGTTGCTTCGTGCTCAGCAGGAAGATGGTCGATCCTTGCGTCGCAATCTTCAAAAGCGTCCCTTCATCGCGATAGACTTCCTTGGCCAAAGCCCCGCCCGCGACACTCATGAGCGCTGGTCCGTCCGCGACGAAGAGCTGGCCTTGAGTCGCCAGCATTGGGCCGGTTTCGCGCGTGGGCAGCTTCGTCGCCGGCTTGCCCTCGGCCAGCAGAGTTACGGAACCATCGCGTCCCACTGCGACTTGTCGTTTCGCATCCCCCTCCACCACCGCCAGGGGGCCGAGGTCCTTGACCGGCTGCAACGGAGTGAAGCGGCTCGTTTTCGCATCGATCTGCGTGACGCCAAGCTGACCCGCTCCGTGCAGCACGAAGACCCGCTCACCGAACACGCGGAACGTGATGCCGTCCTTGACCGGCAGTTCATCGAGTACCAACTGAGCCTTCACACCCGGTGCGCTCAGACTGCGCGGCACGAGTTGCGCATCCTGATCGCGGCGGGTTCGGGCGAAGGCCTTGGTGTGGTAGAGTCGCAGACCCATGTCCGCATCCAGTACGAGCGCCTGCATGGTTCCCCGGGGCTCGATCCATTTCACATTTCCAAACAACGGCACATCGGTGAGGAACTCGAGCCGCCGGTCTGGCTGGATGTTGTAGAGCTGGCACATGCCGGCTCCCCCAAGCACGAAGCAACGGTCCGGCACGCTCGCGCCCACGAGGTGCTGCGAGGACATTTTCCAACGGATGTCCGGCAGGCAGGCATTGCCCACGTCGCGCGCCAGTTGCATCGTCGTTGCCGTGCGAAGCAGGAGTGTCGAAGGAATCACGCCGGTGACCTGGTCCGTGCCTTCGAGTGCATACTTCCAGGCAAAGGTGGCCGTGCCTTTCTTGACGTTGAGCTGATAGGCCGAGACCCCGACCGCATCCGCGACATAAAGCCGGGCTCCCGCCACCATGACGAAGCGAATGGCTGTGTGACTTTGGATCGCGGTCAAGAATTCCGCCGCACCGCTGGGTCCCAGCCGGTAAACCTCCACCAGGCCCGCACGCAGCCCTGGTCCCTGGCTTGAACCTGCCGTGGTGGCCACCGCCAGCACGTCGCCCGCGAGGGACGCGTGCGTGGCGAAGCCCGAACCGAGCTGGGCCACCGCCACCGGCCGGATCACCGCCTCGCTGCGATCCGTTGCAAACGGCAGCAGGGTAGCTGGTGCAGCCGCCAACAACTGCGCCTGCCAGGCCACGAGCAAGGCGTAAAATAATGGCTTCATGAATTGAGAATCCGAAATTCCCGTCCGCCGCACAAACCATCTTTCACCCACTTCGCAGGAACTTGCTTCACTCGCGAAATTGCAACGCAGCCAGGCGGCGGTAAACGCCATCTTCAAGGGCTTGCAGTTCGTCGTGCGTGCCGGACTCCACCACTTTCCCATCGGCGATGACAATGATCCGGTCCGCGTGTCGTACCGTAGCGAGCCGGTGGGCGATGATGAACGAAGTGCGACCACGCATCAGGGTCTCCAACGCTTCCTGGATCAGGCGTTCGCTCTCGGAATCGAGGGCGCTGGTGGCTTCGTCCAAAATGAGAATGGCGGGGTCTTTCAGGATCGCACGGGCGATGGCGACCCGTTGACGTTGGCCGCCGGAAAGCTTGATGCCACGGTCGCCCACGAGCGTGGCGTAGCCATCGGGGAAGGCCCGGATAAACTCATGCGCGTTGGCCTGCCGGGCGGCTTGTTCGATTTCTGCCGGGCTCGTGCCGGGTTTTCCGTAGGCGATGTTTTCGGCAATGGTGCCGCCAAAGAGCAACACTTCCTGTGGCACCATGGACATTTGCCCGCGCAGCTCCGTCAGCCGGTATTCCCGCGCGTCCCGCCCATCGATCAACAGGCGGCCGGCTGAGGGATCATAGAGCCGGAGCAGGAGGGAGATGAGGGTGGATTTCCCCGCCCCACTGGGACCAACCAAGGCGATCCGCTGCCCGGAAGTGGCGGTCAGATCAATGCCATGAAGCACTTCAACCCCTTGGCGCGAAGGATAAGTGAAGTGCACTTTTTCAAACGCCACGTCGCCGCGCAGTCGGGCCAGAGAAGAAGGCAGGGCGGGGCCGAGCCGGGCCTCCACTTCGCCGGTTTCCCGCAACAGCTCCCGGACGCGTTGCGTTGCGCCGATGGCCTTTTGAAGCTGGCTGTACAACTCGGCGAACTGGCCCATCGCGCCGGCCACGAACGTCGTGTAGAGGATGAACCGGGTCAGGTCGCCGAACGTGATTTCCCCTTGTTGCAAGAGCCGCGCTCCCGACCAGAGCACCAGCACGATGGAACCAAACAACGCGAAAATGATGAAAGCGATGAAGCCCGCCCGCAGCCGGGCTCCGAGCAGGGTCGCGGTCAGGAACCGGCTCAGACCTTCGTGATAGCGCGCGAGTTCGTAGCTTTCGTTGGCGAACGCCTTGACGTTGACGATGCCTTGGAGGGTTTCCTCGACAATCGTGGCGGTGTCCGCCAGCCGGTCCTGGGCGTCCCGGGCAAACTTGCGGGTCTTGCGACCGAATAACACGGCCACGACGGTCAGCACCGGCAGGCTCACCAGCATGATGCCCGTCAGTTTCAGCGAGGTGGCGGCGATCAGCGCGATGCCGCCGATCAGCAAGGTGCTTTGACGCAGGAACTGCGGGAGAATGGCGATCAGGGTGTCCTCGATCTGGATCAGGTCGGCGGACAGGCGGCTCGCCAGTTCGCCCACCCGGCGCTCGGCGAAGAACTTCATGGGCAGGGAGATCAAGCGGGCGTAGGTGTCCTGTCGCAGATCCACCAGGCTGCGTTGCCCCACGGTCGCGAACGAGAGCGCGTGGAAATAGGAGAGTCCCGCCTGAACCGCCAGAATGCCCATCAAGAGGAGCGCCGTGCGGTCCACGCCGGCCAGGCTGCCGGCGCCCGGTGTGTGATGGACGGCGGCGTCCACGATGCTGCCCGCGAGGTAGGGGAACGACAGACTGAGCATGCTGGAGCAAAACAACGCCACCATCGCGGCGCTGATACGGCCCCGATACGGGCGGAGATACCGGAAGAGCTCGACTGTCTGCCGGAGTGATTCCCGGTCCAGTTTGGCTTTCGGGAGATCAACCCCGGCCTGATCATTGCGTGAGTAGCGCGCCACGCCACAACTCTATGCCGGAAAGATTCAGTTGAAACCACAAAGACACCAAGAGGACAAAGGTGAAGCTGAAAAGCATGGGTTTGTGCCTGGTCCCTGAGGGACACTCAAAACGGCGTGGTCGAGCCAGTTGAGCGCTTTCCTTCGCCGTTCACTTCACTTCGTGTCCTTGGTGCCTTTGTGGTTCATCCCGGTTGCAGTCCTCCCGCCCTCAGGCCGGAACCGACTGGAGACCGTAACAATCTTCGCCACGGACACTTTACAATTCGCGGATGTAAATCGCGCGAAAGGTGGTCACCACGTTGTGGGGCGATTTCTGCAAGCGCAGCGGACCTTCCACCGGCCCGAGCATGGGGGGATCAAAGCCCTTCTCCACGGGCACGTCCTGCATGACCACCTTGCCGTTGAGCGTCACGGTGACCTTGTTGTCGAGCAGCTTGATGTGAAAGGAATTCCACTCACCCAGCGGCCGGTCCGCCACCACGGCCGGGCTGACCGTGTATTTGTGATTGAAGACGAACCCGCCAGAGCCGCTGTCCTTGGCCCAGATCTGCACCTGCTGTCCGCCGGGTAGATAGACGCCGCTGTCGCCCCGGAGCGGAATCTTCCATTCCAGCATCAACTCGAAATTCCGATAGGATTTGGCCGTGACCAGATCGGTGCCTTTGCCGTCGTTGATCAGTTCGCCATTTTCGATTTTCCAATGTTCACCCGCCTTGGCCGCTTCCTGCCAGCCGATGAGATCGTGACCAGCAATCAACGCTGTGAACCCTGCGGGGACCGCAGTTTTGGCTGGTGAAGTATCCGCAGCGGACACGCTGGCGCACGCCATCCACCCGGCAAGCAAGGAGGAAACGATCAGGTAATTCATGGTCAGGGAAAGATAAGGCCGGCGCTCGCCAAAGCAAAAGTCCGATTCAACGTGCGATGGCTTGTTGTCTCCGGTCGTCGGGAGTCATGTGGTACTTGTGGCAGGTCGAACAGTTTTGCGACACGCCACCGGCGGGGCTGTGGCATTCCGTGCAGCTTTGCTTTGTCGGCAGCAGGATGTCGGCGGTGCGGTGGCTGGTCGAGGCGGCATGGCACGTCGTACAGCCGACGAGAGAGTGCTTGGCGTGGTTGAATTCACCCCGAATGAGCCAGCGGTCGGGCGTGGTGACGCGGGTGATTTGTGGCAGGCCATCCACCCCGCCCGGTTTCACTTCATGGCAATAGGCGCAGCCAGCAAAGCGGGCGCGCGACGAAACCGGCCCGGTTCCCGCCCCGGTCGTCAACTGCCTCGCCGGATTGCTGGCGAAGAAGATTTGCTGTTCCAGGTTTTCGCCGCTGAAGGCGCGTTCCCGGAGCTGGCGCATCTGTTCGGCCACGAATTTCTCCGTGTCTGCTTGTGCGGTCAGGCCCGAGCGACGGGCGAGGTCAGCGTATTGGGTTGGCAGGCTGCGCAGGTAAGCCCGCACGCCGACGGGTTCACCGTGCGGGATGCGCAGTTGCGGGTTACGCGCGTCGAACTGGAGCGCGTGGCAGCTTGCACAGTGCCGGTCGAATCGAAGGGCTTGGAAATGCGCGTTGACCGCGTCGGGCTGATGGCAGTCGGCACAGGCCAGGTTCCGGCCTTGTAGCTGCACGAGACCGGAGAGGTGGAGTGAGTGGTTGAAGATCAGCGAGTTGGTATCCGTAAGATGTTGGGAGTGAACCTGAAACTCAGGGTGATCGCCGGCGAAGGAATCAAAGGCCATGGTGTAGCCCTGGTCCGGGCGCGGTACTTGAAAGAGGTGGCGGCCTTCGCTGTGCCGGTAGTTGAACACGGAGGCGGGCAGGGCCTCGCCTTTCTTGAGTGACGCCTCCATCTCAGTCGCGTTGCTGTGGCAGGAGAGGCATTCCCGGTCGGCCGGCGGGGGCATCCGGCCCGCGCCCTGGTGTTCGCGATGACACGCGGAGCAGGAATGATCGCGCATGACATTGGGCTGGTGGAACTGGTGGCCCGGATGGCAGGCGAGGCAGTTGCGGTCAATCTCCGTCATCTCCCCGGCGGCGACGGCATGCAGTCGGTGCGGCTCGAGCGGCCCGGGCTGGGCCCGGAAGGCGATGCGCACCCACTCATGCGCGTCACCCTGGGCGGCCACATGGCAGGCAGCGCAACCTTCGCTGCGCGGCATGGAGCGTTTTAATTGGGAAAAGACGACGCCGTGGTGAGGCGAAGAAACCGGGCCGGCAGAGATGAAACGCCAGCGCCACGGACCGTAAAAGCCGATCAACAATCCTGCCAGGGTGAGTGCGGTGACGGCGACACACAGGCGGCCACGGAGGTTGCGCAGTGAGCGGCGGGGCTGGCACTTAGCAATGGGGCAGCCGCAACCACCGTCCGGTTGCGGGCCGTCGGCGCACGGGCCGCCATGTTCCTTGGGTCGCGTACAGCGCCAGCGACCGGTGGCTTCACCCTCCTTTTTTTCCAGCACCGGCCGGCACTCGGCGGTGGCGCGACATACGCCATCGGGCGAGGGGCCGATGCGGCACGGACAGCCGTCACAGGTCCGGCCGCACTCCCAATCCTGATTGGGCCGCTCGTAACGGCTGCGGTCGAAATCGGGGGATGGCAGCTGGTCTTTCACGTCAACGGGCGCCGGCGGAGAAGCCATAAACCAGCACGATGTGGGCAATGGCCCAGAGCATCAGACTGTAGGTTACGGGGATGTGGACGAAGAGCCAGAGGCGCAGTGTGAGCTGGAGCGCGCGCTGGTAATCGAGGCCATCTTTCTGCCGGACGAGGACGACCAGTTGTTCGACCACCTTGCGTTCCGGTTCGTCGAGGAAGCGGTTCAGGTCGTCGAGGTCGTCGAGGAGGGCATTAAGCGGCAGGCGGATCTCAAAGAGGTGCGAGAACAGATTCTGCGGGCCGGCAAAGAAACCGTGCAGTCGGCGGGTGTAGAACTCAGCTATGGTGGCGGACTTCGCTTCCGCGACGGAATTCAGGGCCAGCGCCTCCGCCTGTTCGCGCAGTTGGCGGCTGACGATGGGGATGCGCTCGAAAGGCACTTCGCCGCCGCGTGCGGTGAGGCGTTTGGGCCAGCCCCGCGAGATGATGATGCCCAGCACGCCACTGAGCATGACGAGGGCGTAGAGGCCGGCGAGCACGGCTTCAAACCAGCCCGTCGGCAATCGGAAACGGACGTGCAGCAGAAAGAGCACGCCAGTAAATACGCCCGCATAGAGATGAAACTCCAGCCAGACCTCAGAACGCCCCAGCGGCAGGTAGGGAATCTTCTTGAACCAATTGTAGCCGGTCAGCAGCACCATGATGCCGAAGAGCAGCCAGCCGCTCAGGTAGGCCGCGCGGGCGGTCGCGCCGGCCACCGCGCCGGACATGGACGCGACCGTAATGCTGGCCGCAACCAGCAGGCTGCTCCAGAGCAGGCGACGGCGGAGGAAACCTCTCATCGGTTGAGCCAGCGCGCAAAGGCGTCCAGGTTGTTCATGTCCATGCGGCGCAGCGCGCCATGCGGGCAGGAGCGCTCACAGGCCGGCCCGCCAATTTGATCCGAACAAAGGTCGCACTTGGTAGCCTTCACGATGGGACGCATGTCCTTGTCCACCATGAAGGCCCCGTCCGCCTCGCGAATTTCGACCATGCGGATGGCCTCATAGGGGCAGTTGTTCGAGCAGATGCTGCAGCCGATGCAGGTGGCCTGGTTAACGATGACCTCGCCCCCCACCTGGCCGCGGTGGATCGCGCCCGTCGGGCAGCCGATCAGGCACACCGGATCGGCGCAGTGCATGCAGGAGTTTGCCACCATGATGCGCCCGCTGGTGTGACCGTGACGGAGGAAGCGCGGATTGTTTTCGTTCGTGGTGGCGCAGGCCCGTACGCAGTCATCGCAGCGCGTGCAGCGTTCGAGGTCGATCACCATCGTGGAGGACCCGTTGAAGAACCGGTTTTCGGTAAGGAACTCCATCAACTCCGGACCAATCTTCGCGCCCGCATCCAGTTTGCGCCGGGTGGCCGAAGTCTCCGTGCCGGCCAGTTCTTCAGTGGAAAAGAGGGCGGGCAGGTCTTTCTCAGCCACGGTGGGCAGCACCACTTCCTCCATCACTGGCGTCGGTACGACGATGACGTGCGTGTAGCCGATCACGCGCAGCGTCTGCTGAAAGGGAATTGCGTCGGTCCGTTGCCGCCAGTTGTGCGCGATCTCACGCAGCCCAAACTCGCAGCCCGCGCCCAGGTAGTTGAGGGTGCGATGGCCGTGGCCGAACTTCTGGCTCAGGCGCGCAAAGCCGGAGCGGATGAGCACGACGCCGTTCGGGTAGTCGCCCTCCCGCGCGATGACGGTTTCCTTCTCCGGGGAGCGCGTGCCTTCCCGCGCCAGCCGTTTGTAATCCCCGGACCAGTCGTAGTCACCATACGTGCCGAACTGGGTCTGCTCGATCACGCGCTTGAGCTGTTCGTCGTCGAGCCGCTTGAAGATGGGGATTTCGCGCAGGTGCGTGGCCAGCGTGCGTTCGCGATAAATGCGGTCGATGTGGTGGCGCAGGTGGTCGTCAAAGCGCAGGAGGTCACGCAGCCCCTGCCAGCGGATTTCCAGCAGCTCCGTGTTGTCCCCGACGGAAAAAATGGTCGAGGTTCGCGCGGCCCGGCTCAACGCGGCGATTTCACCGAAGAAATCACCGGCGGACATGGTGGCGGTCTTGTGCTCGTCGAGGATGCGCGGCACATCTTGAAGAAACACACCCCGTTGTTTGCCGTTGGTCCGACTGCTGCCGTCCTGCCCCAGTTCCGCTGCGGTCCGGACTTCCGGATCGCGCGGGTTGGTCCAGAGCTGGGCGACGATTTGAAAAAGCGATTTGTAGCGGGACTGACGCCGGCCAAGTACGGAAGCGGGCAGGCCGGGATTGAGCACCACGCGGGCGCGCCCGGACAGGACCAGGAAGGCGGATGAGCCATAGTCGCCCGCCCGGACGATGATTTCGCCGTGCTTGAACCGCCGGATGCGGGTGTCGTTTTTGAGAATGCCCCGGAGCGGGGTGCGCATGGAGAATTTGCCGCTGTCCATTTCACTGAACGGCCGCAGCTCCATCAGCCGGCTCACGTCCGCCTCGGTCATCTCCGGATCGAACGCACTATCCCAACGCTGCGGGCGGTCGATGACGAAATGAACGGTATCCATAAGGGGTCAGGCGTCGAGGACGAGATCACCCTTGGGGCGGCAAATACAAGTCAGGCAGGAGCCGCCCTCGGGCGCGGCATCAGGAGCTTTTACGTAATCCACGTCGCCGGATTTGATGGCCACGGAGCAGGCCCCGCAACTGCCGGCGCGGCAACCGGACTCGATGCGCACGCCCTGTTCCAGCGCGAAATCCAGCAGGTTGGCAAGGGCAGGCTTCCACTCCAGCTCCTTCCCGGACTTGGCAAAAGTGACCTTGCACGCCGGGCCGGCGGTGACGGCTGCCACGACGGGGGCGGCACGTTTCTTCACCGTGGCGGGACCGAAGGCTTCGTAATGAATGTCCTTCTCCGGCACGCCCCAGGCCTCCAGCCCGTCATTGAGCGCCATCATGAACGCCCCGTTGCCGCACATGAAGAACTCGTAGTTGTTGGACGGCAGCTTTTCCTTCAACAGTTCCACTGTGACCCGGCCCGCGAGGTCGTAGTCCTCGCCGCGTACATCGGTTTGAGCCGGACGGCTGTAGCAGACCAGCACTCGGATGTTGTCGTGCCGGCGGAGCTCTTCGAGGTCCTCGCGCAGCATGTGTTCGTTGCCGCTGCGGCAACCGAAGAAGAGCCACACCTCACGTCGGGAGCCCGATTCGGCCACGGCCTTGGCCATGCTCAACATCGGCGTCAGTCCCACGCCGCCGGCGAGCAGACAGATGGGCGTGGTCTTCGACAAATCGAGGAAGAAGTGGCCCGTCGGCGCCTTTACGTTGAGCAGGTCGCCTTCCTTGACGTAATCGCTGAAGTAGCCGGAGGCGACCCCCGGCGGCGCGCCCGGCCGCTCCGGCGGGGCCTTCTCGCGCTTGATGGTTACGCGGTAACAGTCCGGCCGCGTCGGACTGTCGGACAACGAATAGCAACGCACGACCGGCTTGTCGCGGCCCGGGATGTCGAGGCTGAACGTGAGGTACTGGCCGGGTTTGAACGGCGGCAACGGCTTGCGGTCATGCGGCATCAGGTAAAAGGAATACACGTCCTCACATTCACAGGACTTTTGCGTGACGGTGAATTTACGGTAGCCATTCCAGCCTTGTACGACCTCCTGCGCCTCCTTGTAGCGATACTTCGCCGCCCTCACCAAAGTTTCCAACCGTTCGCGATCCAGCCGCTGCTGGGTGTGCTCGTGCCGCAGGCGCATGAGGGTGGACCACAGCAGCAAAACCAGCTGGCACGCCAGCACCGCGATCAGGCCATAGCCCAGCGCCAGCCCGGCGTGGCCGCCGAGTGCCGCCTGAACCTGCTCGATGATAGATTGCATGACCGAGGTTGCCCTAGC
The DNA here is from genome assembly GCA_009924135.1 of Pseudomonadota bacterium. Taxonomy (GTDB): domain Bacteria; phylum Verrucomicrobiota; class Verrucomicrobiia; order Limisphaerales; family SXTU01; genus SXTU01. The sequence goes on along the minus strand of RFSE01000045.1, from coordinate 16,803 downwards.
CGGAGACTGTCGAGCCTTTCCGGCATGCGCCAGCATTCTTCGGGTGGCAGTCGGATGCCAAGCGATTTCATGTAAAGGCGTTTTACAAATCCACGCTTGCTTTCATTTCCACGCGAACCTGAAGCTCCTGTCCTGATTGATGAGCCACACCGCCTTGAGCCAGTCCCGCCTGTTCCTGCGCGTTGTGCGTCTTATGCTCGTGGTCATTTGGGTGCCCGCACGGGCCGCTGCCGCCGACGGCCTGGTGCGCTTCACCGGCTCACCCAGTTGCGCCACTTCCCTCTGCCACGGCGGGGCGGGCGAACTTCGCAGCCAGACAACCACCTGGCAGAAGCTGGACATCCACTCGCGGACCTACAACACACTGGTCAACGGGCGCTCCGCCCAGATCGCTGCCGCGCTCAAAATCTCCGATGCCACGACCAACGGCCGTTGCACCAGTTGCCACGCACCTTTCGCCGAAGTCCCAAAAACTGCTTTCACCCGTGAGCCCACCAAACCCAGTGAGGGGGTCTCCTGTGAAAGTTGTCACGGTCCCGCCGAGCCGTGGCTGCGCTCCCACACCCGCCCTGATTTCAGTCATCGTGACCGCCTGCAAGCCGGTCTTCGCGATCTCGGCCACCTTTATGTCCGGGCAAACAGTTGCGTCGCCTGTCACCAGACCGTCGCCCCGGAGTTGCTGGCTGCTGGCCACCCGGAACTGCTGTTCGAGCTCGACGGTCAGGCGGTTGCTGAACCAAAGCACTGGCGTGAGAAGGGCGATTGGCACGGTCCGAAGGCCTGGTTCGTGGGGCAGGCGGTCGCGCTTCGGGAAATGAGCGCCCAGCTCTCGAGTCAAAAGAACCCCGGCGAGAATCTTACCGGTCCCTGGTCCGCGACGCTCTGGTTGCTGCAACAGCTTGACGGCCTGGACGCCGGGCTGCCGGCCCTCAAGGCGGCTGCCAGTCCCGCGCAAAGCCATCCGGTGGCCGATCAACTGGCGCAACGGGTGACGGAATTGGAATGGAGCGCGGCGCTAACCCGTCAGGCCCTGCAGCGCGTTGCGGGCACTCACAAGGAATTTTCCGACCCAAAGATTTCGCCGTCCTTGCAGGCCCGGCGTGCCGAACGGCTGGTACTGGCCCTGGACCGGCTCACCGCTCCGCTAGATGCGACTTCACTCGCGAAGCTGGAGCCCGACCTGAAGGGGCTTTTTTCCCTCGCCCAGTCCCGACCGGATTTCAAGCCGGCTGAGTTTGCACGCGCGCTCGAAAGCCTGGCGAAGAAGCTTTAGCTCGCGCGCTTACAAAGCCGGGTTGCGGGGAAATTTCACCAGCGGCAACCGCGCGCCGCGATGCAGCGAACGGTCAGCGCGCACCGGTTCAGGGGGCAGGAAAACCCCGCCCAGGGCTGCTGCCGCTGAAGCCGCGACGAGATCGTCCTGATCAATGCCGTCGCCGCTGACGCCCACGGCACCGATGAGCACGCCGCCCCGGTAGAGCGGCATGCAGCCCGCGAAGATGGTCATGCCGTTCGGCAGGTTCGGATTCACCGTGGTGGAAGTGGTGAAGGCCGCCCCGTTGAGGGTGTTCACCGCCGCGATCGAACCGCCGGGCGTGACAATGGAGAACCGTTCCTGCAAACCCAGAAAGATGCCCGGCGTGGTGCCACTGATGCCCGGCGGGTACGTGCCCTGTGCCATGAAGCCCACCGTGCGCGACGTGAACGCCCGCGTGTCACTGCTGAAGAACACCGCCGTGCGGGCCTTCTGCACCGCCACATCCCAACTGAAGCGGGTCGCGTCCGGCGAAGTGCAAAACGTGCCCAGCACCACGGGAGCCGTGCCTGCGAGATTCGGATTGTTGACCACCGTGATGAAGCATTGCATCTGCGAACCACGGGGCAGCCGGATGCCCGCACGGGTGGTGCGGGCGCGGTTCGCCCCGGCAGCAAGGATGGCCGTAACTTCCGCCGCCGTGAGCCGCGCCGTGCCCCCAGCCAACAGCACTCCGCTTGGGTCAGCACTGATCGGCTGGCGGATCTGGCCGGTCACTCCGCCCATCGTCGCGGTCACGTAGGGCAGGGGAACTATCGGACTCGCGGTCGGCGCGTAACCCGCCACCGCCGCGCCGATGCCCCCCAGCGGTGTCACCGTCCCGGACGAAATAACGCTCGCCACGTAGGGCAGGGAAATGCCGTCGATAAACACCTTGGGCGCGAGGATTCGCGACGAAGGTTCGTAGCCTGCTTGTCCCGCCAGCGCCACGTCCTCGTCCACTTTGGCGCTGATGACCGTCGCCGGGGTGATGTTGAGCGGGCTGTCGTCCCCGTCCCCGGCCGCCCCGACGCCTCCGACCAAGACCCCGCCTTTGTACAGCGGCACGCCGCCGGCCGTGCCCGCGAGTCCGCCGGTGAGCGGAGTGGCGATTCGAGTGAGGGGAGCGGCGGGCGTTGCGGTGAGTGCGAGCAAACCTGCCTCGGCCGGCAGCTTGTACCGGTTGATGTCGGAAAATGAGAGCTGGGAAAAGTTCACCCCGACCAGCGGGCCGGGCGGCTTGTTGTTCACCCCCGGCGGAAAGTTTTGCTGCACGATCATCGCCGCCGTGCGGGAGGTGAACGCGTGCTGACTGCTGCTGAGAAAAGCTGCCGTGCCGGCCTTGGCGATGGCGTTGGCAAGGTTGTCGGACGACGGGGCGAGGCCGTTCACGCTCCATACGCCGAGCACAAAGCCTTCGCGGTCCACCACGGCCACGACCCCGGCCGGTGAAACCACCGCCGCCCGCGAGACGGCCTGGGCCAGCACGGCGGTCACATCCGCCAAGGCCAGTTGTGCGCGTGCTGTCAGCGATGACAGGAGAACCCCGAGGATGAGCGCGACAAACTTCAAGCGCGGCCAGTTGTGAGAAATCCCCCGTAAGGGAGCAAGCAAATTGGTGTGCGCTTACGTTTGCTTTACATGCGGAAGCTTGCGTTCGATTTGCCGTCTCGCGTTTGATGGGTGGCAGATGCCGGTGTCCACTCCATCTTGGCCGACCACGCAGTTGCGCAACTGCCTGCGCACCGCCGCGCCTGGCGTGCTGGCGGGACTTGCCTGGGTCGCTGTTGACGGGGTGGCGGAGCAACCTGGCAACCCCGCGAAACTCTCGCCCCTTGAAGAGGCGATGCGCGAACGCGACCGGCTCAAGCCGCTGCAAGAAATCACCAGCGGGCCACCGCCAGCCGCACCCAGCGTTTTCAGTCCGGAGCCGGATAAGCGCTTTCTTCCCTTCCCAGCTTCACTGCTCTTTCCACCGTTGGAGGAAACCCTCGTTCCACGCGTTACGTTGAGCAGCGGCTCGCCGCCGGCCGCGCCGGAAACTGTGCCGCCACAACTCCCGAGTGGATTCGGCGCCCAGCCGATCCCCTATGCGCTGCCGCGCACGCCGATTCGCACTCTCTCGGTGGAGCCGCAGACCGCAGAATCCAAACCGAAGTACGGCCTCGACAGACTTCCCCGTGCGCTCGAACTGCCCCGCGAAAACTCCCGCCGGAATCTGCCGTTCCACCCGCACTTCGAGAGCGGCGGCATCGTGCGCGACTCGGGCGTCGCACTGCCTCCCAACACTGAATCGGCCAATGACCGCTGGCGGGTTGGTTTCCTGCCGTGGAAGCGTTACGTCAACGGCAGCGCTGAAGATCCCTTTTACTACCACGAGCCGCGCCTGTGGCATCCGTACTACCAGAGCGTGCTCAAGGGCGATCTGCCGGTCCTCGGGCAGGACATCTTTCTCAACCTCACCGTCGAGAATTCGACCGACTTCAATGCCAAGTCGGTGCCCACGCCCAGCGGCGCAAGCTCCGCGACCCCGGGCCAGTATGAGTTCTTTGGCCGCAGCGAAGCGATGGTCGTGCAGAACAACCTGGCGTTCTCCGTGGAGTTGTTCCGTGGTGAAACGGTTTTCAAGCCCGTTGAGTGGGCCATCAAGCTCACCCCGGTTTTCAATATCACCAGCCTGCACGTGCAGGAGACCGGCGGCGTTTCGCCCGATCCCCGCGGTGTCCTCGGCGGGGGACCGGGCAACAACCTGCCCAATCCCAGCAATGCCTTCGTCACCAACCCGGCCGACATCAACACGCTGCTCGCCGGCCAGTTGACACCGGCCGACAGCCTGCGCGGCTCGCGCGCCACCGTCCGCACCACGGACTACTGGGCCTTGCAGGAGGCGTTCATTGAGCTGCATCTGCGCGACCTTTCGGACAACTACGACTTCATCGCGATGAAGGGTGGCAACCAGAGCTTTAACTCCGACTTCCGCGGGTTTCTGTTCAACGACACCAACCTCGGCGGCCGGTTCTTCGGCAACTACGCGAACAACCGGGTCCAATACAACGCCGTCGTGTTCGACATGCGCGAGAAGGACACCAACTCGGGCTTGAACACCTTTGACCAGCGCAACCAGCGGGTGGTCATCGCGAACGCGTTTGTGCAGGACACCTACTTCAAAGGGTACACCACGACCTGGAGCTTCCACGCCAACCTCGATGACGCTGACACCCACTACGACCGCAACGGCGACATCGTGCGCCCCGCCCCGCTCGGCACGGTGCGACCACACGACGTGCGGGCTTACTATCTGGGCTGGGGCGGCGATGGTCACATCGGGCGCTGGAATGTTTCGCACCAGTTTTATCAGGCGCTGGGGCGCGACGACTTCAATGGTCTCGCTGGGCGGCCGGTGACCATCGATGCTCAGTTCGCCGCGCTGGAACTCAGCTACGACCGTGACTGGGTGCGCTACAAGGCGTCGTTCGTTTACGCGAGCGGTGATCACAAGGCGGATGACGGCAAAGCCACGGGCTTTGACACGATTCTCGACAATCCGAACTTCGTCGGCGGACCGTTCAGCTACTACATGCGGCAGGGGTTCAACCTCGGCGGCTCCGCAGTGGGGTTGAAGCAGGGCGGCAGCCTCGTGCCGGACTTGCGCACGAGCAAAGCGCAGGGGCAGGCGAACTTCGTGAACCCCGGCCTTTACCTATGGGGCATCGGCACCGACATGGACCTGACGCCCAAGCTCAAGGCGTTCATGAACGTGAACTACATCCGCTTCGCCGAGACGGACCCGCTGCGCACGGCGCTGCTGACGGACAAGATTGACCGCGAGCTGGGCCTCGACCTGAGCTTGGGCATCCAGTATCGCCCTTTCCTGACCGACAACGTGATACTCTCGGCCGGTTGGGGCGTCCTGCTGCCGGGGCGGGGCTACAAGGACATTTACCGTCGCAATACTGATCCAGTCACCGGCCTCGAAGACTCCTCGCGCGCCGGGAAGGTGGATGACTTTCTCTACAGCGGTTTGATTGCGTTGACTCTGACTTATTGAGCACATGAAAGCTCCAAGCTCCAAGCTCCAAGCTCCAGCCAAGCTCCAATGGCCAAGCTCCAATAGCGTGGCCAGTGCGGCAGCGCGCTTCTTCTCCCTCTCCCTTCATCGGATGAGGGCCGAGGGCCGGGGTGAGGGGTTACGCGCGTCGGCGTTTGCGGCCGCTTTCTCCCCTCAAACGAGGAATGGAGAAGGCGCGTTTAGCTGTGCTTTGCGGTCGCACTTCGAATGGCGCGGGTCGTTCGCACACGCACTGTTGGTGCTTGGTGTTTGGAGCTTCTTTGGAGCTTGGAGCTTGGACCTTGGAGCTTCCCCCGCCTTCGGCCCCGCCATCTCGGTGCCCATCGACCTTCCGCGCGACACGGCCCGCAAGCTTCCCGCCCCGAACGTCATTGACCAGACCCACGAAGCCGCCGCGCTCAAATCCCGTGGCTGCCTGGAATGCCACATCGGCACCGACGAACATACGATGCACAAGTCGTCAAACGTCGTGCTCGGTTGCACCGATTGCCATGGCGGCAACGCCACGCCCGGCCTGCTCATGCGCAAGGCCCACATCGCACCGCGTCACGGCGAGTGGTGGCCCGGCTCGGCGAATCCCAACAACTCCTCCATCCTGCTGAACCAGGAGTCCGCCGAGTTCATCCAGTTCGTAAACCCCGGTGACCTGCGCGTCGCGGACAAGGCCTGCGGTACCTGCCACAAGCAGGAAGTCGGCAATGTGGGACACTCGATGATGCGCCACGGCGCGATGCTCTGGGGCGCGGCGCTCTACAACAACGGTGCGATCCCGTCCAAAAACCCGCACTACGGCCAGGCCTACGCTGCCGACGGCACCGCGCTGCGCCTCGTGAACCCCACGCCGGTCACGCCCGAGGACACGAAGCGTTACGGCGTGTTGCCCTACCTCGACCCGTTGCCGCGCTTCGCCATCGGCCAGCCGAGCAATATCCTCCGCATCTTCGAGCGGGGTGGCGAGAAACAGAATTCACTCGGCATCCCCAACGCCTTTGAGCCACCCGGCAAGCCCGCGCGCCGCCTGAGCGAACGGGGACTCGGCACCTTGAACCGCATTGACCCGGTCTATCTCAACTTGCAGAAGACCCGCCTGCACGATCCCTTGCTCGACTTCATGGGCAGCAACAACCATCCCGGCGATTACCGTTCCTCCGGCTGCACCGCGTGCCATGTCATCTACGCCAACGACCGGTCTCCGGTGAACTCCGGCTGGTACTCCAAGTACGGCCATCAGGGGCTGTCCTTCAGTGGCGACGCCGCGATCCGCAAGGACGAGCGCGGTCATCCCATCAAACACGAGTTCACCCGCAGCATCCCGACGAGCCAGTGCATGAACTGTCACATGCATCAGGGCAACCTCTTCGTTAACCCGTTCCTCGGCTACATCTGGTGGGATCAGGAGAGCGACGGCGACCTCATGTATCCGCACCCCGCGAACCCGCTGGCGAACGACCCGCACTTCCTCGGCAACCGCAAGCCGGAGGAATTCCAGAAGCAGCGCAACCCGACGGAAGAACAGTTAACGCACGCCATCGCAAAGAATCCCGAGGCCGCCGCCGCGCGTGGCCTGTGGGGCGATCTGGACTTTCTGGAGAAGGTTGCGGAGTTGAACCCGCGTATGAAGCAGACTCAGTTTGCGGACTACCACGGCCACGGCTGGGTGTTCCGCGCGGTGTTCAAGAAAGACAAGTCCGGCAACCTGCTCACGCTCGACGACGAGAAAATTCCCCACGACGACGCCCACAAGTTCGAGAAGGCGGTCCATCTCAAGGACATCCACCTCGCCAAAGGCATGCACTGCGCCGACTGCCATTTCCTTACGGATTCGCACGGCGATGGCAATCTCTACGGTGAGCCGCGCGCCGCGACATCGGTCGAGTGCATCGACTGCCACGGCACGGTGAACGCGCGGCCCACGCTCGTCACCACCGGCAACGGCGGGCGTTTCAGCAACGGCGGCAAGGGCGTCAACATCGCCAGCACCAGCACGCCGTGGGGCCCGCGTTTCGTGTGGGAAGGCAAGCGGCTCTTCCAGCGCAGCAACCTCTCACCGGATGTGCGTTGGGAAATTCCGCAGACCCTCGACACGCTGGACCCCACGCACCCGCGCTACAATGCCAAGAGCCGTTACGCCAAGACGCTCCGTCGCGACGGCCAGACCTGGGGCGATGTGCCCGCCGCCGCGAAGTGTCCGCAGGACCTGGCGCATGATAACTCAAACCTCTCCTGCCAGGTTTGCCATAGCTCCTGGGCCACCAGTTGTTTTGGCTGCCATCTGCCCATGCGCGCGAACCAGCGCGTGCCGCTGAACAAGTTCGAGGGCATGACCACCCGCAACTTCACCGGCTACAATCCTCAAGTGGTGCGTGACGACGTCTTTCAGCTCGGAGTGGATGCGACGTACAAGGGCAACCGCCTCGCCGTGTTGCGCTCGTCAAGCGCGGTCATCGTGGGCTCCCAGAACAGCAACCGTGAATGGGTTTATTCGCAGCAGCAGACCGTCAGCGCCGAGGGCTACAGCGGACAGGCCTACAACCCGCACTTTCCGCACACCACCAGCGGCGCGGGCACGACGAAGGGCTGCACCGACTGTCATCTCGCGGCGGACAACCGCAACAACGCGTGGATGACTTCGCTGCTGGGCTTTGGCACCGGCACGGTGAACTTCTTCGGCCGCTACGCGTGGGTGGGTGCGGGCAAGGATGGTCTTTACGGCGTCGCCTGGACTGAGCAGGAGGAGCCCCAGGCCGCCATCGGCAGCCATCTGCATCGCCTGGCCTACCCGGACAACTTCAAGCGACACGTCGAACAGAACAAATCTGTCCTGCCCGAAAAGCAGAATGGCAACGACCTGGTCCACTACCATCACGCGAAGGAGATTCTCGATCTCACCCTGCGCGGCGAATACCTCTACACGGCCAACGGCGCGGATGGCTTCGAGGTCTTTGACGTCGCGAACATTGACCAGAAGGGTTTTAGCGAACGGATCGTCAGCTCGCCGGTTTCCCCGCTCGGCCAGCGCACCTACGTTCGCACGAAATACGCGACCAGCGTGACGCTGCCCAGCACGCTGGGCGTGGACCCGACCCGCCAGCGCCAGCCCGCGAACGAGGAGCAACCCATCAGCCTCATCTACGCATGGGCGTTCATCACGGACCGCGAGGAAGGCCTCGTCATGACGACCGTTGCGACGCTCGTGGACGGAAACCCGAACAACAACTTCCTCGACAAGGACCTCAAGACCATCCGCTTCAACCCCGATGGCAAACTCGCCGGCGCGATGCATTCCTACATGGCCGGCACGAACCTCCTCGTCGTTGCCCAGAATGGTTTGTTCGTCCTCGGCCTGCACAACGACAAGCTCGAAGCACCGAAGCTCGTGGCCGAATTGAGCAACGGCGAGTTCAAGAATCCGCGCGCCGTCAGCGTGCAGTTCCGCTACGCCTACGTGACCGACGACGACGGCTTCAAGGTCGTGGACCTGACGGACCCGGCCAAACCCCGCCTCATCCCCGGTGCCACGGTCCCGCTCAAGCACGCCCAGCGCTTCTACCACGCCCGCACTTACGCTTACGTCGCGAACGGCGCGGAGGGACTCGCGTTCATTGACATCAGCAACCCGGAGCAGCCGAGACTCGAACGCATGTTCAACGCCAACGGTCAGCTTAACGACACGCGCGCCGTGCAGATCGGTTCGGTCAACGCCTCGATGTTTGCGCTCGTCGCCGACGGCCGGAACGGCCTGCGCGTGCTCCAGATGATCTCCCCTGAGAACGTGCCGACGCACATGGGCTTCAGCCCCGTGCCGAACCCGAAGCTCATCGCCACCTATCCGACGCACGGTCCCGCCGTGGCCGTTTCGCGCGGCCTCGACCGCGACCGCGTGGTGGACGAGACCGGCAACCAGACCGTGGTCTTCGGCCGTCGCGGCTCGCGTCCGTTCACGATGGATGAGATGGAGAAATTCTTCCGTCACTTCGCCGGCCCCACGCCCAGCGATCTGAAATCCAAACGCACTGGCCCGCTCTACAAGGTCGAGGAAGTGACCGCCAAGCACGGCGAACTCCTCACCGCGTCCGGCGTGAAGCTGAAACCGGCGAACGACTTTAAAGCCGAACCCGAGCCGCAACCCGCGCGGCCCAGCAACGACCGCCTCGTGCGGCGTGGTCAATGAACCAGCCACAACAAAACGCCCCTTGCTTCGAGGCGCGCACCTCGCACCGCCCCCGTCTTGGACTGCGGTGGCAAGCGGAGCGCGACACCGCTTTCACTTCCCGCGGAGCGGCCCCTACGCCCGCCCAACCACACTCGAAAGCGCCGTCGCCGCTGCGCTCTGCCGGCGCACTCCATATCGCCCTCCTGCTCTTCCTCGCCTTCTCCCTCCCCGCCCAAGACTCCGTCCGCACGCTCGCTGGCTCGCCTGAATCCCCCGGCACCGCCGACGGCCCCAACACCACCGCCCGATTCAACGATCCCGCCGGCCTGGCCATTGCCGCCGATGGCACCATCTTCGTCGCGGACAACAACAACCACGCCATCCGCCGCATCGGCACCAATGGCGTTGTAACCACGTTCGCTGGGCGGCCCGGCACGCCCGGCTCTGCCGACGGCGCAAGCTCCATCGCGCGTTTTGACAGCCCCACCAGCCTTGCGCTCGGACCGGACGGCGCGCTTTATGTCGCCGACACCGGCAATCACACCATCCGCGGGGTCACCACCAACGGCGTGGTGACCACGCTCGCCGGTTCCGCCGGATTGGCCGATTACGTGGATGGGACCGGTCCCGTTGCGCGTTTCAACCAGCCGCTCGGCATTGCCGTCGCGACTGACGGTTCTGTTTTCGTCGCGGACAGTGGCAATCATCTCATCCGGCACATCGATACGAACGGCCTCGTCTCTATTCTGGCTGGAAATCCGGAGACATTCGGTTCCGCCGATGGCACCGGCACCAACGCCTTCTTCAATAGCCCCATCGGTCTCGCCCTCGCGCCGGACGGCTCGCTGTTCGTCTCCGACGCAAACAACTTCTCGATTCGGCGGGTGACGGCCGCAGGGCTTGTTTTCACTGTCGCCGGGGCCGCCGGTTTGGACGGTGCTGTAGACGGCCCTGCCAACCTCGCCCGCTTCGGCAACCCGGCCGAACTCGCGCTCGCCCCGAACGGTACACTCTATGTTGCCGACGCTGCGCACCACACCATCCGCCGCCTTACGCCGGATGGGCAGGTAAGCACCATCGCCGGACTCGTAGGCGCAGACGGTGCAGTGGACGGTGCCAATGGCGTCGCCCGTTTCTTCAACCCATACGGCCTCGCCATCGCGCCGCGAGGCCACCTGATCGTCGCGGACACATACAATCAGACCGTGCGCGAACTCCTCGCCCCCTACACGGTGGGTGTCAGTGCGGGTGGCACTGCTCGCGTGATCTCCTGGGAAGCCGTAGCGGGCCACCGCTATCAGGTTCAGTTTCGAGGCCGTGTGCCGGCGGGTGCCTGGTTGAACCTTGGCGCTGCCATCACCGCCGACTCGCCAACCGCTGTCCAAATTGACGCCACAATCGTCTCCCCCGGAACCCGGTACTACCGCATTTTGCGATTAGATTGAGAAACTGCCGGGTTGTGGCATTCATTCTTGCCACATTTCACACCTGTCGGCGCTCAGTGAGGATGGCAACGGCAATCCACAGGGCAAGGAAGGCGCAAAGCGTGTAGGCAACGGGCTTGAGCCAGCCCCCGGCCTTCAAGTTCCGGGCGGCGAACGCCACGGTCATGGGTTTGTTCACCTCGGTCTGGAGCACTTGCGTGAACGCGTGGCGCTGGCCGCGCAACGGCAGATTCACCCGCAGCGGCTGCACGGTGGCAACGGTCACTTCCTGCGCTTTCTGGAGCTTATCCAATTGCTGTTCGGCGGCGGCGGTGTCGTAGTACAACGCATTGGCTCCTTTCCCACCTTCGAAGTAACCATCCGTCTGCACACCCAGCTTCGTCGCATTATCCAGTGTGTAAGCCTGCTGCGCTTGCACCAGGTTGCTGGCCTGCGATTGCCGGAGCTGTTTCTCGACCGCTTTCAATTGCCGAATTTCCTCGCCGTCCGCATCGGAATTGGCGATTCCGAGATTGCCATTCCAACCATTTCCGCCCTGCGGGTTGGCACTCCGCTTGTAGTTGAAGAGCTCGCCATTCGCCTCGCTCAGTTTGCCGGAGGAGAGCAGGCTGCTTAACCGACCCAAACTCGACTTCGATTCAGAATCGCGCACTTCCCTGTTCTTGGCCTCCTGGCGTGAGTAGTCCGTCGCGGAGTAGTTCACCGTCACCACCGGCGCGCCGCTCAGGTCGCGGCCCATGGTGCCGCCGAAATCCGTGTATTCGTAGTCCGGTGGCAGGAGCAGTTCCCAGCGCGCGTTCTTGAGTGGCACGTCAAATTTCGGGGACGCCAAAGCCACGCCGCCCTGGCGCTTGGGAAACTGGTCCGCCGCCACGTAGGTGAACTCCACCGGCAATGCCGCGTCGCCGCCCGATTGTTCCAACGGCAGCAGCAGCTTGCCCGCCTGCTTCGTCGGGCGCACGGGCTGGCCGTTGACGAACGCGCTCCAGACCATCGCGCCGGCGGGCAGCTCGACTTCCAGGAACTGCCGGCCGTTGTTCCGCATGGACAGTGAGACTTCCGTCATCATCTGGCCGTCATCGGCTACGACGGTCGTGAGGCGTGCGCTGTCCACGAGGGCCTGCAACACCGCCGCCTCGGCGAAGCGCTGCGGCAGCACCGCCAGCTTCCAGCCGGGCCGCAGGTAGCGCCACATGAGAACCAGTTGCTCGCCCTTCGTGCCGCTCGCGTAACCGGTGGCCCAATCGGGCAGTTCGCGAGTATCAATGTGCATCAGCTCCGCGCTCGCGGACTTCTCGGACACCTGCAACGGCGGTTTCGCCAGGATGGCCACCGCGCCGGTTTCGCGTTCCACGCCCACGACTTCGACCGCCGGCACGTCCACGGGCGCGGCAGATTTTGCGACGCGGGCTTGCTCCCACGTCACCATGAACGTGTGCTGACCGCGCAGCTTGTTCTGCAACTCCACGCGCCATACGTCACCCGTCTGGTCGCGCCGCCGGATGTTCGGCCCGGTGATGTCCACGTTCGTGACGCTCAGCGGAATCTTCAGCCGGAACTCCTTCACCGGCGCGTTGGCGATGTCCAGCCGCACCAGCGCGCGCCCGCTCACCAGCGTCTCGGACACGCTGATGAGGTTCACCACTTCGGCGCGTACCCACGACTCAAGCTGTTCCGTCGCCACGTCCAGCTTCCACGCGGTGGTATCTTCGGAAGTGGAAGGAATCAGTTTGAACGCCAACGTCGCCGAAGTGCCCGGCGGAGTGAAGAGCTGGTATTTCGGGGGGGCGTTTTGACCTGACCACTCCCGGACGAATTGGCTCATGGCACCGGCGGGTATCTCCGTCATGCCTTCGAGGCTCCGGGTCTTGAGCAGGATGCCGGGTTCGGCAAAGGCGGTGACATAGCCTTCCAGTTTCTGGACTCCAATCGGACGCACCGTGGCGATGTCAATCAATCCAGGCTGACTCTTGACGAGTTGAGAGAGATTAACCACGAGCGTTTGCCGACCGATTGTCCGTTGCGGCAGGGTAATCACCATCACCCGCTCGCCAGCATTGGAGTGCTCGCTCCGTTGAACTTCTTGGTGGAGTTCAGGATAGACGACGCTGTCCACCGTCCAGCCGGACGGTAGCGCGAGCCGCAGATTGAAGATGCCGGCATGCTTGATGGTGTATTCCAAGGCGACACTAAGCTTGTGCTCGTCGGTACCAACGCGGTAATGGTTGCGAAGCAGGACCTCGACCACCGGCTTTACCGTGTCAGCCTTCACGGTGAGGTCAAAAGTGCTGCGCAGGTAACGAAAGGCGCTGAGGATGGCAGTCGGAACCCCTCCGTTCCCACGATTGTTCGGCAAGCGCTGAAGCGCGGATTCGACATAGATGTTATATGCATCATTGAACGCCGCGAGATCCACGCGCTGAAGGTCTCCTGCCGTCTCGACTGCGAGGCTCGTCTCTTCCGCGCCGCGCACGGCTACCAAACCGGATTCGCGCCGCACGTCCTGCACCACGGGCACCTCCAACTTCACCGTCGCGGGTAACGCGCCGAGCGAGTTCTCGGTCTCAATGACCAACTGCCAGTTCGCGCTCACGCCTTTGAGCAGGTCCACGGCGAGCACCTCCGTGTTGCCTTCCTTGAGCAGTTCCCACGTGCGGATGCCCTCGCCCTCGACGCGCAACAACCGCTGGCCGGCGGGCAGGCGGACCTTGGCCTGACGCAGCTCGCCCTGCGCGATTTGGTAATTCACTACCGCGCGCGAGTTCACCACACCGCCGCCGATGGTTACCAGCGTCGCGGTCTGCGCGAAGACCGTGGCGTCCATCTCGGCGATGCGTTTGAGACGCGGAGTCCACGCGAGATCGACGCGGTCGGTCGAACCGATGATGGCGTCCACGCGGGTCTGCTTGCCGGCGGACGTGCGCTTGAAGGACACGGCGGTGGGGAACTCCACGTCCGCGTCCGGCTCCTCGATGACCGCCGTGAACTGGCTGGCCAGCGCGGGCGGCAGGCCGAAGGCGAGCCGGCGCTTCGTCACATCGCCTTCGAGGCGCGCAAGGAGTTTGAGTTCAAGTGTCACCGCGCCGGCCTTGGGCAGCCACACGCGCGCTGTGCCACCCTCACGCACGAGCCGCGCCTCGCCGGTCTTGGCGGTAAAACTCTGGATCGCCACATCACCGCCGAAGAGCGTGAACGTCTGGTTCGTCCCCGTGGAACTCAACGCCAGCGTGGCGGTGAACTCGGCGGACTTCTCGCGGATCGTGCCCGTGTAACTGGCCGACTGAAGGGTGACGGAATGCGGAGTGCGGAATGCGGAGTGCGGAATGGAGTCCTGGGCGAAGGCGGCCTGCGATGCGAGCAGGAGAACCAAAATGGCAGCCGCTGCGGGCGGAACGGAACCGGAATCGCCGGGGCCGGAGCCTGCATTTGGCTCGGCCGGAGTCGCCGCCGCGTCAGCGCCTTGTGCGGACGAAGTCAGGCCTTCTTTCCGCACTCCTCGGGGCCACATCCGCCACGCGAGCCAGCACAGCAACGGCCCGCCCACCACCGGTACCGCGCCAATCATCACCCAGTGCAGCATTCTGGCAGACAGGCCAAGCCATATGACTCCGGCCAGCGCGAGGGCAACGCCGAGGGCGATGCCGAAGGAATTGCGGTCCGCGCGCCGCCAGTGGATAAGCGCCAGCAGCAGGCCACCGAGGAAGAGCGCGAGCTGACCGGCGGACTGCGCCGCGCGGAACTTGCCCAGCGGCATGAGCGCCAGCTCGATGCCCAGCGGCTCGGACTTAAGGTTGAGCACCTTGGTAAAGGTGAACGCCTGCCCGCTGCGCGGGATGTCAATGCGGATGGAGCGCATCCCGACGGCGGTCTGCGCGGCCTCGCCTGCGGAGTTGGGAACGGCTACTCCGGCAACGGTATAGCCACCACCGCCCATGCCACCGGCGGCAATTGTTCCGAGTTGGAAAACACCGCTTTGGTCAGTCCCGCGAGCCAAGCCAGCGCGACGCTGTCCATCGCTTTCCGGAACCGCTGTCACACTGTCATTGACGATAACTACGGATTGGTTTGCCGCCTTCCCCTTTAGACCTTGGCCCCATGCATACATCTCTACAGGTTTCGGCGAGGCGTCTGGCGGCGGAGTAGCCGGAGCGGTGGTGGCGCGTTCAGACAAGGCCATGCCCTCCGGCTCAACCCGATAAAACCTGTCCTTGAGTCCATCGCTTTTGGCATCCGGGGCCGATTTCCTGACAACAGCAAATGCTCGGTCTTCGGATTTCTTCCGGCTGGCGTCTTCACCCTTGGCCGCTTGATTCAACTCACTGGCAGGAATCTCGCCAGCTTCACGCTGGAGCTTGGCCCGCACTTTCGCCATCTCGGATTGCGGCTTAAGAGGCAGGTCAACGGGACCGTCCGCGTCCACGTCAGCTAAAAGAGCATTCGGAGTGGCTCGGCTTTGTAGGCGTTCAGATAGGGCCTGCTCAGCCGCTTCTCCGGCGCTGGGGCCAGTCGGGGCACCCCGGCCTCCACCCTTTTCGTAAGCTTGGCCCCCTCCGAATGTGACTTCGGAAAACCTCGGGGCCAAACTAGAGTACATAAATCCGCCGATCATTGCGACCGCGGCCGCGATTCCTCCAAAACGTAGCAAACCCTTCATGCCGCGGCGCATACCTGTAACCACCGCGCCATACACCAGCGCCATCACGGAGAAGAGGAACAATAGTGACATGCCATCGTTCCGCAGGAAAGCCCGGTAGTAGGCTGCAAAGGTGTACCAAGCATCACTCACCTCGTACGTGGTCCCGCGTGCCACCGTCATCGTGCCGCCGAAGCGGGAGACACGTTTGGTGGACGGGACAAAGAGCTGCCACTCGGCGTAAGTGTTGGGCACGTCGGTGGCCGGGGCGATGAGCGCGACGTGCTGGGGCAGCCACTGATCCAACGCCGCCAGCTTCTGCGCATACACGATGTCCACGGCGAAGGCCTCGTCGCGGTTCTCGCCGCGCGGTAACGGCACGATCAAGGACTCGCCGTCGCGATCGGCCTTGCTGGGCTGGTTGTTCACGTAGCAGCCCCAGAAGTTTGCGCCCGGCGGCAGCTTGAAGCGCTGAAACTGCTTCTCGTTGTTCTTCACCATGAAGCTGGCCTGCGAGAGCATCTCGCCAGCCTCGGTCACCACGCTCGTGATCTGCGTGCGGTCGGCTACGGCGTCGAGCACGCGCTCCTCGTCGAAGCGCGCCGCGTCCGCTGCCAGCGCGTAGGCACCTCCGGTGTAGCGGTAGGCGAGCAACACCGGCCGCGTGATGAGCGCACGGTCCGTCTCGGCCAGCTCGCTCGGGTCAATCGCGCGGAGTGGCTCGGCGGCGGGCTTGGGCTGAAGTTTCAAATTCGCCGCCGCCGTCACGGCGAGCGAACCAGTCTCGCGCTCGACGCCCTCGCAATGCGCGCCCGCGAGGTCCAGCGCGGCCTTCTTCGGGTCGAATTGGTAGTCGTAGGTGACCACGAGCGTGTAGCCGCCCCAGGCTTTGTCTTGGAGGGAGATGGTCCAGAGGGCGGTGTTGGTGTCGAGGGTCGAGAGTCGAGGGTCGAGAGCCGGAGCGGCGGCGGCGGGCGTCGCCGGTCCTCGACTGCTTTCCTTCCGCCGGATGTTGGGTCCAGTGAATTCGACGTTCTTCCAATGACCCGGCAGCCGCACTTTGAACTCTTGGATACCCTGGTTCAGGATGCCGAAACGAATCGTCGCACTGCCGCCCACGATGCCGTCGCCCACGGTGACGAGGTTGAAGACCTCGGCCACGACACGCGCGGGGAGGCGCTCGGTGGCGAGGACGAGCTTCCAGTCCGG
>RFSE01000440.1 GCA_009924135.1 Pseudomonadota bacterium | reverse complement strand
CAGGCGTCCTCGCCTGCGAGTGCGGGCGGCGTCTCGCCGCCCGCAGGTACTCGGGGCGGGACGCCCCGGTAACTCGCAGGCGAGGACGCCTGCGGTACAGGGCAGCGCGGCGGCCGCCGTGCTCTTGGCGCAAGGCGGTTCAAGGGTTCGAAGCGCAAACTGCTGGTTGGGAGAATCCTCACCCCGGCCGTCGCCCGCTGGGCGAGGGGGAAACGTCGTCCGCGTTGAACCCGCCGAACGGCCTCAGTAGGTGGAGCGCGGCCAAGGTGGCTCCCTCTCCCAGCGGGAGAGGGCCGGGGTGAGGGAGAACGGCCACCAATTCCTGTACGCTGCAATTTACCAAACTATTTCCACAGTTGGTATCAGCCCATCCGTTGACAGAGCGGACTAAGTGGACTAACCATGGTCCATGACAACGGTGAACGTTCACGAGGCGAAAACCAACTTCTCCAGTTTGCTGGCCAGACTGGAAACCAACGGCCAACCCATCGTCATCTGCCGCAACGGCACGCCCGTGGCGGATCTGGTGCCGCACCGCCGGGGCAGCCGTATCAAGCCCCACCCGGCCTTGAGCAAGATCAAGATCGCCTACGATGCCGTTGCGCCCCTGGCGGACGACGAATGGCCGGAGGTCGCACGATGATTCTGGACACCTGCGCACTGCTCTGGCTGGCCAGCGGGGACCGGAAACTGAGCCGTGCCACCCTCAAGAAAATTGACGCCGCCGCAGCGGTTCACGTTTCCGCCATCAGCGGCTTTGAGATCGCGCTGAAAGTTGCCCGGGGGCAGCTGACCCTGCCACTCGCGCCACAGGAATGGTTCGACCAGGTGCTGACCCATCACGGGTTAACGGTGCTCCCGCTGGCCCTGAACGTCTGCATCACCGCCGCCCAACTACCGCCGATCCACAACGATCCGTGCGACCGGTTCATCATTGCCACCGCCCGCCTGCACGACTTGACGGTGGTGACGGCCGATGAGCAGTTCGCCAAATACGGATTGAAAGTGATTTGTTGAAATCTGGTCCGTTCAGCCACCTCCCCATCTCCCCATCGCCACGCTTCGGAGCGGTTCAATTCGCTCTGGCAGACGATTCCCGAAATGCGGAAAGGACGGACGCGAGGCCACCGAGGCTTACGAGCGGTCTTGCGCGAAATGCCATTCCACTTCACGCTTGGGAAAGTCCGTTGAACACGCTCGGTTCCATTTTTCACCTCACGCTGCTCTGCCTTGTGGCAGGCGGCACCGCTGTTTTTGCGGCGGCTCCCACGCTCGAAGCAGGTCGCCAGCACTGGGCGTTTCAGCCGTTGGGCAAGGCACCTCAACCAGCAGTGAGAGACGCGGCCTGGGCGCGCAATGAAGTGGACCGGTTCATCCTCGCGGCCTTGGAAGCGAAGGGCTTGCGGCCGTCGCCGGAGGCAGGCCGGCCCACGTTGATCCGCCGCGTGACATTGGACCTGATCGGGTTGCCGCCTTCCCCGGAGGA
>RFSE01000439.1 GCA_009924135.1 Pseudomonadota bacterium | reverse complement strand
TAAGAGCCGCGCCCAGGCAGCACGGGAATTGGGCGTCTCGCGCCCGGCCATTTTTTACGCCGAGGAACATCCGCAGAAAGGATTTCAACTGCTGCGCAAGCGTATCATCGAAACCTATTCCAGCCATCGGATTGAAGGGCCGGTGTATCTGGTGAAGGCGAAATAGCCTCATTTTTTGCCGCCTTCCTTGCTGCGGCGCAGTGCCTTGGCCACCGCCCCGCCAATCCCCTCCTTGCGATTGCGTTTCTCCGCCTCGGTGAGCGTCTTGTAGGAAGTCAGGACGCGATAGCCCTTGAACGTCTTCTCCCCGCTCGCCAGTTGCGCGGTGATGGCTTCGAGCCACCCCAGCACGCCATTGGGTTCGAGAAAGTGAACTGGCTTCAACTCCGCTGCGGTAAACGTCTTCCTGGCCGCCGTCTCGATCTTCGTTAGGTATTTCGGGTCCTCGCTCACGATGACGATGTGCGTGAACGCAGCAGCGAGACACTTACGCAGGCTGCCCAGGTCCTTATCCACGCCGGTCGTCACCGAAATCTCACAGGCCACCGTGACTTTACCGTAGCCGAAGACTACATCCACACTCCCGCCGGGTACCGGTTCTTCGATGGATGCGCGCCAACCCAGCTGATTTGCCAGCCGCGCGAAATCATTTTGTAACTGACGGTGTTCCGGTCCGCCCTTGCCGCGTTGAGGAGGCTGCGGAGGCTCCGCCACGCTTTTCTTGGGAATCACCGGCAGCGGCGTTTCTCGACTGTTCTGCGTCACCGGCAGCGGCCTAGTCTCCGTTTTCTTCTCATCGGCAGGCGGAGGTGTCTTCCGGCTGATGGAAGGCACCGGCGGAGGCGGGGCCGCTGACTTCTCGTCTTCCGATTTGGGGGCGGGCGTCTCCACCTTGGCCTTCCGCTTGGCAAATGGGTCCACCCGTTCCGCCGGTTCGGGCGCGGGCGTCTCCACCTTGGCCTTCCGCTTGGCGAACGGGTCCACCCGTTCCGCCGGGTCGGGTTCGACGTAAGTCCGACTCCGGGCCAATTCTTCCTCCACGGTCGAACGGGCGGAAGCATACTTTTGCCGGGACCGCTGGTAGATGGCTTCCCGGTTGTATGCGTTCGGTGCGGAGTTCAGCAGCGGCACCGTGCGGAGGTTGAAGTCAAACCGTTCCATCCGGCACAGGGCCTCGCCGCGTTCGAGGTTTTGCAAATCCTGCGCGGTGAAAGAGGGAAAGCTGTCAGCCAGCCGGCGCGCGTCCTCATCCCCCACCCGGAAGCAGATGCGTGTCGCGGGATTGGCCATTACCGCGCCGGCTACATCACTGTCCCGTTGCAACTGCCGCACTTCCTGATGCGCCAGAATCAGTCCCAGCCGATACTTCCGCGCCCCCGTGAGAATGGTGGCCATCGAGGGCGTAATGAAGTGATGGAATTCGTCGATGTAGAGGGAGAAATCCTTGCGGGCGGTAATCTGCTGCGCCTGCCGGGCCATCGCCATCTGCTGGAACTTCC
>RFSE01000438.1 GCA_009924135.1 Pseudomonadota bacterium | reverse complement strand
CGGGTCGTCAAAGGCGGTGAGGCTCCCAGCGAAGTGATGCGCTCACTCGGGCTCTGCCGCACCAGTATCTACCCTTGGCTGCGGCGCCATGCCCGCAAGGGGGAGGCGGCGCTGCGCTCGAGCCAATCGACCGGCCCGCGGCGCAAGCTCACCGAGCGGCAACGGGGCCAGGTCCGCCGCTGGATCATTGGCAAGGATCCTCGCCAGTATGGGTTCGAGTTCGGGCTCTGGACCCGGCAGATCGTCGCCGTGCTGATCGCCGAGAAGTTCGGCGTCACCCTGGGCCTGACGGCGGTGGGTCGGTTGCTGGCGAGCCTGGAGATCACCCCGCAGAAGCCCCTGCGCCGGGCTTATGAACGCGATCCGCAGGCGGTGGCCCAGTGGGTCAAGAAAGACTACCCCCGGCTGCGCCGGCGGGCGCGGGCCGTGGGTGCGACGATCTTCTTTCTCGATGAGGCGGGCTTCAGTTCGGAGCCGGTGTTGGGCCGGACCTATGGGTTGCGCGGCCAGACTCCCGAAGTGCCCACCAGCGGCCAACGCCAGAAGGTCAGCGCCATGAGTGCGCTCAGCGCCCGCGGCGCTTTCTGGAGCACGGTTTACACCGGCACGCTCAACGCCGGCCGCTTTGTGGAGTTCCTCGGCGACTTTCGCCGGGGTCGCCGGGAGAAGATCTTTCTGGTCATTGATGGGCACCCGAGCCACAGGGCCAAACTGGTCAAAGACTACGTGCAGAGTTGCCGGGGAAAGCTGGAACTGCATTTTCTCCCGCCCTACGCGCCCGACCTCAACCCCGATGAGTTTGTCTGGCAGCACGCCAAGACCAACGGTGTCGCCAAGAAACCCTTGCGCCGCAATGAGTCACTCAAGGCACGCGTGACCCAAGACCTGGCCACGATCAAGGCGGACAAACCCCTGGTCCGCTCCTTCTTTCAGGCGAAGAGTGTAGTCTATGCCGCGGACTAGTCAGTATGCCGTTGTCTCTCGCTTTCTTTCTGCTGATCACCGCGATGATCGTCGCTCTCGTCATCCATGTCATCGGCGGCGGCAATCGCCTGTTCGCCGCTAGGCGTTGCTTGCGCATGCCGCCGACGATGCGGTCGTCACGGGAGCGCGAAATGAATTCCCTCATCAGGTCCCGAAGGGACTTGATGCTCATCCGGTCATGCGAAGTTTGGCTGCAGTGCCGAGCTTCCGGAGCGCAGCGAAGGAAGAGCGAGGCACTGCAGCCAAAACGGAGCCTTCCCGCAGCGTTGGCATGAAGCAATGAATCTCTCGTCATCGGAATTCATCGCCTGTGACTACCAGGCCAGCAATGACCGGGCTGGCGTGCATGACCTGCATCTTCCCATTCAGACCGGGGCGTCGATGCGTCTTGCGCGAAGATCAATGGCGTTCCATGCGCTGGTCCCGTCGGGAGAAGCGATCGCCAGCAGCACTTTGTTGCGGGGGCATCGGCTGATTACTCACAGGGGGCATTGAACTGTCCGCGTAGCCGCCGT
>RFSE01000437.1 GCA_009924135.1 Pseudomonadota bacterium | reverse complement strand
GCGCGGGGAGCAGAAAGCGGGGTTTTACCAGTGAGCCATTCAGGGTGATGGAATAGGCAAAAGTGATCGAAAATCCGGATTTGAGCTGGGATTTACGTTAAAGTAAATCGTATGGGAGGGCAGAAAAGGACAAGCATTTCACTTCCAACTGTTTTTGAGGACGATTTTCTCGAAAAAACGAGGCTTGTAACATGTTGCAAATCAAGGATTAACGAGAATTTGTAAAAATGTTTAGCTTACCTGTTGACCGTGATGGGTCGAGGTGGGTAAAAATGGAGCGCTGTGGGGCAGTGTGTGGGTTAGTGTGGCGGCCTCCGGCAAGTGTATATGTCTTCAACCACTGACAACGTGCGTGTCACCTTCAAGGGTGAGTACGACTTTGGCGTGGACGACAAGCGGCGGGTGCAGGTCCCGTCGAAATGGCGTCCGGCTGAAGGCATTTCGTTGTCCGTGCACTTTTGGAAAGCGGAGGGCCAGCGCCATCCCTGCCTGCTGGTGTTGCCGCCGACGACCGCGCGGAAATTGGAAGAAAAGCTGGAAGGCATGTCCTTCAGCGATCCCAAGGCGGAATCGCTCCGTCGCCTGCTGGGCGCGGACTGTGACGACCTGACGTTGGACTCGGCGGGACGCATCTGTCTGCCTGAGAAGTTGGCCACAAAAGCCGGGATTGGCAAGAAGGTGATTTTGGTTGGCTTGTTTGACCGGTTCCAAATCTGGAACCCGGAGTTCTACGCGGACACCCAGATCGCCGACGAAGTGGCGCGTCCGGATGCCATCAAACTGATCTAAACATGGGTCTCCTCAAACTACTTAACACTGGCAAAAGCCTCGTGGGGTTGACCGACAAGCTGGTCACCAAGGTGGCCCTTGGCGAGGTGGTGCCCAACTTCAGCCATCGCCCTGGCGCGGCCACCCGGGAAATCCCGGTGGGCCGGGGCAGGCGGCGCGATCCCTTTGGCGGCGAAGGCAAACCGGCGGTCCGGATGGGCGGTCCGAAAATCCGCAGCACGATCACGCCCGATCCGAAGCTGCCCAAGAACCCTTTTGCGAAACCGCCGGTCAAGCGCCGGGTGCCCAAGACCGACGCGGCGCTGGAAGTGCAGGCCGCACCCGTCAGCGCCCCGGTCGTGTTGTCCCCGGCCTTTGTGCCGCCCTCGGCGGGCAAGAGCTGGGCGGCGCGGCTGCGGTCCGTGCGGGACACGGTGAAACGGCCCATGGCGCGCAAGCTCAAGGTGCCGGCGCGCCTGGCCAGAGTTTTCGGTGAACAGGCGGCGGCGGTCCGGCGGCGGGTGCCGCGCGGTCCGTTGGCGGCCCGGCAACTGGCAGCGGCGTAACCAGCTCATGAACCGTGACAAGCTTCATCCACAATCCAGTGATGGTGGGGGAAGTGTTGACCGCCCTCGCCCCGAAGGCCGGCGGGACCTACGCCGACGGGACGCTGGGTTCGGGTGGGCACGCGGCGGCGATGCTGCGGGCCAGCGGACCGACTGGATGGCTCTT
>RFSE01000436.1 GCA_009924135.1 Pseudomonadota bacterium | reverse complement strand
GGAAAAGCCAGCCCCTTCGTAGACCGCAGAACCTTCGTTCATCGCGCTGGCCGCCAAGGCCAGCCCCCCCATCAGGTAGGTGAACACCTTGTTCGTGCACAAATCGTTCATGCAGATGATACGGTTCGGGGAGGCTGGCACCTCCAGCGCCAGCCCCACGTCATATTCACCACACAAAGCCACCATGTGTTCCGGCGGAGCCGGCTCATGCAACACCACCGCGCTTGCGGGCAGACCAGCCTCGCTCACCAGCCCGGCCACGTAACGGCGTGCCGCCTCATCCGCCCGGCCGCGCAAATGCAGCACCGCACTCCCCGTCGGTAGCCACCGCAACGCCTGAACTGCGTCCTCCAGCCCCCGGTCCATCCCAACCACCTGCGAAAACCAATAGAGCCGCAGCGGCCCGCCCGGCGTGCGAACGGGCCGTTGAGCTGGCCGGTCCGTGAGCGGGAAGACATTCAAAATAGGCACCGGCATCCGACTGCCACACAACCGGGCCAGAGCGGCGGACACCCCGGGTGAGGCCGAGGTCAGGTGATCACACAGTGGCAGAAACTCCGCCTCGATAGCTTCACCCAACCGGTCCTCCAGCGTGACAGGGGCGTGCGTGGCCCGAATCCCACTTTGGAAATCTTCCGCATCAAACCCCAGCCGCGCACCGCGCCGCCGGGCAGCCCACGCCGCCGCCGGCAGCGCTGGTAACGTGTGACCGATATATAACTCGGCCGGCTCGCGCACCGCCAGCCGCGCCAGCTCCGGCGCAAACCGGCTGTAGGCACACACCCGGACCGTCCGGGAGGTCAACCACCGCGCCGCGTGCAAACAACCCCGCTGCCGGGCCACGGCAAACAGCCACCGCGCCCGCCCGCTGCCGTGCCGATGCGCGACCACCGTCGATAACTGCCAAGCACGGCTGGCCATGACCGTCTGATCCCAGCGCTCCTGGTCCGGCGACTGATTCAACGCCACCACCCGCACCGCATAACCTGCCCGAGTCAACGCATCTGCCTCCTTCACCAGCCGGGGGTTGCTGGCCACGTTCGTGGCGGTGACCAAACAGACTCGCGGTGGACTATCGGCCCGCATGCGGAAGTTCAGACTGGTTCGTCAATACCGCGTAATATGCCTCCAACTCCAACACCTCCCGCCCCACGTGGTGCCGGGCGCGCACAAACTCAGAACTGGAACCCACGCGCTCGGCCAGCGCGCGCCAGAGATTATCCGCCAGCGGACCCACCGCACCCTCGGGGCTGAGATACACTCCGGGCCCGGTTGGGGCCACGTTCGGGATGTCCGCATGTTCCGTTGTCACCAGCGGCACCCCTACAGCCTGCGCCTCTAGCACAATCGTCGGTGCTCCGCCCTCCGTGTCCCCGTTGCTTGCCGTCCGGCTGGGGTGGATGAATACATCCGCCGCCGCCAGCTCGCGGAGCACCTCGGAGTGCGGCTGCATGCCCAGAAACTCCACCGTGCCGCCCAGCCCATGCACTGCGACGAACTGCTC
>RFSE01000435.1 GCA_009924135.1 Pseudomonadota bacterium | reverse complement strand
TGGAAGGCGCGGTGATGGGCACGCCGCACTTCATGTCCCCCGAGCAGGCGGAGGGCAAGATTGCCGAGCTGGACGGCCGTTCGGACATCTTCTCCTTGGGCGGCATCCTCTACGCGCTGCTCACACTGCGCCCACCGGTGGAAGGCGATTCGCTGGAGGAGATTTTGTCCAAGGTGCGCAGCGGGACCATCGCGCCGCCCACGGACAGTCTGGTGGCGTTGGCACAGATGCCCGCCGTGCAGAACATCGAGGCCTACCAGTCCCCGCTGTTCATGAACGATCTCTCCCGTGTGCGGCTGGATGTCTCCGTGGGCGGGGTCGATGCGACCACGACCAATGCGAACTGGCTGAACTTGACTGGCAACGGAGTCACGGTGGGCCTGCCTGGTTCCGGCGTGGACCTAGGCCATCCGGAGCTTGCCGGCCAGACGTTTTTGAACGCGAGTAGTCCGGCCACCGACGTCAACGGCCACGAAACCTACACCGCCGGAGCCATCGTGGCGCTCGGATCGACCACCCCGACGACGGTTTATGGCTCGCTCCCCGGCTCCAATCAAAGGGGCATCGCCCACGGAGCAAAGGTATATCCGCTTTCTTTCTACAGTGCGGAATATACGAACTACGGAAACTTCTGGATCGCCACCAACATGGCCACGGCGACGAACATCCACATCGTCAAGGCGGGGCCAACTCGGGAGGCACGGGCGGACGCTCGGACACCATCACCTCTCCCGGCAACGCCAAGAACGTCATCTCGGTCGGGGCACTGGAGCAGTTCCGCCTCGTGGCCAACTCGACCAACAAGACGGCCTCGGCCACCAATGATCCCATCGCGGTGGCGCATACGGACAGCGACGATCAAGTCGCTGACTTTTCCGGCCGTGGCAATGTCGGCGTGGGCGTCGAGGGCAAGGCCGGTCGCATGAAGCCGGACGTGGTGGCCCCGGGTTCCTATGTGTTGTCGCTGCGCTCCTCCACTTACGCGTCCACCAATGTTAGCGAAGCGGACGATGCCCTGGGGGCTTCTTCCCCCGGCACCTACTGGCGCTACGATTCCGGCACCAGCGTGGCGGCGGCGAAGGTCTCCGGCGTGCTGGCGTTGATGGAGGAATTCTTTAACACCAATTATGGCATGACCAACGGGTTGAACCCGTCGTTGAACAAGGCGTTGCTCATCAACCGGGCGGGATCAGCGGGGCTGGCCTACGATTTCTCTGTGAACAACCCGGTCACGCATCAAGGTTGGGGCATTCCCTCCCTGAGCAACACCGTGCCATCCACCACGGCCATCGCATTTCTCACCAATGCCGGGCCGGCGGTGGCGCAGATCGTGGTGGTGGATGAGAGCGCATTCGTGACGAACCATCTCACCTCGGGGCAATATCACGCGTTCGATGTCACGATCCCGGCCGGCTTCTCCAGCACCAACACTTTGAAGGTAACGCTGACCTGGACTGACCCGCCGGGCAACCCGCTGTCCTCCACCAAGCTGGTCAACGACTTGGACCTGGTGGTGAGCAAC
>RFSE01000434.1 GCA_009924135.1 Pseudomonadota bacterium | reverse complement strand
ATGCCAGTTTTCTGGCCGTCAAACTTGCACAGCTTCGTGAAGAGCACCGTGCGGATGGGCACGTTGATGCCCACGCCCAGCGTGTCCGTGCCGCAGATGACCTTGAGCAGACCGCGTTGCGCGAGCTGCTCGACGAGCACCCGGTACTTCGGCAGCAAGCCCGCGTGATGCAGGCCGATGCCGTGCCGCAGCCATTTTTTGACCTCCGGGCCGAAGGGGCTGCTGAACTTGAAACCTTCCAAGGCGCTGGAAATGGCCGCCTTCTCCTCGCGCGTCGCGACGTTGATGCTCGTAAAATCCTGGGCGCTCTCGGCCGCCTCCAGTTGGGTGAAGTGAACGACGTACACCGGTGCCTTGCCGTCCGCGAGCAGGCTTTCGAGCGTTTTCGCGAGCGGCAGTTCCGAATACGCAAATTCCAGCGGTACGGGCCGCCCCGTCGAAGTGACGGTCACAGTGGGCCGGGCGTTGAGCCGCGTCAGCTCGGCTTCGAAGAACGCCGTGTCGCCCAGCGTCGCGGACATCAGGAGAAAGCGCGCCTGCGGCATCGTCAGCAGCGGCACCTGCCACGCCCAGCCACGCTCGCGGTCCGCGTAGTAGTGAAATTCGTCCATCACCACCTCGCGCACCGTGGCATCCTTGCCTTCGCGGAGCGCAATGTTCGCCAGGATCTCGGCAGTGCAGCAGAGGATGGGCGCATCGTGGTTGACCGTTGCGTCACCCGTGCTCAGACCGACGTTGTCCGGACCAAACTCACGGCAGAGGGCGAGGAACTTCTCGTTCACCAACGCCTTGATGGGGCACGTGTAGATGGAGCGTTTGCCCTGCGCGAGCGCCTTGAAGTGGACGGCGGCGGCCACGAGCGATTTGCCCGAGCCGGTCGGCGTGTTCAGGATGACATTCTTCTCTTCGTAGAGATCGAGGATCGCGGCCTCCTGCGGCGCGTACAGCTCCAGCCCGCGGGCCGTGACGTAGTCGAGGAAACGCCCGAGCAACGTGTCGTTGCCGAGGTCATCGCCGCGCGGCAGAAAGTCGTAAAGCGTGTTGGCCACTGGTGTGCGGACGGTAGCGGCGATCCCCGGCAAAGAGAAGCCGCCTTGCTCGGTAATGAAATCACCGCTGTGAATTCCCCAAAACTTCCGCTTGCAAAGCAGCGTCCGATCTCTAGTCTTGTCCTGCTCTTCGAACGGAAGCGAGCGTAGCTCAGTCTGGTAGAGCGTCACCTTGCCAAGGTGAATGTCGAGGGTTCGAATCCCTTCGCTCGCTCCAATCTCTCTATCAAGGACTTACGAAACAAGAGGGTGAAAGTCTCAACACCTAGTCTCAACACATTCACCCCCGTCACCCCTGTTTCTGACTGTTCACTGGCGTCAAAAAACCTCCGAAATCGAATTCCTCGTTTTCCGGGTCAACGTCATCACCAGCCCAATCCCCACCGGCCAGAGGACAATTCTTCGGTCTGCCACTGCCTCTGCCCTTGGAGAAAAAACGCTGGTCCTGTTCGTAATCGTCATTGGTCAACACCTCAACGG
>RFSE01000433.1 GCA_009924135.1 Pseudomonadota bacterium | reverse complement strand
TCGCCCTGTAGTGTGGGAATCCCAAGCCTGCCTTCAGATCCACCTACACGACCTCCGGGATCGCCGCCGCCTTGAGTCGCAGTTTCTGCGCCTGCAACGCCTCGAAGCCGTCGGCAGCATGGCCGCCGGCATCGCCCATGACTTCGGCAACCTCCTCACACCCATGATCGCCGGTGCCGATATTCTGCTTAACGCCCTGGAGGGCAAACCTGAGCAACGCCTGCTCCAGTCCACTCTCAATTCAGCGGCACGTGGTGCCAAGCTCGTCGAGAACCTACTCGCGTTTACCCGAGGGCTGGACGGGAGCAGCCAAATTGTCTCGCTCAGATATCTAGTCGAGGAGATGCGCGTGATACTTCGTGGCACCTGTGGACCCGGGGTGGACTTCCGCACCCAGATTTGCCGCCCGGCCCCGGCCGTAATCGCCGACCCCACCGAGATCCACCAACTCGTCATGAACCTCTGCGTCAATGCGTTGGACTCCATGCCCGAGGGTGGGACGCTTGAGCTTAAGGTGAGCGAGCAAAACCTCGATGAAATGTCTGCCGCTCACTATCCAGGGGCGCATCCCGGTCAGTGGGCCTGCATCAGCGTGAGCGACACCGGTTGCGGTATGACGCCGGACCAGTTGGCCCATATTTTTGAGCCGTTTTACACCACCAAGCCCGTTGGGAAGGGCACTGGCCTAGGCCTTTTCACCGTGCGTAACATTCTCCGCAAGCACAATGGCGTTGTCCGGGTGCTTAGTGAGCAGGGCTTGGGCACGACCTTTGAGGTGTTGTTCCCAGCCCATGAAGACCGCGATCCTGCAGCCCATGACCAGGCCTCTCAAGAAGCCTCCCGCGGTCAGGGCGAACTGATATTGCTGGTGGATGATGAGGCCTCCAACGCCATGATCCTCTCTGCCATGCTCTCGTGCTGGGGCTACCGCGTGGTCTGCGCCCACGATGGCGCACAGGGATTGGCCCTCTTCTGCAAGCAGCCCCGGGATTTCCGGCTCATCATTACCGATCTGATGATGCCGTTCATGGATGGCGTGGCACTCATTCACGCCGCCCGCCAACTGCAGCCGAATGTGCCCGCCTTGATCATAAGCGCCGCCGCAGACTCCGAAACCCGGATCAAACGTCTGGCCCCCAACCTGCCGCTATTGCTTCAAAAACCAATCCGCCGGGAAAACCTGCTTTCCGCCCTCCGCACGGTGTTGGAAGATTCCTGTCAATAGACTTGAATGTCAGCTCATGGCCAGTGGATTGCCATGATGGGACTCCCGGCCAAGGGTGGCGCGTCAAGGCGCGGCCACCTGTGCGCGGTAGGCGGCAAACTCCTCCGGGCTGAGGAGCCCCCGTAACTGCTGTTCCGCCTGCGCGCGGATCTCCTTCAGCTTCTGGCTCTGGGCCTCATCCATCACGCCGGCGCTGGCCTCCACGAGCTGTTCCTCCTGCTCCTGCTCCACAGCGATCAACCGCCGGGCCACGACCTGTTTATCCAGAGGCAGGAAGTCCAGCGCCGGCACCCGCGTGCCCGGGG
>RFSE01000432.1 GCA_009924135.1 Pseudomonadota bacterium | reverse complement strand
CCTCGTCCGCCCCGGCGACCTCGTCCCCAGCGAGCTGCTCGGCTACGAACCGGGTGTAGGGCTTGTCCTCGTTGAAACTGTGGATGACGTAATCGCGGTAACGCCATGCGTGCGGTCGGTCCAGATCGCTGTGAAAGCCGCTGCTATCCGCGTAACGCGCAAGGTCCAACCAGTGCCGGCCCCAGCGCTCGCCGTAATGCGGGCTGGCCAGCAACCGGTCCACGACGCGCTCCCACGCCTGCGAGGACGCGTCGTTTACAAACGCCTCAACCTCCTCCGGGGAAGGCGGCAACCCGATCAGGTCCAGCGTCACTCGGCGGATCAACGTGTGCCGGTCCGCCTCCGGTGACGGCCGCAAGCCCTTTGCCTCCAGTGTGGCGAGGATGAATCGGTCAACCTCATTGCGCGCCTAGGCTGCGTCTTTTACTGCCGGTTGCGACGCTGCATGCAGTGTCTGAAACGCCCAGTGCTGGCGGCCCGCTTCGAGCGTGGGAGCCGCCCCAAAACCAGCGATGCCACCAGTCAGGAGGCAGAGCAGCGCGAGTCGTAAGATGGAACCGAGCGTGTTCAACGGACTACGGACATGCTGGCGGCGCAGGCCGAAGTGCGCAAGGCCAGCCTGATGAATCGTCCCGTTCTCGTGCTTCACAACGTGACCTTTTGCCCGCGCGCGAGGTTACGCTCAACGGTTGGTGCCGTCCTTCAACAGAAACCGATACAGCGCGTCCTTGAGCTTGTGCTGCTCCTCTTCGCGCGCTTTTTGTTCGGCCGCCTGTCGCGCCAGTTGTTGTTCGCGCCAGGTAGCGCCTGCTTTTCCGTTCAACAAGGGAGGAACGGTGATGGCTGGCTGTAGGTCGGCGGGCGTTGCTTGATTCTTTGAACTCAAAGGCAAGGAAAACGGCGGCGTCACCGTCCGGGAAGCGCCGTTTGTGGAGCGGGCGCTGGCGGAAGGCAAGGAGAGCGCTGGTGACTCGTCCGGGCGGGTGCGGGGTTCGGAGCCAACCACGCCGAGTAGGCCAAGCGGAGGCGTGGGCGGACGGATGGGCGTGGCTGCGGAGCCGGGAACCGGTGTGCGGATTGGTTCCGCCGTAGCGGGAGCGGATCTGGCCGACATTGGTACATTCACGTCCAGCGGACGTTCGCTGGCGCGAGGCACCGGCGTGGGGCGGGGAGGCAAAGCCGGAGCAGGGGAAGCGGTGCTGACAATGGCTTGATGCGGCGGGAAAACCTTGGCCGTTTCTGGACGGGTAACCGGTGGCACGGTGATCGAGGGCGGGCTTGGACCTTGAGGGGTGTTGGCCGTTGGAGTTTCAACTGCTGCCTTGGGCGGTACGCGCGGAGAAACGGAAGGTGTTGTAGCCGCTTCAACAGGGGGTTTCTTCGGCAGGGCAGGCTCTGGCACGGGCGGTGGGACCTTGGTCATTACCGGTTTTGGTGCGCCGGATGACAGTGGTTCGGTAGAAGATTTCGGCGGGGCAGCGACCGGGGGCGGCGCGGGTTTCACGAAGGCCGCCGGAGGTTTCGCCGCCCCCGGT
>RFSE01000431.1 GCA_009924135.1 Pseudomonadota bacterium | reverse complement strand
TGCAGCGTAACGAATGTGCTTTGCCTGAAAGTAGGAGCGCACCCGGTTTGGACTACGGGCGATAAGTTTGAGATGTTGCTCCACATTGCGGGTTAGTTCCCGCTCATTGCGGGGCATCGCACGGCGATGCACGTTGGCTTTCACGTCGTGGTTCAAATACTCATCGGGATTGAGTTCGGGGCTGTAGGCGGGCAGGAATTCCAATTCGATGAGCGCCTCCTTGCCTTCCAGCCATCGATAGACGGCCACGCTGTGATGCACGCGCAGGTTGTCCACGATCACGATAATCTTGCGCCCGCGCGCCGCCTTGACGCTGCGCGTGAGGAACTGGATGAAGGTCTGCGCGATGAAGGTTCCCTTGTAGATCATAAAGCGCATCTTGCCCTGATTGGTCACGCTGCTGATGTGATTGATCCGCGAAGGCCGCGCCACGCGCGGGAGCACCGGCGTGCGGCCCTTGCGCGCATAGCCCCGCGCCCCCGCGCAGCTGCTGGTGCTCACGCCCGCCTCGTCCACCCATTGAATCTCCGCCCCCTGCTGGCGGGCTCGTTCCGCGATGGCTGGATAGCGCTCTTGGAGCCAGCGCTTCACCGCCTTGGGCGCTTGCTCATAAAAGCGCGTCGCCGGGCGCTGGCAAGTCAGGCCCCAGCGCAACAAATACTCGCCCACGGTGCGCACTGGCAGATGCAGCTTGAACCGCTTCTGCACCAACTCCTGCACCGCGCGCCGCTCCCAGAGCATGAAGGGCAGCTTCAGCTGCTCGGGCGTATGATCGATGATCCAGCGGCGCAGTTGCGCCTCCTGCGCAGCGCTCAGTCGGCGCTGCTCTCCGTGCTTGCGTCCGCGTTTGCGGGAGGTCAGCGCTTTGTGGCCCGCCTTCTTGTGCAGCTTCTGCCAGCGGTGTGCCGCCGTGTAGCTGACCCCGAAAGCCTCGGCTGCCTTCGTGATACTCATGCCCCTGCGGATCGCTGCCACGCAACGGCGGCGCATCAACTCTTGGGCTTCCTGCGTCCCCCTTGTCTTGGATTTCATTACTCTCCTCAACCCGGAACCCGCCCATTACTTATGCTTTATTTAGTCGCCGGGTTAATATCAGCCCCGTGAATTGAGCATCGTCGCTTTTCCGCGTCAGGACGTCGCGAGCGGAAAGCAGATCGTCAGCACCGTTTCGTGGCCGCGGCAGGAGACGTGGAAGTGGCCGCCCGCGTGTTCGACCATTTCGTAAGACGCACCCAGCCCGAGGCTGCGTCCCTTGCGGATTGGGCCCCTCGCTCTGTCACTCCGGGAGGAAAGGGCGTCGGGCACTTCATGGATGACCAGCGCCGCGCACTCCGCCACCTCGCGGAGGATTCCGGTGCGGATCGTCACCCTCCCACCGGTGCGCATCGCGTCGCGCGCATCGAGCGCCAGATGCCGCAACAGGAAAAAGACTTCCGGCTCATAGAGCGGCGACAAATAGAACGGCCGGAACACCGCATAGCGGGCATCGAAGGCGAGCGGCCCGTGCTTGATCACGCTCGAGGCGGTGCCCAGGCCGCGCCGCCCCACGAAGCCATCGCG
>RFSE01000044.1 GCA_009924135.1 Pseudomonadota bacterium | reverse complement strand
TTAAATTCAAAGAGCGAGGTCACCGACGAATTACTGTGAATTCGCTTGATGGCTTCGCCCAACAACGCCGCCACGGACAGGGTTTTTATCGCCACCCGGTCCAGGGCAGGGCGGAGAACCGTATCAGTTGTGATGAGTTCGTCAATCTTTGAATTTCGCAATCGGTCCACGCCCATCGGATTGAGGATCGCGTGCGAAACACAGGCGTAAATTTTCTTGGCCCCCTTGCGCTTCAAAATCTTCGCGGCGGAGGTCAGTGTACCGGCCGTCTCGGTCAGGTCGTCCACGAGCAAAACATTCTTGCCCCGGATTTCACCGATGACCGCCATGGACTCGACTTCCGTCGCGCTCTTGCGGCGCTTGGCCACGATGGCCAGGTCGCACCCCAGCACCTGCGAGTAGGCATGTGCCATCTTCAACCCGCCCACGTCCGGGCTCACCACCACGAGGTCCGTGAGGTTCAGCGTCTTGAGATAATCGTACATCACTGGCGCGGCGTAGAGATGGTCCACGGGGATGTCGAAGAAGCCCTGGATCTGCTGCGCGTGCAGGTCCATCGTGAGCACGCGGTTCGCGCCGGCGGCGACAATGAGGTTGGCCACCAGCTTCGCCGTGATGGGCACGCGGGGCTGGTCCTTGCGATCCTGCCGCGCGTAGCCGTAAAAAGGCAGCACCGCCGTGATGCGCTTGGCGCTCGAACGACGGAGTGCATCAATCATGATGAACATCTCCATCAAATTGTGGTTCGTCGGCGGGCTCGTGGACTGCACGACGAACACGTCCTCACCGCGGACGTTCTCGTCGATCTTCACATACGTCTCCCCGTCGGGAAACGCATCCACCGTGCACGCGCCCAGCGGCATGTTGATGGATTCGCAAATGGCCTGCGCCAAGGGACGGTTCGAGGTGCCGCTGAAAATTTTCACAAGTGCGCGTTGCCGGTCGGTCGTGGTCGAAACAAAAAACCGCCCCGTCGGCGGCTCAAATGTGGGCGGACTGTAACAACGAGGTGACGCGTGGCAAGCCCTGTTCTTTCAATGGCTCGCCCACCGTAGCGCGGGCACGGCTGCCCGCGCTACGAAACTCGCCACCCGCCGTGCCTCACCGCTTCTCCGGCGGATGCCCCACCCACTTGCAGGCCTGGTTTTCCTGCCCGATCACACGCACGCCGTGCACGTCGCGCAAAACACCCTTCCACCGGTTCGTGACCACCAGTTCGTCCAGCTTCGCGTGCAGGTTGGTGGTGGAACCGGGACGCACCGCGAGAAACTGGAACGTCAGGTAGCGATCCTTCGGCGCGTTCTGAAAGTTCGGCGGGTCCACGAAGATTACCGGGTCCAGCCACGGGCTGGTGTAGCCGCTGGTGGGCACCGTGCCCTTGGCGATGATCACCAGATCATAGCCGTTGCCCTCGCGCTCCCAATGCGCGGTCACTTCCTTCACGCGCAGCACCGCGTTGGGGGCCGGGGGAACATTGACCGTGGTGCAACAACCCGCGAGCACGACTGCGGCGGCGGCAGACAAAAGCAACTTGGCGTTCATACGTCGGTCCTTCCATACCCCGCACGCGTTTCGTCGTCAGCATTAAACTGAAAATCCCCTTTCCCGGCGCATCCGGCATGGCAAGCTCCCGGCATGCTCACTCGCCTCTTCGCCCTCTTCGGCCTCGTGTTCGCAGGCACCCTCCCCGCCGCCGACTGGTGGGACGCCCCGTGGACCAAGGCCCACGAGCGCGGCCCGCTCTCCGCCGAGGAATCGCGCACGTTCATGCGCGAGCTGACGCAATACGTCTTCGACCACCACCTCAAGCGCGATGAAAAATCCCCGCAGCGCGGCATGGTTTACGAGTACTTCAATCCCAAACGCGCCGGCCAGCACGACCAATGGATTCAGGGTGAGGCCCTCGACACCATGCACGACGGCGCGTGGTTCGCCGCCGCCCTCGTCAACGCCCACCACGCCACCGGCGACCGCTACTACCGCGATCTCCTCACGCAGTGGGTGCTGCCCTTCTACCTCAAGATGCTCAACCACTCGGACACGCTTTTCGCACCGGACAACAACAACGCCGCCTCCGACGCGAACGTCTTCAATCGCGAGCACCTGCTGCAAAAGGGCGAGAAGGGGTTCGTGCCCTACTGGTGGGACGACGGCGCGAGCGTCAGCCTGGAAATGGCCGTGAAAAAGCGCTCGCAGCTCTACTACATGGGCCACGACGAATTCGCGGCCAAGGGCGAGGCCAATCCCCAATACAAACTGCGCGGTTACTCGCACGGATCTTCAAACCACCTCGCACAAGACCTTGCCATCATGCTCCAGCTCGCGTGGCTCACGCTCCACGACTCCGCTCTGCCCGCCGACCAGGCCCTCGCCACCGAAGTCGCCGAAGCCGCTAAGAACCTCCATCAGTGCCGCATGAACCACCACGGCCACATCAACGACATCTGCGCCGCCCACGGTCTGTGCAACAAACTCCCGGAGGAATTCAACCACGCCACCGAAGGCCTCAGCCCGAAGTTCTGGACGCCGGACAACCACTACGTGAACTGCCTCGTGAACTTCAAACCCGGCCAGCGCGTCGCCACGCCCGGTTTTGCGGACGACCAGGAATACCTCTACTACGCCGGCACCGCGCGTCACGGCACCCTGCCCCGCCCGCTGGCCTTCAAGCTCATCTACGACGCCTTCACCACGCCGCAACTCTTCCGCTACTACTGCGACGATTGGGAGGTGCCGCCCGGTCTCAACCGCTTCGACCTGCACCCCTACAACTTCAAGGATGGCAAGCCCGAGGACTACCGTTCCGACCGCAAAGGCCCGAGCAAAGGCCCCCGCCCCGCCGGCTCCCGGCTTGGGCCACAGATGATGGTGGTGGCCGGCTGGGCGTTGCAGACGCTGAAGGCGGAGCCGGGAATACTGCATGAAGCGGAAGCAAAAATCGGCCCAGATAAACCCGCTTGGAAAGCGTTACGCGGTGCTGACGTGAAGGCCGCCTTGGAAAAGGAACTCGGCCGCGGCCTGCGTACCTGGCAGGCGGTCTTCAAGGAAAAGGGCTACATCCCCACCGGCATCGGCGCGGGCGGCTTGGGCGGGGGTTACGCGTGGGATGACATGTCCGACGCCGGCGGCTACGCCCACCTCCTCAGCGCCGCCAGCCAGTGGCTCCTCTACCTCGAAGGAAAACGGGATTGGGACGGCTTTCGTCCGGCACGCCCGTAGTGGCTGGTCCGCAAATGGCGGCGCTCGGCAACCGCTGTCCTTTAACCTGATTTTGCGGCCCAAACTCGGCGGTCACAGACCGGCACTACAGCGGCTGCGGCGGCCCCGCCTTCGCCTACAGCCCGTTCACGATGCCCCAGACATCCTCGCGGTTGAGCCGCAGATCATCGTAGCTCCAGGTGTCCGTGTGCCCGTCCACATACAAGATGTTTGATTTGAGATTGTTGTGGCGCGGGGCGGGCTGGTGAGGGGAAAGCGCCCCGTTATAGGGAATGGGAACGCCACCGGGGGCATAGCTGCTGGACTTCCAAGTGGCAAACCACGTCTTGAACTGGCAGTACGGCTGGTTGGCTGCCTGCGGAATACCCACGTCGCCCATGAGCCAGATTGAGCTGGGATGATTGATGTCCGTGGTGCGGAGACTGTGGAGCTCAGCACCGCCAACTCCGCCGTTCGTCGAATACCGGATGATGGTCGCCTCGATGACCCCGAAACCCCACTGGCCGCCGGCCGTGACATCCGCATCCACCACGGCCGGACATCGCCAAATAAAGTTCCCCTGACCCGATGCCGGAGCCGGGGGCAGGTAGTTCGCCTGGCTGAGGATGTCGAACCACCAATTTCCTGCGTTGTTATACTGGTAGGCATAACGGTTCAGATCCACGAAACGGTCTTCGTAGTCCCCGGCATACTGCAGCAACGCAATCCCGATTTGTCGCAGATTGTTGATGCACTGCGTGCCCTTGGCCTTGGATTTTGCCTTCGCCAGCGCGGGCAGCAGCATTCCCGCCAGGATCGCGATGATGGCGATGACGACCAGCAGTTCAATCAAGGTGAAGGCCCAGCGCCAACGCGCGCGTTCAGCCGAGGTACGGTTCAAAATCATGCGTAAATATTGCCCGACCGAAGCCGGGCGTAAAGTCGTTAGTTTGGACGCAGGCTGAGCATCCGTAATCAGGCAGACTTCCCGACCCGTCGCACATCGCCGGTTCACCAACCGGTCGCGCCTTGAATGCCAACGGGATTCCGGCCTGAAGCACGCCGTGCCATCTTGGACCGCCTTTTCGATTTCAAAAATGTGCGTACTACAGGCGCTTGGGGTTCAACAGCTCAGGCCAACGGCCTGCCACAAGCCAGGCCAGGGCAAACGAGGAACGAGCGCCGTCCTGGGGGCTGGAAACAAACAATTTGCCAAGCCCCAACGGGGCGGAACAACCTCTCACCGTCATGCCGCGATCCCTCGCCCGCGTCGTCCTGCGCGTCGCCGTTCACCAACCGGTCTCACCACGAACCCCAACGGGATTCGTCGCAAGTCGGCCTGCATGAAGCCGGGGTGATCCTCAGCCCCACCCAGTTGCCCCTTTCCTCCGCACCCGGAAACGCGCTAGTCTGCTCCCATGAACGCTGGCGGCTTCCTCCTGCTCTGCTTCGGGCTGTTCTGGTCCGGCATCACCCTCACCTTCGACAGCTTCATCGCCAGGACCTTCTACCACCGGCTGCACGCCCAGGATTACGCCGGCGCCCCGGGCCGCGTGACCCGCAGCGAAATCATCCGCACACGCGGCAGCAAGGGCAGCACCTCCTACCGGCCCAAGATCCATTTCTCCTACACCGTCAACGGCACGGAATACACCAGCGAGAAACTCCATTACGGCGAGGAGGGCAGTTCGGACGCGCGTTGGGCGGAGCAAATCGTCAAGACCTTCCCCGTCGGCCAGTCCATCACTGCGCGCTACGACGTGGCCAATCCCGGCGACGCCGTCCTGCTCACCGGGCTGGAAGGCAGCGAGCTGTTCCTCGCGCTGTTTCTCACCCCCTTCAACTGCATCATGCTCGCACTTTGGTGCGTACCGCTCTTCGCGTTGAAGCGCAATTTCTGGCCCCGGCCGGCCGGCGTGCCCGTCACGCAGCGCCTGCGCCGCACTCACGTAAACCTCGCAACCGTGACGCCTTTTGGCGCAGCTGTGCTCGCGCTGGGCGGAGGCGCGTTCGGGTTGATCTTCGTCGTGGGCTTCAGCGCGGGGTTCAATCCCTCGGTCAAGGTTGCGTGTCTCGCGTGGGGCATTCTGCTGGCGGGAGCAACGCTCGCATACGTCCTGCGCTGGCTCCGGCTGAGCTCCGGCGTCGCGGACCTCGTGCTTGATACGATGGGGGCCACGCTCACCCTGCCCCGCATGGTGAGCAGGACGGACTCGCAAGTCAGCTTCCACGAAGTCAAAGCTGTGGTGATCGAACAAATTGCCAACCGCGGTCAAAGAGGCGGAACCACCTACTCCTACGCCCCGACACTGCAACTGCACGACGGACGCGCGTTCAAGCTCGCCGACTGGTACGACGAACCCAAGGCGAAGACGTTCACCGCGTGGCTGCGTGGACAACTGGGCCTGCCGGCCGCGCCAGCGTAGTGGCAGGCTTCAGCCTGCGCGTCAGATCCTGTGGCGGCAGGCATCCTGCCTGCCGTAGAGCCGGGCGTCCCGCCCGGCGGAAGGAAGGCCACCCAGCAGAAAGGCCATTTGGATTTCGCTGCCCTGCCACCTCTGGTTGCGTTCTCTCCGGGCGGCAGGATGCCGCCCTCTACGTCAGGCGGGACGCCTGACGCCACGCGCGGAAGCCGCAGGTTTCACCCTGCGCATCAGACCGAAAGCCCATTCGCAACCTGATGGTTGCGACTACAAGTTGTGACTACGCAGACCTGGCCAGCAATTCCTGGCAGGCCGCCTCCACGCCAGCCGCCATCTGGTCCATCGTGAACCGCTCGCGCACAGACCGTTGCCCTGCCTCACCGAGCGCCCGCAATCGCGCCGGGTCCAATAGCAGCGTCTCGATGGCTCCAGCCAACGCACCCGCATTCGCCTCGGCAATGACCCCACCGCCGGTCGCTTCCACCAGTTCAGGAAAGGCCGCGTGACGCGGCTGCACCACCGGCACACCGGCTGCAAGCGCCTCGATAAGATAAAGGCCGAAGCCCTCGCCATAGAGTGCCGGGACGGAGAAGACCGTAAGCGATTGGAAGAAGCTGATTTTCTGCTCGCGCGTGAGATTGGGGTGAAACTCCACATCCTCCAGACAACCCGCGCGCCGCAAATGTCCGCGCAGTTGGGCGACAAACGGCTCATCGCCCGGCCCGCAACCGCCGCCGATCTTGAGCCGCAGCCCCGGCACCGCATCGCGTCGTTTCAACTCGATGAAAGTCTCAACCAACAAGTCCAGCCCCTTTTCGGGACACATGCGGGCGAAGTAACCGAGGACCGGAGCAGTATTCAGTGAACAGTGTTCAGCATTCAGTCCCGAGACGGCGGGAGCACCAGCACCCTCGGACTGAACACTGAACACTGAACACTGCTTACTTTCATATCCCTCCAGGCTAATGCCGTTATGTACCACCTTCACCTTCGCAGCCGGCAGATTCAGCCGCCGCGCCATCGTGTCGCCGAAGTAACGGCTGGGGGCGATGAAGAGGTCGCACTCGCGGCTGCGTTCAGCGAGCAGGGACCAGACCTGCTCGCGCTGCGGACTGGACATGGCGTCGAGGAAGGCGTCCTCACCCTGAAGATTGCAGACCACGCGGCAACCCAGCTCGGCCTTGAGCTTGCGCGTGAGGCCCATGAGCATCGCGTTCGAGAGAAAGACGGCGTCAGGTTTCGGCTGGGTCTTCAGCCAGGTGAGCAGCTCGTCGAGTTCGCGTGCCTGGTTGCCTTCCTCGCCGCGCAGCATGGATATGGACAGCTCGCCCACATCGGCGGCGCGGGTCTTCGCCGCGCGACCGGCGGCGAGCTTGAGCAGCGCGGGTGAATCCAGCAGTCCATGCAGCCACTTCGGCGCGTGACGGAAGAAGGCCGACTGCTGCTGGAGATAGACATTGATGCCGCCGAAGAAAGTCGGCGTACCCGCGCTCTGGTTCTCCTCGTCCAGCGTCATGGGCAGGTAGAGCGGCACCATGAGGACTTCGTGGCCCCGCTGGCGCAACGCCGCGACGAGGGCGTTGTCGCGGAAGCAGTTCCCGCAATACATGCCGCCCGCACCGGGGGTGATTTGGACGAGGTTCATGCTGATGCTTTAGCCAAAGAGGAACACAGATGGAACACTGATACGAATCAGGAAAGCAGGAACGCAGGAAGGCGGAAGCAAAGCGCGCCTTTCTCCCCTTCCTGCGTTCCTGCCTTCCTGATAAATCCCCATCTGTGTCGCATCTGTGTTCATCTGTGGCTGACAATTCGACCACTCCTATTCTGTGAGCGGTTGTCCCAGCGGCAGGTCATCCGGCAGCGGCACAAACTCGCGGATCTTGCGCCAGAGCGGCTCGAAGTCCTTGTTCACGTCGCCGCTGAGGCAGTCGGTGATCTCACCGGCGGCCTCGGGGTACTTCATGATGACGTCCTTGAAGGAGAAGTTGGGATCGTAGAAGGCGTACACGAGCTTGCGCATGTTCTCCACTCCCTGCCGGATCGCGGTCGCATATTCCGAGAAACGGGCAGGCGAAAAATCCTTCGCCACGATGGCCTTGTGAACTTCGTCGCCGGCCATCACCCCGCACTTCAACGCGAGCATCAGGCCGCTGCTAAACACGGGATCGAGGAACGCAAAGGCATCGCCCACGAGCAGCAGGCCGGCACTGCCGCAATGGCGGGCGTGCTGGGTGTATTCACTGGTCAGGTAGAAAGGGCCAACCTGCTGGCCGGTGGCAAGGTGCTCCTTGATCCAGATGTTCTGCTCCACTTCGCGGTTGAAGATGTCCTTCGGGTCGCGCACCCCGCCGCGAGTAAGGTACTTTCCCTCGGCCACGACACCCACGCTCACCATGTCGTCGTGCTGGGGGATGTGCCAGAACCAGCCCTTGTCCGGCACGTAGGCCACGGCCGTCTGGCCCTCGTCAATGCCCGGCTCGCGCTTGGAGCCTTTGTAGTAAGTCCAGACGGCGACTTTGTTCAGGTAGGGATCGCGCGTCCGCCAGCCATTGCGCACGGCGGCGAAGGCTTCCTTGCCGGTGCAGTCCAGCGTGATGGGCGCGCGGTACTCGACCACGGAACCATCCTTGTGCTGGGCCCGCACCCCGACCACGCGGCCGTCTTCGCGCAGCAGTTCCTTCACGAGGGTCTCCTCCTTCACCGTGGTGCCCTTGCTGCGCGTGTGATCGAGGAGCATCTGGTCCAGCTCGCTGCGCAACACCTGCCAAGTCTGCGCGACCGTCTCGCGATCGTAGCGGTTGAA
The DNA here is from genome assembly GCA_009924135.1 of Pseudomonadota bacterium. GTDB lineage: Bacteria > Verrucomicrobiota > Verrucomicrobiia > Limisphaerales > SXTU01 > SXTU01. The sequence goes on along the minus strand of RFSE01000044.1, from coordinate 25,142 downwards.
GAAGTAAAACGGCTGGCTGACCTTCCCGTTGGGCGAGATGAAGATCACGCTGTATTTCTTCACGAAGTGCGAATCCTTCATGCGGGGGATGAGACCAAGCCGTTCCATCGGCCCGTAGGTGAACGGGATCATGGACTCACCGATGTGGTAGCGCGGGAACTTCTCCCGTTCGAGCAACAGCACCCGGTGACCGTGCTCGGAGAGGATGTAGGAGGCGGAGGAACCGGAGGGGCCACCCCCGATGATGATGGCGTCGTAAGTGTTTTCGGAATTCATACGTGTGCGTAGTATAGGCGTCCTCGAACCGGGCGCAAGCACGGAAGTGAGGAACACTTTCGCGACATCGGCCGGACGGGTTGATGAGACCGGGCCCGATGGTTCAGCGCAATGGGCAGCCCGACTTCAACGGATGAAACGCAACTGCCATCCAGATGCTGCGCGGACGCAACACCAAACCCAGTCCGCCCCGCCGCCTGAAGGCGGGGCTCCCGGCCACCGGCTCGCGGTTCAGTTGGTAAGGTTCGCCCATTCATTCCAGCAAACCATTTGGCAGACCGTGAATCATGCTGGTGAGCTTGCCGCGGCCGCCCGCAGGCTCCGGCCCGCCTCCTCCAACCAGACCGCATCCGGCAGCGCGTAAGGTCGGAAGGTCTCCAGCACGCCCTGCTGGCCGTTGTTCAACAACGCACGATGCAGCCCGAGGTCCGATGCCTTGGGCGAATCACACAGCGTGGCCGAGTCGTTCGCGCTCATCTGGAAGAGCACGCGCAGCTCGAACTCACTGATGGCCTTGCGGCTCAACGCACGGCTCAGGCTGTTGTAGCTGTCGCACGTGCAGAAGACATGGATGCCCGCGCCCGGACCTTCGGTGATGAGCCGGTCGAACACCGCCCCAGGACTGGGCGGTTTCGCGTCATCGGTCGAAAAACTAAAATCCTCCTCGTGCCGCAGCTTCTTGAACTTCTGCAACTCGTGCACGAACACAAACCACGGAGCCGCCGGCACATTTTCGTCCGCCGTCCGCCGGCTCAATTCACCGGCCAGTTCGACCATCACCGTTTCCAAATCGCCCGCACGCACGAGCGTGAACCCCGTCGGCAACGCGGCTCCAACCGATTCCAGAAACCGTTTCTGCGGCGAGTCGGGGGCGGTGGCCTCAATGAGCACGAGCCGCCCGGCTCCTTGCGCCGCGAACGCCACAAGCGACACCCCGATCATCGCCAGCGCCGCCTCTTCGCGCTGGCCGACGAGGAGCAAATTGTTCCCGCTCTGCCGGTGGAACGCGGCTTCGGTCGGCCCCTTGATGGAATTCGGTGCGCCCAGCCAGGCACGTGGAATGGCCTCGCGCTGCGGTGCCGCCAGCAGTTCCGCCAACGGTGCATTCTCGCGCACGTCCGCCGGGGAGTTGCCCTCGAAGACCACCGTGCCGGCCGTGCGAAGGCCCCGCTGCCGTGTCAACTCGTTGATCCCGCTGAGCCAACGGTCCCGTTCCTCATCGTCCAGCCACACGGTCTGGAAGGGACTGTTCCCCGTCACTGCACCGGCCTCGTCGTTGTAGATTGCCTCGCCGGGCCGCGAGAGCAGGCGCGGCGCGGGGTTGGTGTCATCCATGATCAGCGCGGCGTCGGCCTCGTTGCACTGGAGCGCGATGCGCACGACCATTTGGCCGAGAGTTGCGCGGGCCAGCGAGTACGCGCCACCGAGCGTCTGCGATCCCAGGATGACGTGAATGCCAAATGCACGGCCCTGCCGCACGATGCGATCCAGCAAGAGCGCTGCCCCCTGCGCCACGCGGTCATCCGCCACGAAAAACTCCTGGAACTCATCAATCAGCAGCAGCGTGCGCGGCATCCGCCCGCCACTCGCCCGCCGATAGCCGGGCAAGTCCTGAGCACCCACCTTGCGGAACAGTTCACCGCGCCGCTTCAATTCCTCGTCCAGCCGCTCCAGCACACTCAGGCCGAACTCGCGGTCGCTCTCGATCGCCACCACGCGTGCGTGCGGCAGCCGGTGCGCCGCATAGCACCGGAACTCGACGCCCTTCTTGAAGTCCACCAGGTAGAACTCCACCTGTTCCGGACTGCACCAGAGCGCGAGGTTGGTGATGATGGCATGAAAGAGCGTGGACTTGCCAGAGCCGGTCTTGCCTGCCACGAGCGCATGCTGCCGGGTGCCCTTGCCGAGGCAGAGATATTGCAGCTTGGTGGCCCCGGTACGACCGATGGAGATGCGCAGTTCGTCGCCCGTATCCACAGTCCAGTTCGCGCCTGCCGGTGGAGCAATGTCCGCGAACGGCACCTGCACCCGGCTGGAATCCACGCTGGCCTGGCCGACCTTGTGCAGCAGTTCAGTCGCGATCTCAGGCGACGGGGGCGGCTCCAGTACCAGTGCCAGGCCGGGCAGGACTTCCTTGCCCACGAAGAAGACGTTCCCGTCACGCCGGACGGAGATGCTGCCGGCCCGGAGATCTTCCGGCACCAGCTCGCCCGCCGCTGTTTTGCGCTGGTCCCAATGGAACAGCAGGAAGACCCCGCACCGCGCCCCGCTGGCAGCGATGCTCGCCAGCCGCCGCAGGGCCGCATCCGAAAAACCCGCCGGAAAATCCGCCACCACGAGGAAGTGATACCGCTCCGCGATTCGCCCGGCCTGCTCGTTGTATTCCACGACGGTCGCGAACTCGTTGCGCAGGTACATCTGCGAGACCTTCTCGATGTGTTCGTTCAGATTGCCCAGTTGCTGCTCGATCTGCGCCGACTGCGTCCAGATGCGGCTGTTGATGAGCCGTTCATCGTAATCGCCGAGATGCATCAGCCCGGAGAAGCTGCGCCCCAGCTCAACCGGATCAAGGAGCGTGAAGCTCAGGCGTCCCGGCGGGGCGCTCACCAGCAACCGCAGAATCGTGTTGTTCAGCGTGGCGATGGCCTGGTCCCGCCCCTCGCCCTTCGTCTCAACCAGCAATGAGCCCAGCTCCGGCACGGTGAGCAGGAGCGGCATCGAAAACGCCGCCGGCCCCGGCAACGCGAGCCGGGGATTGCGCGGCACCGCCCCCGCGAGCTTCATGACATCCACCTCCAACCGCGCGAACGGCACGGCATGGGCGAACTCTTCCGGTGGTTTCCAACCATGCGCAAAGTCAGCCGACCATCCGGGAAAGCTCCGGGCCGCCGCCCGCTGGGCCACGCCCAGTTGCGCGTAGAGCGGCCCCACTGCCGCGCGCCACTCGGCAGCCAGCGCGACCCAGGCTCCCTCACGCTGGTTGGCCACGGTCATCTGGGCCGTCTCGTTGGCGACCGTGAGGTGCTGCAGTTCCTCCTCGTTACGGCTGCGGGCCGCTGCCAGTTGTTCCGCCGTCGCACGCTCGAAACGCTCCAGCACAAACGCACGACGGCTGTGGTAGATCCGCATGGCGCGTTCAAGCCGGGCTTCCATCTGCTGTTTGCACGCCAACTTGGTCGCCTCGGTTTCGGCCAATGCCTGCTGCCACTCGTCTTCATGGCGTTGAGCGAGGGCGTTCACCTCGCCCTCCACGCGTTGCTCTTCAGCATCCCGTCGTGCCTTGGCCAGCCGCTCGCAATCGGTGGCCAACTGCCGGGCGGCACCCAGCGCGGTCGCCAGCGCCCGGGCCGTCTTGTCCACGACGAGCCGGCCAACCAGATGGACCAGCCCAACCAGCGCCAGCCCCACGCTCGCAGCGATCCCCGCAACCCCCAGGGATGGTCGGTGCACCCCGAAGGCCGAGAGATCCAGGAAGGCAAAGCATCCCACCAGCAACAGCATCGCCCCAGCCCAGACCCAGACCGGCACGAAACTGAACACGAGCGGCAATCCGGCGGCCCGCACGCGGGCCTGCTCGTCGGCCGCCGCAGAAAGCTGTTCCCGCAGGGCAGCCAAGGCTTCATCTGGTTCAGTACCAGCAGCCACCTCGACCGGTCCGGGCTCGCTGAGCAGTCGCTTCCAGCTCCCGTAGCCGCGCAGGGCCACCCGCGCGCCGTCCGCTTCACGAACCAGCCGCTCCTGCTCCACTTTCAACTGGGCCGTAAATTCCACATGGGCGGCACTCGCGGCCTTCAGACCGGCCTCACGCCGGCGTTGCGCGTTCAGCATTTCCCGTTGCAGCTCAAACTTGCGGAGATTTTCCCGTTCCTCGATGCGCGTGAGCTGCTGCCGTAACGAGTTCTTCTGCGCCCGTATAAGACGGGCCTGCCGCCCGTCCCACCGTCCGACCAGTCCGGCCCGGGTTTCGTTCAGCGCATTTTCAAGCGCCGTCAACTCGCCCTGCAATTGCGCGGCCCGCTGGGTGACGACGGCATCGCCCCGCTGCGTGAGCCGCGCCGACTGGTTCAGTTGCTCGCGCTGGAGCTGATCCTCGCGCGTCACAAAGATCCGCACCGCCTCGCGCAGGCGATGCAGCAGTTCAAGGGTCGCAGTCGTGGAGGTAAAGTTACTCACAATCGCGGCGGATTTTGGCCAGGGACGCGTCCAGCGTCTCGATGCTGAAGGCAGTGACGTTTACCCGGCTGAAGAGTTCCTCAAGGTAACGCTTCTCAAACTCTTCGCTCTTGGCGTCCTGCCAATGCTCACGGGTCTCGTTCCAACGCAGCGAAAGCTGCTTGGTTAGCGTGACGAGGCGTGAACGGGTGGAGTTGAGACTCATGGTGCCGGGGGTGTTTCCGTAGCTGGCGAAGGTGGCGGGGTGTCAGCCGTTGGCACGCGGAGGGCCGCGTAGGCATGCAGCGCGTCCAGGATCTGCGAAAGCGATACGACCGCCTTGCCCATGTCGCTGACGAGGACGTGCCGGAGCATTTCGGCGTGCCGGGCCTGCGGCTCGATTTCGACCGGGAAATCACGGAGCCATTGCTTGATGGATTTCACTTTGCCCAGGGCTTCCTCGAGCGCCTGCTCGGCCCGGCGGACGGCCACGAGCTGCACCTGGATGTTCTGTTGCTGTTTGCCCAGCCGTGCGGTAAACAGCTCCTGCTGCCGCTCCTGCAATTCCATCGTGCGCCGCCGGACTTGCTGCACCCAGTAGGGCGCGCGGTCATCCTGCAACCAGGCGCGCGTGCGACGCACCTCTTCACCGACCTCTTCCACCGCGCCCCGGGCCTTCTCCAGATAAACGAGCAAATCGGAGCGGAAAACCTCCACCGCCTCGACCGACGTGATACGGGCCTGCTCGGGCATGGTCAGCGCTGGTGCAAATATTCCTCGATCTTCTGGGCCTTGCGCAGGAGGAGCGGGCCCTGCTGGTTCGAGACTTCAACGAACTTCTTAAGCACCTTCATGGTCTGGCGGAATTCCTCGGCGAACTTGGCGTGCTCCTGATCCTGCCAGGAGTCCCCGAGCGCGGCAAAGCGCGCCTGGAGCTGCGCCGTGCGCTCGGAAACATCGGTGTTGAAGCGGCGCAGTTCCTCGGCGAAACGCCGCACTTCGGCGGGATCAATGATGGCTTGGGACATGATGAGTGTTCAGTTTGCCAGTCCGCACTCGGCTGGTTGGCTGAACCCAAACTAGCAAAAGTTCAGCCCCCGGCCAACTGTCTTTGCCTACGGGAAAGTCCGACGTCAGGCCGGCGGAAGTATCTCCACAATCTCCGCGAGCGGCCGCTGCTGCGGGTCCCAGAGGGTGTTGCGGCGGCCGTAGAGCCACTGCGATCCCACCAGCTTCAGCGAGTCATTGATGAAGCCGTCGGAAAGCACGCGCAGGAAGGCCTTGGGGCGGCTGGTGTGCGTGATCGTGTAATCCGCCAGCAGGGTGCCCAGCGGACGGCGTTCCTCGAGAATCTCCTGCCGGGCCGCAGCGGGGAAAAGTGCGAGGTTGATCTTGATGGCCCCGAACTCAACGGGTTGGTTGCTCTTGTCCAGCAACAGCACGACCTCACGAAAATAAAAATCGTCCCGCTGCTGACGGCTCAGGACGGCGAGGTGGATGCGCTCACCGTGGAACTTTTCCAGCGTCGGCGTCATGTCGTGCTCATGGACCAGCAACCGCTTGTAAGGCTCCGGCACGGCGTCACCGGCCACCGGTTCAATGGGCGGCAAGTCACGGCCCGCCTGGGCGTAGAAATCGTCCAGCGGATAGGCGATGGGGAGGGCGGAATGGGACATAGGGAACTGATCAAGGCGCTGTGGCAACCGTGGCAGCGCGGCGCTTGCGATTTGCCAGATTCACCAGCTTGCGACCAGAGGCCTTCTGCCGCTGCATGGCGGCGACGCAGATGGCATGCAAATCGTTGCCGTGTTCCGCCACGATCTCTTCCCGGATTTGGCGAATCTCCGCGAGGGCGTCTTGGGGGTAGGTTTTTTGGGGCGTTTTCATGATGCTTTCATCAACTCTTGCGGCGTGCATATCTGTGGGCACTCAAAGCCCGCCAACCGGCAAACCGTCCGCACGTCGGGGATTATCACCGCGTTGGCGATGTGGGTACAATTCCACGTAAGCAAATAGTCCACGCCGTGAACGGCGGCACTGGCCAGGTGCAACGCGTCCTGCTTGGACTTGGCTGGTAGCCGGGTTTCCTCCAGCAGTCGGGCTGCCAAAACTTCAATTTCACCTGTGAACGGCAGTTCCTTAAACTTTACGGCCAACTCAAGGCGGCGCCGGGCGGCGTCTTGGTCGCCGCGTGCCGCCTCTTGCAGCACAAAGTCTGACACGTAGAGTTCAAAGTCATGCCGCCGCGTTTCCCACCATTCAAGCGTAAGCTGCTGAAGTGCCATCTGGACAACATCGCGCGTCGGCCTCGCCGTAAGCAGGCTGATGACGGTCGTTTCCAGATAGACGGTGGGTTTAGCCATTTTTCGTCAGCCGATGCTCCGGCTTGAAGAACTCGATCAGCAGCCGGTCCACTTGGAGCAGCGCGTCGCGGGTGAGCACGATACGGTCGCCCTCCACGGAGAGACAGCCCCAGTCCTTGAGCAACGCGAGCGGTTCGGCGAACTGTTCCAGCGGGTCCGTACCAAACTTCGCCTTGAACTGGCTGCGGCTGTTCGCCCCGAGCTTGAGCATCAGCATGAACTCGCGGATATAGCGTTCGTCGGGCTTCGTCGGATAGGCGCGGAAGATGGGCAGCTCGCCCGCATTGACCTTCGCTAGATACGGCTCGAAATCGGCCTGATTCTGGTAGTGAACGCCGTTGATGTGCCCAAAGCTGGCGACACCCACCGAGAGCAAATCTGCTCCGGAGAACAGGCCTTCGCGATAGAGGAACTTCACCTTCGCCGGGTCTCGCACCACGGTGCTGGTGCTGTTCACTGCGTAGCCAAACTTCTCGAACTCGCGGAAGGCGTAGTCCACCCAGCGACGCTTGGTCTGCCAGTCGGCCACGGGGGCAACGAGTTTGCCCTGCGCCTTCATCTGCTGGTAGATGCCAGTGTTGTACGGCACTTCCATCTGATAGACCGTGAGCGAGTCCGGCCGCATCGCCACCGCCTTGGCGACGGCTTCCACCCACTTCTCCTCGGTCTCCTCGACCATTCCGGCGATGAGGTCGATGTTGATCTGTGGAAAGCCGATCTCGCGCGCGTAGGCATAGGCGCGGGCAATCTCCTTCGAGCGATGCGCACGACCGTTGATTTCGAGAATGTGGTCGTCGAAGTGCTCGATGCCGAGCGAAAGGCGGGTGACACCCAGCTCGCGGATGGCGCGGAGCTTGTGATCGGTGAGCGTGCCCGGCTCGGCTTCGAAGGTGATCTCCTCCGCCTCGTCCCACGGCATCAGGCGCTTCATGCCGTCGGTCAGGTACTTGAGCTGATCCGGGCTGAGATAGCTCGGGGTGCCGCCGCCGAAGTAGATGAACCTGGGTTTGCGCCCGCCCACGAACGGTTTGTCCGCGTAGAGCGCGAACTCCTTCAGGACGGCGTCGATGTAGCCCTTGATCTCGGAGGAATCCTTGTCGGTATAGACCTTGAAATAGCAGAAGTGGCAGCGCTTCCGGCAGAAGGGAATGTGCGTGTAAAGTCCGAGGGGGACGGTTGAGAGTTGAGAGTTGAGAGTTGAGAGTTGAGCGGGTGGGCGCTCCAGCGCAGCGAGCAAGTCTGGCACGAACTCCGGCTTCCAGAAATTGAACGGCGGGTAGTTCGTGATGAAGTAACTGCCGGCGGTGGTCTCCTTTTGGAGCGGCGGGGCGTGCTGCGCACCGGACGGAGGTGGGGCAATGGTGATGGTGCTCATGATGGTTTCCGCAATCGCTATTTGGCTGTTTTCACCCCGAAACAATACACGTTCCCGTCCTCGCCGCCGATGATCACCTTGCCGTTGGCCACGGCGGGGGAACTGGCCAGGCCCTGGCCGATTTCGTAACTCCACAGTTCCTTGCCGTCCGCGAGCGTGAGCAGGTAAAGGCGGCCGTCCTCGGAGCCAACGATGACCTTGCCGTCGCAGATGACCGGGGAACTGTCCACCTTGCCGCGCGTGCCAAAGGTCCAGATGGCTTCGCCGTCCTTCGTCCGCAGGCAATGCACACGCTTGTCGCGCCCGCCGATGACCAACCGGTCGTCCAGCACGGCGGGTGAGGAGACGTAGGCGAAAGCACGGTCACGATAGCTCCACAGGTTCGTACCTTTGGCAAGGTCCACACAGAAGACCTGGTTCTCAAAGTGTCCACCATAGACGCGCCCGTCGGCGATGGCCACGGAACCAAGCACGGGCGCGCCGACTTCAAGTTCGTTGATTTTCGCGCCGTTGGTCAGCGCGATGATGTGGAGCATCGCATCGCACCCGCCCAAGGCGGTCTTGCCCTGAAACACGGCGGGGGTGCCGTTGATGCCGTTGCCGGTTTCGTAAACCCAGTTGGATTTGCCCGTCGCGGCGTCAAGACAGTAGAGCTTGGCATCGTGGCTGCCGAAGATGACGTTCCAGTCCTTGCCGTTGGGCGCACGGATAAGATTGGGCGAGCCCGGCATCTTGTCACCGACGGGAAATTTCCAGACCTGCGCCCCGGTCTTCGCATCGACGGCGTAGAACATCGGCTCATCGGAGCCCACCAGCACACGGCCTTCCACCACCAATGGCGAAGCCTCGATGGCTCCCCCGGCCTTGAACGCCCAGTTGGTCTGCCCGGTGGCCAGCGCGATCGAGTAGAGGAAGCCATCGTCCGAGCCGATGAACACGTTGCCGCCCACGATGGCGGCGGAGGATTTCACCGGGCCGCCGGTCTTGAAGGTCCAGAGCAAGTCGAGTTTCGAGGCCAGTTTACCGGGAGCCACGCCCCGCAAATCGGCCGCGCCACGATACTGGGCCCAATCGGCGGCAGATGCTGACGTGAGGAGCAGGGAGAAGGCAGCGATGAACGCCAACGGAAAATGTGACAGCAGTTTCATGGCCGATAACTACGCCAGAGCTTCCGTCAATTACCGGCGTTTGGCAACCCGATATTACCTACACGTAATACTTCATTACCTGCCTGTCAGCCAGGAATCGACCGAGAGGCGCAAGCGAAGGCTCTGTTATTTGGAGAGGATGTCGAGCAGCTCAACGTCGAAGATGAGCACCTCGTTGGGACCGATGCCGGGCGGGCTGCCGCGCTCGCCGTAGGCCAGGTAGTGTGGGATGAAGAGCTGCCACTTGCTGCCCTTGGGCATGAGCAGGAGCGCCTCAGTCCAGCCCTTGATGACGCCGGTCACCTCAAATTCACCGGGCAGGTTCTTCTCGAAGGAGCTGTCAAAGACGCCGCCGGGCTGGAGGGTCTTTTTGTCCACAACACGCCCGGTGTAATGAACGCGCACCTTGTCCTTCTCGGTGGGCAGCTTGCCCGTGCCAGCCTTGAGGATGCGGTATTGCAGACCACTGGGCCGTTCGATGACATCGGCCTGCTGCTTGTTCTTGGCGAGGAATTCCTTGCCCACCTTCAGGTTGGTCACGGGCGCATTGGTGTCCACCACCGGAGGAACGAAGCTGTCCGGCACCCGCGTGGAGCCCGCTTGGACTACTTGCGTACCCGGGGTAGTTGCGACGGCAGGCGCTTTCAGCCAGGCCGCGTCCTTGGGCACTGGCAAGTTCAGGGTGGTGAGCAATTGGAGCCTCAACTGCGGGCTCCAGCCCTGGCCGACGGGGGCATCAATGAGACGGTCCAGTACCGTCTGACGGAGCTTGGGCAGCGGCGGCAGGTCCACCCGGTCGCGCTCGGAACGTTCCACGCGCTTGGCATATTCGCGGTGAATCTGCTGGATGAGTTTCAGGTAGCCCTGCGCCCGGTCATCCTCGCCGATGGCCAGTTCGTAGAAATGCCGCGTGAACATGCCCTCGATGGCGCTCTGCACCTTGTCCTTGCCGAGGTCCATGAGTTCCTTGTAGCGCTCCAGCACGAACTCGGTGACAGTCTGGCCTGGTTGGGTGTAACGGTTGGGGTATTTCTTGGCGAGGTAGTCATGCCAGCGTGCTGCGTCGGCCTCACGGTTGTGCGTATAGAGATCGGTGATGGCCTGCTTGAGGAAGTTCGCGTGCGCGTTCTTCACGTTGTCGGCACTGTCGAGAGCGGTGGCAATCATCTCCTCGTATCCTTCATTCGCCATCGGGATCGCGACCAGGTTCGGCCCGAATTCCACGTATTTGTCCACTGGGTTGTAAATAAGGCGGCCGCGCTGCGCAGCAAGCTGCATGGACTGGTAGATGACGCGGCGCAAGGTGATCAACTGCTCAGGTTTGGAATTCTTCAGGCCGAGGTAAGCCCAGTAGATGGCGTGGGTCTCGGGCAACCGCCACTCCAGCGGGCCGTATTTCTCGTCCACCTCGCGGGCAACCTTGGGGTCCATCTTGTACTTCTCGCGGAAGAGTTTGGCCCGGGCCTTGGCGTCATCCGTCTGAGGATTGAGCAGTTCCTCCCAGTTCGGCCGGGCCTGGCCGCCGAAGACTTCCGACATCAAGCGGACCCATTCACGCTTGTAGGTCATGTGGGCATTGTCGAGGTTGGCCCCCATCTTGTGTTGAAAGTGCCAGGCCAGCTCGCGGTAGATGAGCGGCTCGTTGGGGTTATATTTCAGCGCATCATCCCTGAGCAACTCGATGCCGCGGTTGACCCAAAACCAGCGGTCGTTCGGGTCGGGGAACTTCACCGAGATGTTGTAGGACAGGTTCCACGCCTGATGGATCCAGACGGCGACGAAATGCGGCTGCATCTTGGTGATCCAGTCGGAGAGCTGGACCATCTCGAAGTATTTCTCATCCAGCTGCAGATCGTTGAGCCGGATCCACAGGGCGTTGGAGATGAGGCCGCGGAAACCGCCCAGCGCGACGGCGGTGAAGGCCATGGCCGGCGGCATGCTTTCAATGGCCTCAACCCGGGTGAGCTTAAGCCGGTTGCGCTCGGACGTCAGCTCGCGCTGGGCGAAGTTGACGCCCAAAAGGAGCCCGATGGCGAGGAGCGTGAGCAGGGGTTTGTAGAAACGATGCGGTTTCATGTCAGCTCTTCCCCTGGGCTGTCGCCAGCTCCCGGCGCGTAAAGACGGCGATTCCCACGACGGCGAACAGCCCGCCGATCAGCAGCCAGATCTGAACGAAGGCCCGCAGGAGCGTCGACCAAGACACGCTGCGCCCCGTGCTGAGCGCGTCGATCGGCGAAAAGGAGTTTACCATCGTCAGCACCAGATCAGCCGCCCGGAACATCGGCACCATGACAAAGTCCACCGCGCCCAGCACGCCTTCAGGCGCTCCGGTGTCGTGGTTGGTGCTGCCGAAGGTGCCGTCCTTCACCACGTTGGCAACGGTGCCGCTCATCAACCCGCAGATGAGCACGGAAATGGAGAAGAAGGAGGCAACGGGAAAGGAAAGGTAGGACGCGCCCGCCAAACCAATGGCCGCCAGCAGCCCGAGCCAGATGAAAATAATGGCGAGGCCGCGCGTGAAGTTCAGGCCGAAACCGCCCTCGTGATAGAGCACCTCCATGCCCTCTTCCAGATCGAACAGCAGATTGGCCTGGTTGGCGTTGCCGAACGTGATGATCAGCCGCCCTTGTGGATCGAGCAGATTCATGACCCGCCCATCCTTGACCGGATCAAGCGTGAGCTTGCCCTTGGCATCCAACATGTTAACTCCGAACTCGTGGAAGGTGTCAGTGGTCAAAGGACGGCTGATGCGCACCCGGTTCGTGGCATTGGGCGGGCCGATTTCCCAGAAGGTCTGAAAAGTCTCGGACTTCACGCTATATGCCGCCGTGCGAAACTTGACCCTCAGATAAATAGGCTGCGTCTCCAGCAACGAGCGTTGTGCCCCGGCGTCGATGACCCAGGTGCGCGCCTGCTTGGGAGCGACGACCTGATACTGGGATTTGAGAAATTCCCGGACGTCCTTGCGTACAACCGCCAAGTTGGCACCGCTGGCGTCCGGACCGAGCTGCAGAATGCGCTCCTTCAGCATCTTTTCCACGTCCGCATCCAAGTCGGGCGGCGGCTCCTTGAGCGAGCCACGCGCCAGCAGCAGTTCATTGCGGAGGATGGCCTGCTGCTTCTCCGGCAGGCTCGCCGCGCGCCATTGTATGAGGAAGAAAACGGAGAGCCCCGACAAACCCAGCAGGGCGAAGTTCAAGCCCATGATTCCGAGCCACTTGCCCAGCCAGATCTGCCAGCGCGGGATGGGCTTCACCACGACCATCTGCATCGAACAATCCTCCACATCGCGGGCGAGGGTGCCAGTGGCCAGCCACAACGTAACCAGACCGAGAATCGCCGTCACCGCACTCAGACAGTAGGTGATGACGATCTGCACCAGTCCGCGAGCGGTACCATCGTGCTTGAGCAGAAGCGGAAGACCCACCACCACGAGCACGAGCACCACGGCGAGCACCGGCAGAAGCCGGTAGCGCACCACGGCCTTGATGGTGAGCCGGGCGATGGCGAGCAGTTGCTGCACCGCCGTCGGCAGGGTGAACAGCACCGGAGCAATCCCCAGCCGCCACTCGGCGGGCAGGTTTTCGCCGACGGCCTTGAACTTGGCGATCGCATCCGCCGGCGACGTGGCCGGCACCAGTCCCTGATAAAGAAAGCCCCGCTCCTGATAGGCGCGGCTCAGGAGGTAGTTTGCCCGGACACCAAACCAAGTATGAACACCGAGAGCGACCAGCTTTACCAGCCATGAGTTATCGGTGAGCAGCTTCCTGTCAATGAGGCTTAAAACAACAGTCGTGATGAGCAACGCCAAGCCGGGAATCCATAACCGTTTGGCGAATGCCCATAAGCAACCAAGAATTGCCGCCGGCCACGAAAAGCCGTGCTTAACCGCCGCCAGTCCCTGGTGCGGATGCTTCAGGATTTCAAAGTGAGCGGCCATGCGGACTACTTCGGTTTGCCCAGCAAGCTCGCCAGCTTTTCATTGGCTTTCGCCTCGTCCTGCACCGCCCGGGCGGCGATTTCGACCTTTGGCTCCGGTGCGGCCACCGTCGGGGAGGCCAGCGCGGCGAGCTTCTTCTGCGCCTCGACTTCCGCAATGGTCGGAATGACCACCACCGGCGCGGGCGTCTCTGTCTGGGGCGTGGGAGCAACCAAGCGATCCAGAACGCGCGCCTGCTGCTGGGCTCCGGCTTCGGCACTGCCGCGCAAGTATTCGGCCACCTGGCTGCCAGATGTTGCACCCGAGGTGTTCTGCTCGCTGGCCCGGGCACGGTTCACGACACCCAAAAAGTAGCTCTCGAGGTTCTGCGTCGGATTGTCGAGCTGGATGCGGTCAGCGGCAACATCGCGCCGGATCGTGCTGAGAATGTTTTCCATCGCCTCGCGCGGCAACGTGGGCAGCGTGATACGGACGGAGCTGCGCTCGGTGAGCAGCTCCTTCAGGGTGCCGTCCGCCTGAATTTTGCCGCCGTAGTAAATCACCACGCGGTCACACACGTCCTCGACGTCGCTGAGCAGATGGCTGCTGAGTATGACGGTCTTGCCACGGTTCTTGAGTGCGAGGATGACATCCTTCACCTCGCGGCAACCGAGCGGATCAAGACCGGCGGTCGGCTCGTCCAAAATGACCAGATCGGGATCGTTGATAAGCGCCTGGGCTAGACCGATGCGGCGCTGCATGCCCTTGGAGAACTCGCCCACCGTGCGGCTGCGCACCTGGTTGAGACCGACCATTTCCAGCAACTGCTCCGTGCGTTTGTCACGTTCTCCGGGTGCAAGCTGGAACAGGTCGCCGAAGAAATCGAGCGTCTCGCGGGAGTCGAGGTACTTGTAGAGGTAGCTCTCCTCGGGCAGGTAGCCGATGCGCGCCTTGGTCTTCACGTGCCGGGGCGAGTGGCCGAAAATCTCGATGTGGCCCTTGGTCGGATAGAGCAGGCCCAGCAACATCTTGATCGTCGTGGACTTGCCAGAGCCGTTGGGCCCGAGCAGGCCGAAGATTTCGCCACGCCGCACTTCGAAGTTTACATTGTCCACCGCCCGCGCCTTGGGCCGGCCCCAGAAGTCTTTGAAGACCTTGGTGAGGCCGCGCACGGAGATGACGGCCTCGGTGGTGGTGCGCTCGGAAGCCGCAGGTTGGAGAGTGTCGAGGGTGGTCATAGTTGAACCAAATTAGTGCGACACGGACGCGGACGGAATTGCCGCTTGCCTCACGCCAGCTTCGGCTGCAACTGGGCGGCCGCTTCATGTTTGCTCGCGCCACCGGCGGGCGGCGGATTCACCGGAGCACCCGCCTGGAAGGGTTCGAGTTCTTCGCCCTGCCGCACGAGTCGCGCGCTGTTGAACACGACGATCAACGATCCCGCCACATGCATGACGGCGGCGATGATCGGGGTGATGTAGCTCAACGCCGCGAGCACCAGTCCGCCGATCACGAAGACCACGCCGAGCAGGAAGTTCTGGTTGATCACGGTGCGGGTCATGCGCGAGAGACGTACGAGGAAAGGCAACCGGCGCAGATCGCTGTTCATCAACGCGATGGTCGCGCTGTGGATGGCCACTTCGCTGCCCGCCGCACCCATCGCGATGCCCAGATCACCCGCCGCCAGCGCTGGCGCGTCATTCACGCCGTCACCGACGACGGCCACGCGATAGCCCTTGGCCCGCATCGCCTTCACGTACTCGACCTTGTTCTGCGGCAGGCACTCGGCCACGACTTCTTCGCAGCCAATTTCCTTGGCCACGCGCGCCGCGACAGGCTGGCGGTCGCCGGAGACCATTGCCACCCGGCGGACACCGGTATCGCGCAAATCGTGCAAGGCCTCCTTGGCCTCGTGGCGGGTCTCGTCCTGCATCCCGACCCAGCCGATGCACATGCCGTTACGGGCGATGAAGAGGAGGCTGTAGCCTTCGGTCTCGTTCACGTCCACGGTCTTGAGGAAATCATCCGGCACACCATTGTCCTTGAGCCACTGCGCCCGGCCCACCAGCACCACGGTGCCATCAACGTTGGCCTTCACGCCACGGCCGGCCGTCTCGGCGAAGTTCTTCGGGTCGCTGAGGGCAACGCCCGCCTCAACGGCGAGCGCGGTGAGCGCCTTGGCCGTGGGGTGGTTGCTGAACTGCTCGGCACTGGCCGCCACGCGCAGCAGGTCGGCCGGGGCGATGCCCGCCGCTGGAGCCAAGCGGCTGACCGCAAGCTTGCCGGTCGTCAGCGTACCGGTTTTGTCGAAGACAAAGGCGTTGATCTTGGCAGCCAGTTCAATGTCGGCGACATTCTTGATGAGGATGCCGAGACGAGCGGCGGCGGAGAGGGCCGCCACCATCGCCGTGGGGGTGGCCAGCACGAAGGCGCACGGGCAGGCCACGATGAACACTGCAATGACACGGTTCAACTCGCCGGTGAAGGCCCAGACGAGCGCGCCGATGACGAGCACCAGCGGGGTGTAAAAGCCCATGTACTGGTCCACGATCCGCATGATCGGCAGCTTGGTCTTTTCCGCCGCGAGGATGAGTTCGCGCACGCGGTTGAGCGTGGAATCGGTGCCGGCGCGGGTGACTTTGATTTCGAGCACACCCGTAAGGTTGATCGTGCCCGCGAAGACCTGGTCGCCGGTCTTCTTGTCCACGGGCAGGGATTCACCGGTGATGTTCGCCTGGTTGATGGAGCCTTCACCAGAGACTATCTGGCCGTCGGCCGCGACGTTGTCACCGGGGCGGACCCGGATCACATCGCCGTTCTTGAGTTCGTGAACGGCCACTTCCTCTTCCTTGCTGCCCACCATGCGCCGGGCCTTGGTGGGGGTCAGCTTGATGAGCGATTCTATGGACAGACGCGCGCCTTCGGCGGTGCGGCTCTCAATGATTTGACCCAGCAACATGAAGAAGCTGACCACGCCGGCTTCCTGATAATGGCCGCTGGCAAAGGAGGCCAGCACGGCGAGGGCCACCAGCTCGTTGGTGGTGAGGTTACCGCGCCGAAGATCTTTCACGGCAACGACCACGATGGGCCAGCCGAGGACGATCGCCCCGATGCCCGCACTGAGGTCGGCCATCGTCTTGCCGTTGGCGGTGAACTGCTCAATGATGAACGAGTTGATGATCAGGATGAGACCAAAGAGCGTCATGCCCAACTGCTGGCTGGCATGCTCGTGGTCGTGACCGCAGGAGGAGCACTTCTCGCCGTTGGCGTGATTGTGTTCTTCCTGCTGGCTGAGGAGGCTGGTTACCTGCATAGGAAAGTTTCGAGTTTGGCGTTTGTGGTTTCGAGTTGAGCGGTGTGTTCGAGCGTGCCACGCCGGGCGGAGCCAACTCGAAACACCAAACTCAAAACTCGAAACGATTTCACGGTTGTTTCGGGGCCACGGGTTTCAACGGCTCGCGGTTCAACAAGATGCGCAGTTCGCGGGGCGTGCCGTCGGTGCGTTCGACGAGGAAGTATTTCTCCTGCGCGCTGGCCAGCACGGTAGCCATCGTCTCGGTGAGACGACGGTCGCGGAAGAGTTGCGGGTTGCGCTGGAACTCCGGGAGGCGCGCGAGGAAGTATTCCGCGTCGGCCTGGGCGGCTTGCACCGTGCGCGTGGCATCGGCGCGGCCCGAATTGCGGACCGAGTCCGCCTCGGCTTGGGCCTTGGTGCGCGTGGTGTTGGCCTCGCCCTGAGCGGTGTTGATAGTCTTGCGCTTGTCGTTTTCAGCCTCCAGCACGGCATCGAAGGCGGCCTTGACCTGGCGCGGCGGGATGGCGATCACATCGCAACTGCGCGGGTCAAACTCGATGCTTAGGCCATAGGCGAGCACGAGCTGTTGCACGCGGTTCATGAGCTTCTCCTTGAAGCCGGCAATATCCTGCCGCGTGGCCTTGTCCACGGTGAACTGTGCAGCCGCATGATGCAGCGCGTTGTTGAGCGCGTTCTGCACGAGGTTGGACGCACCGATGAAATCAAACTCGTGCCGCACCGGGTCGCTGATGGTGTAACGCAGGGTGGCTTTCACATGCATGATGTTGCCATCAGCGGTGAGGGTGTAGCCGTCGCTCGCGGGATTGAGCGAAGCCCCGGCGGGCGGCTCCTGACCGGCGAGTTCCTGTTCCTTGGTCACCGGGTACCAGCCAACACTGGAGACGACCATGTGCACCTTGTCCTTCGGAATGATGACAATCTCATTGATCGGCCTCGGGAAAGACCAGTGCAGGCCGGGCTTCAGCAGGGCGGCCTCGCCGGTCGCGGTGGGCGCGCCGAAGGACAGCTTGATGGCGACCTCCTGCGGACCGACGGTGAAAATCCCCGAGGCCAGGAACAGGGCAATCAGCCCGATCATGACCACGCGGACGACGACGAAGCTGCTCTTGAGCGCATCCGCCAGGGCCTGCGTGTTGGAGTCTTCCATCGGCGCTTCCGGCGGCGGCTCGGGGGCGGCGGAGTGCGAGTGGTCGTGCTCGTCGCCGGGGCCATGCGAATGCGCGTGCGAATGCGCATGGTCATCCGCGCCGGGTCCGTGGGAATGAGAGTGATCGTGGTCGCTCATGGCAGGCTCACTTCTTGCCGGCAGGGCGGACGATGGAGTTGGTGCCGCGCAACAAATCAAAAGGCGGCGTGTTCTGGTCGAGGATCAGCGTGGCGCGTTCCTTGGACACTTGTTCCATCGAGGCAAGTTTCTGGAGGAACACGGCCAGCTCGGGATTTTGTTCGAGCGTCTTATAGGCCTTCGCCGCCTCGGCCTCGGCTTCGCCGCGCAGCTTGGTGGCCTCGGCTTCGGCCTTGGCGAGCAGCTCATTGCGCTCACGGTCAGCAGCGGAACGGATCTTGGTGGCTTCGCGTTCACCTTCACCCTCGAACTGCTTCACAAGACGCTGCCGCTCCTCTTTCATGCGCTCGAAAACCTTCTGCGTGACGCTCTCGGGAAAACCGAGGCGCTTGATACCGAGGAACTTCACCTCCATGCCGAACTTCTCCTTCGCCGTGCCATCAATTTGCGCGAGCATTTCCTTCTCGATGGCATCGAACTTGAGCTGAGCCGGATCGGTGTTGATGAAGTGGCTGAACGGGTGCAGACCCACCGTGGCGTTCTTGGCACTGCGCACGAGACTTTCGAGGCTGCGTTTCGCATCGTCTTCGCCGCCGGGGAAGCTGCGGTTGAACTTCTGCGGCTCGGAAACTCTCCAGCCCACATAGACGAGCACCATGAGGTTGCGCCCGTCCTGGGTCTGCGTCTCCTCGAACTTGCCCTCGAAGTTGTGCACGCGGGCGTCGAAACGATGGACCTGCTGGATCGGCCAAGGAGCTTTCAGATGCAGTCCGGGCTTGATGGCTTCCTCGGACGCCTTGCCAAAGGTGGTGAGGAAGGCGACTTCGTTCTGTCGCACCTGGAACAGGAACGAAATGGACACGAAGATGAGGAGGATGACGACTCCGACTACGAATGTGACTGGATTGCGCATGGTTCGGAAAAAGGGAGGGTTGCTTACTTCTTGGGTTGGATGGTGAGGTCTTCCAGCAGATCCTGACGGACCTTGTCCTCGAGGTTCAACTGGACCATCTCGTTCGCGTTGGTGGTGGCGATGATGTATTTGCGGGACTTGCCGACGGACTTGGCGAACGTCTGGAGGTAAATACGCTGCGGATAAACGGTGGGAGCGGCCTCCCAGGCGGCGATCTGATGCTGGAACTGCCCGGCGATCGCCCCGGCCTCAGCGACGCGGCGCACCTGAAACGATTTCGCGGTGTCCTGCACCTTTTGCGCTTCGGCCACGGCGAGCGCGTTGGTCTTGGCGGCCTCGCCCTGGGCGGTCAGGATTTTCGCCTCGCGGGTCTGCTCCGCACCGATGACGGCCTCGAAGGCTTCCGCGACGCTCACGGGCGGATGCACATCCTGAAGGCCGACGAACAGGATGCTAACGCCGAGCTGCTCAGCATCCGCCGCTTTTTGGATGTTGGCACGCAGATGCTCGGCGGATTTCTGCCGGCCCACGGACATGAACTCAAAGAAATCCACGCTGACCAGGTGACGCACGACTTCGCGCGTGGCGATGCGCTCCAGCAGTTCGTTCGGGTTCGCATGATTACGCGCCCAGGCAACGACATCCTTGATCTGATACTGCACCGGCACGCTGGCCGTGACCAGGTTCGCCGGCGGAGCGGCCTTTTCACCAGCGGCATTGGTGTTGGAAGCACTGTCCTGCTCCTTGTTGGCCACGGGGAGGTTGAACTCCTCTTTGTAATGGCTCTTGGTCCAGACGATGGTGTTCTCCTCGGGCACTCCGTGTTCATCCTCCTTCGGCACCACGCCGACGGTGAAAGTCTGTACCCGGTGCGTCTGAAAGCGATGCACGGCATCCACAGGCCACGGCAGTTTGAGGTGGAAGCCAGGTTCGAGGACGGGACGGCTGGCGACTGGCTCGCCGAAATGTTCCAGCAGTGCCTGTTCATCGGGTTCGATGAAAACGAAGCACGTGGACAACCACAACAGGCCGGCCTGGATGAGGAGCAGCCAGAGCAGCGCCTTCTGGAGGAACTGGAAGAACCACGTTTCCGAAACCTTGAAACCAAACTGGTAGTCCAACGCATGCGCCGCCGTGGTGAACAAGCTTTCGGGCTGGCCCAACAGACCAACCAACCGGCTCTCATACAGCACCCGGGCAGCCTGACCACGAACGCGTGGACGGTAAATTTCAAGAACGAGTGTCAGGAGGTTTTCCACTGCGACCAGCGTGAGAATCACGCACAATGCGCGGGCCAGATACAGGTCCACCTTGGTGTGGCCGAAGTAGATGGCCACGTTGCCACCCGCCGAGAGCAGGCTCAGGTAGGCCCCGAGCAGCAGATAACTGCCCCCGGGTCGGAGCAGCCGCACGTTCTCCATGCGGGCGACATTGACCGAGTAACGGCCCGTGATGAATTGGAGGAAGAACAGGCCGCCAAAGAACGCCGCCATCATCGGCAGCGAGGTCTTCACCGCCACCGCCGCCGGATTGATCGTCTGCTGCCAGACCCACCAGACCAGCACGCCCTGGAGGACCAACAACAGGATGCAAAAAGCCGGAACCAACCAGCGCTCGAACTGTTCCCGGGCTCGACGGGCCGGGAATGCCTCGGCATCGGTGCCTTCAAAAAGCGTCGTACTGCGCGCCGATTTGGCCAGTTCGTCCAGTTCGAGCTTCTCCAACCGCTCGCGCGCCTCCATCCGCATTTGGAAGTAGCTGAAGAGGGCGACCAAAAAGCCCAATCCGAGAAAGGCGCTCACCACCTCGTCGGTGATGCCCGCCGTCTCGCGTGAAATGTAGGTGCCCACCGCCGCTGTTAGCAGCGCGATGATGAGGTTGACCAGCCCGGTCGGTTGCGAATTGCGTTCCATTGCTTAACTCAGCTCACGATCTTCAAATAACATCAGCGCGACAGCCAGCGACGCGCCCAAATAGCCAACCATGTACCCGGCGGCCTTGCCCACATAGCCCCAGACTCCGGGGATGGCATGCGACCGCGTGCCCTCGAGGGCATCCGCCAGCCAGAACAATTGCCAGTTCGGTAGCACTGTATGACAAACAGAAGCCCACCATACACCTGACTCCGCCGCACGGCCAAACAGGTAATCGCTCATCAACCCAAGCAGGAACAGTGCCGAACAGATGACCAGCGTCGGAACGGTGTCGTAACGCGTGGAGCACGCCAGCGCCAAACCAGCGAGCAGCAGCAAAGCCATCAGCACCAGCACACACGCCGGCAGGAGCCGCCAGTCCACCTTGTACATCGCCGGCTCAAAAGCCGTCCCCGGGCGCTTCAACTCCACAAAGAAGATCAACCACAGGCTGGAGAGCGTCGTCAGCACGCCGAGAAACAGCACCGCATCCGACACAAACGGTCGGCGCAGGAAGTAGTTCGAGAAGCCAGCCAGCACGTAAGCCAGAGCCACGGACCCGAAATATATTCCCGTCCCGAACAAATCCGCCTCGCCGTAGGCATCGAACGCCATCCGGCTGGCCAGCAGGGTGGCCAGCGTGTTGATGTACGCGAGCACCGTCAACGCCGCCGCCAACCCGCAGCATTTCGCGAGCAGGAACTTCGCCCGCCCCACCGGCTTCGCCAGCACGGCCAGCGCGGTCCCCGTGCGGATTTCATGCGCAACGGAAGAGGAAGCGCTCAACACGGCCACGAAGAGCCCGATCATGAGCATGACCGCCAGCGAGCTGTCCTTTACCATCTTGCCATCCTCACCCATGGCGAAGTAGGGCACATCCGCCAGAAACACGATGAACAGCGAGGAACCCGTCGCCAGCAGCAGAAAAATCGGCTGCCGCACGAGTTCCATGAACGCGTTCGTGGCGATGGTGATGAACTGTCGCATCTGTTTCAGTTTTGCTTGCGCGGGATAATACGGATGGACCGGAACTTGGCAACCCCTGCTTTGAAAGGTTGCCCGGTCCCCCGCCCCGCGCTCCGGTGGAAACAGCAAAAGCGATGCCAGGACCCAGCTTCACCTCTCAAAACCAGCCCCAAAGATTTGGCACGGACAAAGATGGAATTTGTCCTCTTCCTCTTTGTCCGTCCCAAATCTTTGGCTTCGCCTCTCTGGTTCATGGCCCCAACGCGCGGATTCCGAATCGTGGCGGCCCTCACGGGCCGAGCAGGGAGTCCCGGCTTGAGCCGATGGAACACGCCTGATCCCACACGCTGCGCGCGCAGCGTAGTGAAAGATTGATCGCCACCCCGGCTGAAGCGGGGACTCCGTACGCGGGCACCGTGCAGTTCAGCCGCGCGTGCGGCACTCCTCCACGTAATCGCGGAAGGCCTGCTGCAACTTGCGGGTGATCGGTCCGGGACGCCCGTCGCCAAGCTTGCGGTCGTTGATCTGTACAACGGGCATTACCTCATTGGTGGTGCCAAAGAGCATGGCTTCAGTGACGCACTTCAAATCAGCCTCGGCGACCGGGAATTCACGCACTGGTATCCGCAGCGCGGAACACAGGCCCAACGCGACCAGCCGCGAGATGCCCGGGAGAATGTAATTCGTGCGCGGAGCGGTGTGCACCACGCCATCAAGGACGGCGGCGAAGTTCGAGAGGGAGCCTTCCAGTGCGTATCCGTCCCGGACTAGCACCGCCTCATGCGCTCCGACTTCCTGCGCCTGCTGGTTGGCGAGGACATTGGGCAGCAGGGAGACCGACTTGATGTCGCAACGCGCCCAACGCTGGTCCGGCAAGGTGATGACCTTCACGCCGCTGGCCCACTTCTCGACCGGGTTGGCGAAGGGAGCGGCGAAGGCATAGACCGTCGGCACGGACTCGGCAGGGAAAGCGTGCTTGCGCGGCGCGGCTCCCCGCGTGACCTGGAGATACACCGTGGCCTCGGCGTCATCCAGTTGGTTGCGCTTCAGCAACTCACTGGCGATGGCCGAGAAGTCCGTGTTTGCCGGAGCGGCGATTCGCAGGGCTTTTAGACTGTAATCGAACCGGTCCCAGTGTTCCTTGGCCCGGAACAGGTGGCCCCGGTAAGCGCGCACGACCTCGTAAGCTCCGTCGGCGAAAAGAAACGCGCGATCGTCAGGCGAGATGCGGGCCTGGTCTTTGGGCAGAAACTGGCCGTTGAGGTAAACAATCATGACAGAAGCGCCGGGCCGGGCCGGCGAAGATCAGCGGCGGGGAGCGAACTGCGCGGTGATCTTCGCCAGGAAGATGTCCGTCTCGCCCTGGCTCTTGAGCACCGTGTCCCCGAAGGTGACATTGCCGCGGAAATAACCGATGATGTAGGTGTTACCACCCCGGTCCACGGCCAGCCCGTGTCCGGCAATGGGTTCCGAGAAGGTCGCCCCGGCCTGCCGCGCCCAGATCACCCGGCCTTCGCGGTCGAGTTCCGTGACGAAGACATCGCCGATGCCCATGCTGTACAAAGTATTGTTACCGAACTCGACCTTGCCCGCGAACGTGCCCGTCATGTGCGCATGTCCGCTGGCATCCACGGCCATGCCGTAGCCCGCCTCGGGACAGCCGAGCTTGTTGCCGCCAAACGTGCGCACCCAGGTCAGCTTGCCGCGCAGATCGTATTTGGCGATGAACACATCCGAACCGCCCACGCTCTTAAGCCCCTTGCCGCTGAACATGCCGGTTTTAGTCCCGCTGCGAGAACGGAAGGCAGCATGCAGGCGCATGTCCGAGGCGAACGATTCAGTGCCATTGAACCCGCCCGAGACGAGCACGTTGCCCTGCGGGTCCAAGCTGACCGCGTAGGCAATGTCCGTATTGGGACCGCCGGAGCGCTGCGCCCAGACGGTGCGGCCGGTGTTATCGAGCTTGGCGATGAAGCTGTCCATCAACCCCGCGCTGCCCAGGGTGATGTTGCGGGAGAAGCGGACGCGGTCCTCGAAGCCACCCACCACGTAGCTGTTCCCCTGCGCATCCACGGTGATCGCGCTGGCCACGTCGTCGCCGGGTCCACCGATCTGCCGGACCCAGTCCAGCTCGCCGTTGCTGTCATAGCGGGCCACAAAAATGTCACTGAATCCTGAATTCTTCAGGGTGAGATCGCCGAATTCGATGTCACCGTTGAAATTACCGCAGACGTAAACATAACCATCCGCGCCGATGGAAATGCCGTTACCGCTGCCGCCACCGCCGGAGCCGCCACCCGCCTGACGGACCCAGAGGGGTTTGCCATTGGGATCAAACTTGGCGACGTAAATTTCCGAGTCAGAGTTGCGCTTGGCGGTCTCGCCACCGAAATCCACCGTGGGCGACTGGAACGAACCGGTGATGTAGGAATTGCCTTCGGCATCAATGGCCACCGCCCGGGCATAATCATCCGCACTGCCGCCTGCCTGACGAATCCAGACCAGCTTGCCCGTCCGGTCATACTTGGCCAGAAAGATGTCCGCCTCACCCTTGCCAGCCAGGGCGTAATCCTCGAAACGCGCCTCCTGACCGCGGAAATAACCGCAAATGTAGGTGCAGCCCTCGTTGTCCACGGCGATGCCGGTCCCGTAGTCATGCCCGGTGCCACCGGCACGGGAAGCCCACCGGAAGGACGGCATTTCCGCGTGGACGGAAACCGTCAGGGAAATAGCCGCCAACAGGGCGAAGGCACCCCGGACCAAACCCGGCCCCACGCGGGCCAGCACTTGGCGGACGCAATCAACCACCCCGGCGGAAGCGGGGGCAGAGGCTTTAACAGTCCGCACGTTGCTAGGCATGATCGTAACTTCAAGGCAGCCCTGGACAGCGGGGCTGAATCGCGCGCGTTTATCGCGGGATTCAGCGCCGGGTTCAAGTGTAATCTCGACGCGGTCATCCCCTTGCCCGGAAAAATCACCTGCCGGCCCGGCGCGACATTATCCCTCGCGGAGGTATAAAATCCCTTGCCAGCGGTATTCCACCCGCTACTGTCCGCCCCGCCTGAGCGCCGTGAGTGCGGCGCTCGTTGAGGCTGAGAAACGTCGGTCAACAAAGCAACCTAACCTTCAACCTCCGTTGCCCTGCAACGTCGGTCGTTAGGCAATGGAGTCCCGCCGGGCTAATGCCCGCATCGCCTCCCGCAGTTACACACACGCAGTATGCTAACCATGGAAGAAGCCATGCGCGCGAGCACGAAACGCTTCGCCGCAGGTGAAATTGTCAAAGGAATCATCCTCGAAGTCCGCAACAAGGAAGTCCTCGTTGATATCGGATACAAGTCCGAAGGCGTCGTCTCCCGCGGCGAGTTCCTCGATCCCGAGGCCATCAAGGTCGGGGACGAAATCGACGTCCTCATCGAGAAGCTCGAAGACAAGGAGGGCATGGTCATCCTCTCCCACGAGCAGGCCGAGTTCCGCAAGAACTGGGACCGCATCAAGACCATCTGCCAGGAGGGC
>RFSE01000430.1 GCA_009924135.1 Pseudomonadota bacterium | reverse complement strand
CCTGAACGTGAACAGCGAGGACGCCGCCGTGCGCCTCATCTCCGGCACCGCCCGGAGCATGGGAATTGAAGTTGTCGGTTAACCCAAACCGCGGGAGGGCGCTCTGCGTCCGCATGCACCGCACCAAACAAAATGCCAAGCAAACGCTATAACAAAAACGCGAAGTTGGTCGAAGGCAAGAAGGCCCTTCCATTGAAGGAAGCCGTCCAGCTCCTCGCCAAGTTCGAAAAAGCCAAGTTTAACGAGACCGTTGATCTCGCCTTCCGCCTTGGGGTTGACCCAAAGCAGAGTGATCAGATGGTCCGTGGCACCGTCCCGTTGCCCCATGGCTCCGGCAAGGTCGTCCGCGTGCTCGTGTTCGCCAAGCCCGGACCCACCGCTGAAGCCGCCCGTGCGGCCGGCGCGGAGTTCGTTGGCTTCGACGACATGATCGCCAAGTGCAACCAGGGCTGGGTTGATTTCGATGTCGCCGTCGCCACGCCCGAGGCGATGGTGGAAGTCCGCAAGCTCGGCAAGGTGCTTGGACCTCGCGGCCTCATGCCGAATCCGAAGACCGGCACCGTGACCGATGACACTGCCAAGGCCGTCAAAGAAGTGAAGGCTGGCCGCGTCGAGTTCAAGGTGGACAAGGCGGGTAACATCCACGTCCCCGTCGGCAAGGCCGCGTTCAAGCCCGAGCAGATCGAGGAGAACGCCCGCTCCGTCATCGAGGCCGTCTCGAAGGCCCGTCCCGCCAGTGTGAAGGGCGTGTTCATGCTCTCCTGCACCATCTCCGCCACCATGAGCCCGGGCGTCCGTGTGGACACCCGCGAATTCGTCGCCACCGCCTAATCTTAACTTACTAGAATCCCATGCGCGCCGAAAAGAAATTCATTACCAGCGAATACGTCGCCCGGCTCAACGCCTCGCCGTTTTTCATCGTCGTGGACTACACGGGCCTGACCGTGATCCACTTCAACGAACTGCGCTCCCGTCTCCGCAAGGGCGGGGCGGAAGCCCACGTCGTCAAGAACAGCATCTTCCGCATTGCAGCCAAGGAAGCCGGCCTCGCCGACCTCTCGGGTGCGCTCGCGGGCCAGATTGCCGTCGTGACTGGCGCGAAGGACGTCTCCGCTGCGGCGAAGGTCCTCAAGAACTTCTCTGCCGAGTTCGAGAAGCCGAAGTTGAAGTTCGGCTACCTCGCCAACAAGCGCCTCGAAGGTGCCGACTTGCTCGCCCTCGCCGACCTGCCTTCCCTGGAAGTGCTGCGCGGCAAGCTGCTGGGCGTCCTGCAGGCCCCGGCCCAGAAGCTCGTGGCCACCATCAACACCCCGGGCTCGCAGATCGCCCGGGTCATCAAGGCAAAGTCCGAAAAGGCTGCCTAACGATTTCTGTCAGCCTGCTGGCTGGCGGGGAAACAAACAACGAAACAAACAGAGTGAATCGTCGGCTGGCGGCTGCCGGCTCAAATCCTCGGGGCTCCGGGGGCGACGAGACTAAAGAAAGGTAACATGGCTGATATCGCAAAGTTGGTTGAAGAGTTGAGCGCGTTGACGGTTCTCGAAGCCGCTGACCTCGTGA
>RFSE01000429.1 GCA_009924135.1 Pseudomonadota bacterium | reverse complement strand
CAGCTTCCGGCTTGGCGGCGGCCTTTAACACGCCGCTGGCCGGCGTGACCTTCGTGCTGGAGGAGCTGATCGGGGATTTGAACAGCCCTCTGCTAGGCAGCGTTTTACTCGGGGCCATGATTGGCGCGCTGGTGGCGCATGGTTTGATCGGGCCGCAGCCGGCCTTTTCCCTCGCGGTCATTGGGGAGCCCACCTGGCGTTCCTATCTGGTGGTGCCGGTGGTCGCTGCCGCCGGGACGCTGGTCGGAGTGGCCTTTCAGATGTCCGCGCTGGGCTTGCGGGCCCGGCAGCGGCGGTGGTCTTCGGTTCCGGTCTGGTTGCGTCCGGCACTCGGGAGCCTGGTCTGCTGGGGGTTGGGCGTGCTGGTCTTTCAACAAACGGGCAGGCTCGGCGTGTTTGGCCTGGGCTATGATGATTTATCAGAGGCACTGAGCGGGAAGCTGCTGTGGCAGACGGCGACCGTGCTGCTGGCCGCCAAGTTCATCTCCACGGTGGCCTGCTATGGGATGGGCGGGTGCGGGGGCATTTTTTCGCCCACGCTCTTCTTCGGCGCGATGACCGGTCTCGGGCTGGCCGGGCTGGCGCAGCCGATTCTGGGTCTGCAACCCGAAGGCGTCGTCATGCTCGCAATTGTCAGCATGAGCGCCACCCTTGGGGCGGTGGTGCGGGCCCCGGTGACGAGCATCCTGATAGTATTTGAAATGACCCACGAATTCGCCCTCGTGCCCCCACTCATGTTCGCCGCGTTGATCAGCCAGGCCATCAGCCGTCGGCTGGCACCGCTAAACTTTTACGATGCCCTCCTCAAGCAGGATGGCCATGACGTCGAGCGGTTTAGTCCACCCCGGGACCTGCGCGAGTGGCAAAGTCAACCGGTGTCACATCTGGCCAATCCCAAACCGGTGGTGGTTGTGTCACTGGAACGAAACAGCCTGCAAACATTTCTTTCGGACCATCCTTACGGCCAGTTTCCGGTTGTGATGGAAGGCCGGGTTCAGGGCGTGCTGTTGCGGGAGGAGGCCGTGGCAGCGCTGCGGGACCTGCGCCCGCCGGCTTTGAAAGTCGCTACCATTTGCCACCCGGAACTCCCCGTGCGCGAGGCGCAAACCAGGTTGATCGAATCGCAAACCGGCTTCCTGCTGGTACAGACGCAGCCCGATCAGCCGCTGGCTGGCGTGTTGACCCTGCACGACATACTCCGGGCTCAGCAGGCAGCCGTAGAACGCGGGCATGTTTAAGCTGTGCTGTCCCTGCATTTTGCGACGGATGTTGCGGCCTGGTTTTTGAACCGCACAGGACCGCTCGGGGGCCGCTGAATGAACCGGATTATGGGCACGTCGAAAGCCCATGAAGCTCGAAAGTCCGCATCCTGACAGGGATTACTGGATTGCGATGGGCATCTTCACCCTGTGCACCCTCTGCTTCATCCACATCAACCAGGAAACTGGCTACCCGGACAGCCAGTTCAAGTTCTGGCTTGGCTATCTTACTTCCAAGCGCCCTGAGTTGCAGCAGCTGGCGATTTCCGAGTTTCGCCAGGAAAGCGAAGCCGTGATTCCGCTGCTGGTCAGCAAAATTGAGTCCAAAGATACAAACGTTCAGGCA
>RFSE01000428.1 GCA_009924135.1 Pseudomonadota bacterium | reverse complement strand
CGACCAGCCCGGCGAAGATGCGCCCGGCGTCCAGCTTGAGCAGCGGGACACCCAGGGACTGCGCCGTGGCCTTGGCCGTCAGGCTTTTGCCCGTGCCGGGAAGACCAACGATGAGCACGCCCTTGGGGACCGGCAGGCCGTAGTCCCGGGCGCGTTGCGAGAACGCTGGCCGGCGCTGGAGCAGCCATTCCTTGAGCTGGTCCAAGCCACCGATGTCAGCCAGGGATTCCTTGGCTTCGATGACTTCGAGCAGCCCGGTCTTCTTGACCGCCTGTGCTTTCTCCCGAGCCACCAAAGCCGGCTGCACGGAACCAGCTTCGACCACCGACAGCGCGAAGGCGTTTTCCGCCTCCATGGTTGTGAGGCCCGACGCGGCGGCGAGCACGGCCTCGGCGGCTTCATCCGTGAGCGCGTCCAGCGCCGCCGAGACCAGGATGTTATCGAGCACGGGACGCAAGGCAGCCGGCCCCGGCAACGGGAACTCCACGACGGTGAACTCCCGTTCCAGTTCCGGTGGCAGGCACAGGCGGCAGGCCGGGATGACAAGGTGCTTCTGCTGCGTCTTGGCCGTGAGCAGCGTATCCTTGAGATTGCGCAGCAGCAGCGCGTTGGGCTCCTGCAAGAACAGATGATAGTCTTTCAGCAGGATGATGGTCTTCTCCGGCAACTGGTCGATGGCTTCCAGCGCCGCCAGTGGATCGGACGCATCGGTGACCTTGTTACTGGTCGTGTTGACGAGGCCGTCGGCCATGGACCAGAAGCACAGGGCGTAACCGAGATGCGTGGCGATGGCCTTGAACTCGGCTTCGACGCGTTGCTCCTCGGGCGAGAGCAGATAGAGACCGGAGTAACCGGCGCGGAGGTAATGGGTGAGCTTGGTCCCGATGTCAGCCGACGAGCTTGCGCTGGCCGAGTTGTGGCGGGCTGATGATTTTGCGTTGGGCATGATGAGGTGGTGGGTTTTGGGTTTGGTACTGGTGGGTGGCGCTGCATTGGCGCTCGGACTGGCCGAGATCGATCCAGCGCGTGTGTTTGCAAGAACGGGAGCCATCCACTGCGACGCGCCGGGTCCAGCCCGGGCAGTTGCAGGACAGCGCCCCGTCGGTGTAGCGGAGGGTTTCGTATTGCTTGTCCGGATTGGAGTCGCTTGGGAACGTCCAAACCTGGCTGATGGGCTGGCTCATTGATTGAATCGTTCCAACTCCCAGGCCAGACAGCAGGAACGCGAAGGATTGCTGTAGAGCGTTTGCCCGGCAGCGTCCTTCACCTCCCACTGCTGGGTGGCGGGGTTGAACTCGATGGTGGTGGCACGGCGGACTTCCAAGGTGCCGAGGGATTGTAGGGGGATGGCGTCAGTGTGGAGACAGTGACCGATGCCGTTCGTATCGAACGTCAGTACGGGGTTCATGTGCCGAGTGGTTGTTTCTGCGTCGCCCGGGCCTGTTGATGGAACTCAGGCTTGCGACGTCGCTGTCCCACGACGCCCAGAGCTTCTTCGAGGAACCGCGTGGCGGCTTCGCAGTCCGCACCCTTGAACCCGACGCCCTCGATGTGAATGTCACCCACGGGTGACACGGTGATTTCGATGGTGGGTTTCATAGTGTGGCGAGCACGAGCTTGATGGAGCCGTTGGGTTG
>RFSE01000427.1 GCA_009924135.1 Pseudomonadota bacterium | reverse complement strand
TCGCCCAACTGCGCCTGCGTTGCGTCGCGCGTCCCGAGCGCCGCGTCGCCGAACTGCTCGTGCGCCTGGGCCTGGACCTGCCCACGCGCAGCCGGATCGTGGAAGACCTCCCCGCCACCGCGCCAGAAAATGTAGTGCAGAAAACCGACGCGTGAACAACGCGGCTCCTCTGTTGGCCGCGCCACAATGCCCCGCGAGCTGCGGAACTTGGGTTAAGTTGCCCGTCACGAAGGGAAGGCAAAGAATCAAACGCCGGAAAACGCGGACTCCGAGCCTTCGTGCCTTGCTCTCCCCTCTGTGCGTAGGATGAAAAGTGCATGACAGGCTCTAAGTGACATCACCTTCCGGTCAGAGGCCCTAATCATCATTCTCGAACACAGCCATCCCATAGGCCGAGCCCTGTGAGGGGCAAGCCTTGAAGTGACGAGGGGAGACGGGGCGGAAGTGAAGAATGTCGAGTTGAGGTTTTGGGGTGGGCGGCCGGCGTTTCCTTGGGCAATCAGGCGGATGCTGTCCCATGAGATGACGCGCCCGGCGGCGCAAATCCAGGCAACCATGCGGCGTGTGCGGCTCCCAGCAGGGTGAAGCTCCCGCCTGCTGTCCCATAACTTCGCAACAGCCCCACGAGGGCGAGCCGCTCCCACAGCGCCGCGCGCACCACGGCAAAGAGCCGCGTAAAGCTGTGGCCCCACTGGCCGAGGTGCGCCGCGTAGCGCAGCAGCACGTAGAGCAGCAGCGCGGTCCAGACCTGCCAGCGGATGGCGTTGGCGCTGTGACCGAGGAAGTCGCCGAGCTTGAGCGTCTGCTTTACTTGTTTGAAGAAGACCTCGATGTCCCAGCGGGCGCGGTAAAGGTCGCACACGCTGCCGGCGCTCCACGCAGTGTTGTTGGTGATGAAGACCATCAGGCGCAGCTCGCCATCGACCTCCACCCATGCTTCCACGCGGCGCAGCGTCCAACCTTTGCGGTGTTTGAACTTGTCGCCCGTGAGCTGCACGATCTGGTCCTTGACCACCTTGCCGCCCTTGTTCACCGGCAGGTTGCGCACGGCGCGGTAGCGGAAGTTGTCCTTCGCGCGGGTCACCCACTCGGCTTTGCGCCGGCGGTGCTTCGCCCAGTTTATGCAGTTGGCCACCAGCTCCATCACCGTGGAGTCCACCGCATGGATGCGCACTTTGAAGCGGTGCAGCAAAGAGCGCCCGGCATGGCCGCCTGGGCGTTGTCGTCCAAAACTGCGGTCATGGTGCTGGAGGTGGGCCAGCGTGCGCCAGAACACCAGCTCGGCGAACTTCGCATCGCGCACCTTGTTGGAATTGGAGAGGTTGTTGCGCGAGGGCGGCGTGAGACCGAAGGCGGCGATGGCCCGTGCTTTGAGCCGCAGCCAGTCGCAGACATCGTTGAGGCTCAGCGCATGGGCGAGCTGGGCAAAGAGCATCGTGCCGAGGTGGCTGAGCACGGAGTAAGTCCGGGCTTTGCCATCGACACCAGTCTCCCTGGCTGTCCGGTTGATGATGTCACGCGGAATGAGCTTGAGCATCTGCCCAAGAACATTGATGTGGTGACGTGCTGGCTGGGTGGCGTGAGTGGATGTTGCTTTTGACATGACACTCCAAATCAAGCCGCTTTCCGCCCCAGCCAGCACTCTTTTTC
>RFSE01000426.1 GCA_009924135.1 Pseudomonadota bacterium | reverse complement strand
CCCTGCTGCGGCGGCCCACGTTCCACTGCTACGGCCTCGTCTCGCAGCTGATCGACGCCGCGCTGCGCCGCGAAGACGCGCCGCCGCTGAGCAGCGCGAGCGTGCTCGGCGTCGTGCCCGCGGTCGAGGCCCTGCAGGGCGCTCCCCTCCTCGACGCGGGCGGCGCCCGCTACAGCTACCGCCCCCTCGTCGAGATCGTGTACGACATCGACTGCGAGGGTCCGTAGCGGATTGAAAAAACGAGGGGCGAGAGATCGGCTGCAGCTGACTGCAGCTAGCTTTAGTCGCGCATTATTTTTGTGGCCAGCGCAGCTGTCGAGTCGCCCCGGACGCCAACAATGCTAGCCCACCCCATGGGGGTGCTCTCCAGCGTCGCCGCGGGGTTGAGCCCCGCGTGCGGCTCGTCGGCCGAGCCGTAGCCCTCGAACGTGGGGGCGCTGGCGGCGCCTATTCGCGCGGCGGCCCCCTGCGCCAGCGCGAGAATGCACAGTAGCGCTAACAGCGCGATTACGATGCGCCGCTGGTTTTGCTGGCACAGCATTATTTAGTGCAAATAGACTTTCGGCGCTTTTTTGCGGCATAGCCGGACTGCTGTTTACAGTTTAACTGGTTTGACTTCGGCTACGGCTTCGGCGGCGCCCTCGGTGTCGATGTTGGTGGCGCCCTCGGCGCCGGCAGTGTCGGCTTCGGCGGCGCCCTCAGTGTCGGCTTCGGTGGCGCCGAGGGCGCCCTCAGTGTCGGCGGCGCCGAGGGCGCCCTCGACGTCGTCTTCGAAGCCGAAGTCGACCACGCAGTCTAGGAAGCCGATGCGGGCGTTCTCGCGGATCAACTGCGCGATCGGGCCGTCGGCCGCCAGCTGGGCAGCGGACTCCTCTTGCGCGCGGGACAGGTCCCGGTAGGCTTTCTCGCCCGCGGCGGCCTGGCGCAGGAGCTCGGCGTCGACAGCGCTGTCGGCGTACATGAGGTGGGCGCGGCGCTGGCTTTCGAGGCGCTCGGCGCCCGATTCGACGACGGCGCCGAGCGGCAGCTTCCAGTAGTCGACCGAGTCCTCGTAGGCGAGGCCGACGAGGGCCAGCGCGCGGCGCACGCGCTCGGCCTCCTCGCGGCTGTTCGTCACGACGGCGAGCGCCGTCGTGTCGCGGTAGGGGACCGCCCAGACGTGGGAGAGCGGCTCGCCGGCGGCCAGGGGGAACCGCTGCACGAGGAACGGGACCAGCGGGTAGCGCTCGATGACCTTCGTGTTCGCCTCGGGGACCGAGAGGAACGCGCCGAGGAAGCCCCCCGAGTCGGACACGGCGACGAGCGAGGCGTTCGGGTCCGGCGCGGTGGGCGCGGCGAGCGGAGCGTTCGAAGAGTTCGAAGAGTTCGAAGAGTTCGAAGTGTTCGAGTCGTTCACGGCGAGCGCGGCGAGCGCGGCATCCGCAGCTGCGGTGTCTGCTTCCGCGCCGTCCGCGACGGCGCCCCTTTCGATTCCGGACTCGGCCATTATCTACGCGGGTGAGTGTGTCTAAAAAATGCAGGCTGCAGACTGCAGACTGCAGACTGCAGACTGCAGTCTGCTGGATTTATGCTCAAGTGTGCTCGGCTAGCGCGGGTTCTGCGCCTTCGCCGGCGCCGTCGCCGGCGCCGGCGCCGTCGCCGGCGCCGTCGCCGTCGCCGTCGCCGTCGCCGTCG
>RFSE01000425.1 GCA_009924135.1 Pseudomonadota bacterium | reverse complement strand
CCTAAAAACGGCAGTAGCAGGCACGCTCCGCCGACGGTGTGGCAGTTAGTCACGCCGGAGGCATAGCATTTGTCGAGTTCTTCGGCCTTGGGGCACGGGTTCAGCCGCTGGGCGCGGGCAAGGCGGCGGTTGGGGTGAGCCAAGGCGTCAAGATCCGGTGCCAGATCCGTTCCCAGCACTGGCTCGGATTCAACTGCTCCGCAGTGTTCTGGAGCCCGCTCAGGAACAAGCTCAGGTGCGTCAGCAACCGCTGGGCTTCGGCGGCCTGGGCGTGGGTGCTGGTCAGGCGCAACGTGAACTGGCGACCACTTTCAATCACCCGCCCCACGGCACACAACAACAGGGGGCGGCTCGTCACCGCTTCGCGGGGCCGGTGGGGCTCGGCGCACCGCACGAACAGACTCCACCAGTTGTAAACCAACGCCACGTTCCGGGCCGCCACCTGGCAGCGCAACTGGTCCTGGGTCATGAACCCGCCCCAGCCCCATTGATTCTTCAACTCGTCGTACACGTTCTCCGCCGCAGCGCGTTGCCGATACAGGTCGGCGACGCTCACGAGTTCCTGGCGCAGGTTGGTCACCAGCGCCTGGTATTCATAGGCGGGCGCCGGGCCACATTCCGCCAGCAGGGCCCAGCCCAGTTCGCGGGGGGCGGCCGGCTCCGGGGGCCGTTCCTGCAGCCGGCGCAGCACCACCACGCGGCGCTGGGCGGTCCAGCCGGTGAGTTGCAACTGACCCTCCGCACCTTCCCAGCCATTGAGGGCGGGCCGCCACCCGCACTGGGCGGTGAGCAGCTGGACCAGTTGTTTGACGCCCTTGGTTTGCCGCAACCGGAAGAGATACGGCTGCTGCCGTCCTTCGCACTCGGCCAGCAGGCCTTCGTGGCCGTAGCTGGAGTCACCGCACAGCAGCCACGGGCGGCATTCCTTGGGCAAACTCTCCCACACGCGCCAGAGATTTTCCCGGCCATGTGTCGCGGCGGTTTGTTTGCCGGGCCGCACCTCCACATCCAGCACCAGCCGCAAGCCCCGGACGAAGAGGCTGTGATAGACATGGCTGGGCCGCCCGGGTTTGTGCGGGTTGTAGCCCCGCTCGGCCCCTTCCTGCTGGCCGTAGAGGGGTTTGACCGTCGCATCCAGGTCCATGATCCAGGCCTGGCGCAAGGCCGGCAGCCAGGTTTGCCGCAGGGCTCCGGTTTGCCAGCGGGCGCACGCCTGCGGATCGGCCCCGGCAAAGGCGCGGCGCACGCTGTCTTCACTGCACACCTTGGTCATGCCCAGCCCCGTGGGATTGACCGTGTCGGCGCGCAAGGCGGTAACGTGGCTGTACCGGTGTTGGCCGGCGAGAATGGCCAGGGTGAGCGTGCCCAACAGGTCCGTAGGCGCGGGCGCATTGTTACTGGTAAACCGCAACGGGCAGGTCTTAACCCAGTCGTGGAACAAGCCCGCCGTGGCCAGAAACTGGCTGAAGAAAACCAACTGCCCCAGCGGGGTGACCGGCGCCTCCGGATCCCATTCCACATGAAAGCGTCGTCCAGGCGTGTCCACGTTCAACGGGGAGACCGGCGGAGTGGGGTGGGCGAGCGCCTCACCCTGCGGGTGAGGGGTGACCGGGGCAATTTGCATGGGCATCCCCCACTCCACCAGCTACTTGCCGCTGCTGGCAACTTTCCAACTGCTTTTTCTAAG
>RFSE01000424.1 GCA_009924135.1 Pseudomonadota bacterium | reverse complement strand
GTCCGTGCTGTCGCGTCCATTGAGCCGCACCAAGCCGGCACGCGGCACCCCGTTGAAGTTTTGGAACTGCCCACCCAGAACGATCCGCAGGTCATCCGGTTGCACCAGCACCGCTTCCACATCCGCGTCCGCCCCGAAACCAAAGTTGATGTTGGCATCCACACTGCCGCCCACATTCAACCGGGCCACGCGACTGCGCGCCAACCCATTGACCGCCGTAAACCCACCGCCGAGGATTACCTTGCCGTCAGGTTGGACCGCCACCTTGTTCACGTAATCATTCACCGAGGTCGTAAACGTGGGGTCAACCGTGCCATTCGTGCCCACCCGGGCCAAATTCAGGTGGGAAAGGTTCCCCGCCTTGGTGAACTGACCCGCCACCACAATGTTGTTGCCGCCCTGCAGCGCCAGGTCAAACACCGGCCCGTCAAGGCCGCCATTCAATTGGGTAGCGAAGGTCGCATCCACAGTCCCGTTCGTGGTAAGGCGCGCCAACCGCGGGCTGGCTACCCCGTTCACCGTAGTAAAGTCACCGGCGATGAACACGGTGCCATCGGGCAGGACAAGCAGGGCCCGAACTGGAGCATCGGGGCCACCACCCACGTTGAAGGTGTTGTCCAGAGTGCCATCAGTGTTAAGCCGACCGACGAACGGTTGAGGGACGCCCATCAGCTTCGTAAACTGGCCACCCACAAGCAGCTTTCCGTCGGCTTGGAAGGCGAGGGTTTGCAGGCCGAAGGGGTAGGTTTGGAAAACACTATTGCTAAGACTCGGGCGGAAGGAGGTCTGAAACACGCCGTTGGAATCCAGCAAGGCCAGTGCGCGCTGAAGCTGTCCGGCCACATTTGTAAACGTTCCGGCTACGGCGATGGCTCCGTCGCTCGGGCGGATGGCGAAGGTCGTGACGTTGTGGTCAATGTAGCGGCTGGCATTGGGGCTGCCGGCCTGGAAGGTTTCGTCCAGCGAGCCGTCCGCATTGAGCCGCAGCAGGCCGCCGTAATGGAGCGTGGTGCCCAGGTTGTTGAAGTTTCCCCCAACGAGGATTTTTCCGTCAGCCAAGCGCTGGATTTTGTTGACCTGACCGTTGAGTCCGTTCGTGTGCGCGAGCCAGGGCGTGACGGCGCCGTTGGTGGCCATTTCGACGAGGTAGTTGCGATTCGAAGCACCCCAGGCCGTGAAGGTGCCGCCGGCCAGCACGCCGCCGTTCGGGAGCGCTGCGAGAGTGGTGACACTGCCGGAAATAGTGTTGGTGGAGACGAAGTTAGTGTCCCGCGTTCCGGGGCCGTAGGTGATGCTGATGCGCGCGACGGCGCTGGTGGTGACGCCGACCTGATTGGACAAGGCCACGCTGAGGTTGAAGTCTTGCAGGCTGGTAAATCCGAGTGTGAGGTTGGAGAGGGTCTGTCCGCTGAGAACGATGTTGTTGGACAGCCATTGCACCGTAACCGGGTAGAAGCTGGAGTAGGTGACGCGTTCGTTGATGATGGTGCCGCCCGTGTAAAGGAACACATTCACGTTGGTTGGAGGCTGAAGCACGACGGGCGCACTCGTGGATTGGATCGTGACATTGAACACCCCGCTCGTGGCCATGCCTCCCACGGTGTTGGAGACCACGAATGAGTAGGCTCCACTGTCCGCCGGCTGGAGGCCGGGCAGCGTCAGGTCGTAATACTCGTCGTAAATTTCGGGGAACACGTTCTCCGGCAGGCTGAT
>RFSE01000423.1 GCA_009924135.1 Pseudomonadota bacterium | reverse complement strand
ATTCACTGGAAAAGGCTGGCTCGTAGGTTTACTCCTACAGTCAGCCTTATGAAGAGATACGCCTTTTCCATCACGTTGGGAATTGTGTGCTTCGTCGGTGGCTATGTTGCCTGCTACAGCAAGGCGACGCTTGCCCAACACGTCCGCGAATCACAACGGCAACAAGAGGAGAACAGGTATCTATCTTTAGTGATTGCAAGATTTTTGGAATCAAAGCGGGCGGCCGATGCAGTATTGAGAGCCTATTGCGAAGCGAAGGATGCGCCAGCGAAACCAAAGGCAGAAGCTTGGGACCTGGGCTTCATCGCACCAATGAACCCGCCGAAGCGGGTTGCACCGTGACGGACGATTGGCCAGCATCGCGCGCTTGATCGATTTTCTTCGTCGCCCGCTTTGGCTGCTGCTGGCCGGCTGGTTTTGCCTCGTGCAAAACGGCCGGGCCCACACCGCTTCCCTCACCCGCGTGGACGCGTTGCTCGCCACGAATTCGCTCACGCTCACCTTTCAGCTCAACCAGCCGGACCTCCTCCAATTCCTCCACGCACGAACCAACGAGACCGTCGTGCAGATGACCGAGGCCGAGGTCCGCGCGCTGGCTCCGCGCATCGCGGAGTACGTGCAGTCCCGCGTCCGCTTCTCACTCGACACCAACGCCCCCGCGCGCGGCGTCCTTTCGAACTGGCCGCCCGCACAGCTCAAGCTCACCACGGAGGAACGCCCCGGCGAGATCCTCCCGGCCCCGCTGCCGCTCACGCTCCGCTGGGAAATCCCGGTGAAGGCGAGACAACTTGAACTGTCCCTGTCCCTCTTCGACACCACGGGTTTCGCGGCGTTGTTCGAAGTGCTCTTCCATCGCGGCAAGGACATTCCGCCGGTGCTCCAACTCGTCCAGGCGAGACAGGCCATGGTCATTGATCTCGATGCGTTTCAAGAGGACACCCGAGACGCGAAAACCGCCCCCAGCCCGCCGACCAAGGAAGGCGCGGCACCGGCACCCGTCCGGGGCAACTCAGTCGCGCAGTTCATCGAACTTGGTTTCACCCACATCCTGCCCAAGGGGCTCGACCACATCCTGTTCGTGCTCGGCCTGTTCCTGCTCAGTCCCAAACTCAAGCCGCTGCTCTGGCAGGTGACCGCCTTTACCCTGGCGCACTCGATCACGCTGGCGCTCGCGGTGCTGGGCATCTTCGCGCTGCCCGGACGCGTCGTGGAACCGATCATCGCGCTATCCATCGCCGTCGTGGCGATTGAAAACCTGTACCGGCAAGACGTGTCGCCGTGGCGCTGGGCGTGCGTGTTTGGCTTCGGCCTGATTCACGGGATGGGCTTCGCGGGGGTGCTCAGCGAAGTGGGGCTCCCGCGCGAACAAATCGGCACGGCGTTGATTTCGTTCAATGTGGGCGTGGAACTCGGTCAACTGGCGGTGATTGCCCTTGCGTTCGGCGCGACGAAATGGTGCGAGAACCGGCCCTGGTATGGCCCGTGGGTCCGCCGTCCGCTATGCCTGCTGATCGCCCTCGCCGGGGTGGTGTGGATGGTGCAGCGGCTGATGGAAGGATGATTTACGAGGCGGTAACGCAGGCCTGGAAAACAAAAACGACGCAGGTCTTTTATGCTCCCTTTCCCGCCATTGAAGGAAAGGGCCGGGGTGAAGGGGTGCAAGAAGGTAAAGGGGGCAGACGTGGACCAGCACTTTTGCCTTTTGCCTTTTTCCTT
>RFSE01000422.1 GCA_009924135.1 Pseudomonadota bacterium | reverse complement strand
CTGTCGCTGGTATGACCGCTTTCTCAATGGCGGCCCCGAAGCGCTGGAAGATCGCCCCTCGGCGCCGAGCCGGGTGTGGAACCGGATCCCGCCTGATATCCATGACCAGATCATCGAACTGGCGCTGGAGCAGTCCGAGCTGAGCCCCCGGGAGCTGGCGGTGCGGTTCACCGACGAGAAGCGCTACTTCGTATCCGAAGCCACGGTTTACCGCCTGTTGAAGGCCCATGACCTGATCACCAGCCCGGCCTATGTGGTGATCAAGGCCGCCGATGCCTTCCACACTAGGACC
This sequence comes from Pseudomonadota bacterium, assembly GCA_009924135.1. Lineage (GTDB taxonomy): Bacteria > Verrucomicrobiota > Verrucomicrobiia > Limisphaerales > SXTU01 > SXTU01. The sequence continues at coordinate 1,447 of RFSE01000422.1, read as the reverse complement.
ACGCGTCCAAACGAGATGTGGCAGACCGACTTCACCTACTTCAAGATCATCGGGTGGGGCTGGATGTACCTGTCGACCGTGCTCGACGATTACTCGCGCTACATCATCAGCTGGAAGTTGTGCAGCACGATGCGGGCCGAAGACGTCACCGACACGCTGGACATGGCGCTCGCTGCCTCAGGCTGCGACCAGGCCCAAGTCCACCACAGGCCCCGGCTGCTGTCGGACAACGGCCCCAGCTATATCGCCAGCGAACTGGCCGAGTACATCGAGGCGCAGCGCATGAGCCATGTGCGCGGCGCGCCGTTCCATCCCCAGACCCAGGGCAAGATCGAGCGCTGGCACCAGACCCTGAAGAACCGCATCCTGCTGGAGAACTACTTCCTGCCCGGCGACCTTGAGGCCCAGATCGCGGCGTTCGTCGAGCACTACAATCACCAGCGCTACCATGAGAGCCTGAACAACGTGACGCCCGCCGACGTCTACTTCGGCAGGGCCGGGACCATCATCAAACAGCGCGAAAGGATCAAGCGACAGACCATCGAACATCGCCGCTTGCAGCACCGCAAGATCGCCGCCTAACATCAACCCCCAGACGAGGCCGATCCTCCGCTAATCCAAGCCGAGAGCTGCGCCAAATGTTCTGATGACGGACACAGTGAATGGGAAACCGGGGCGGCTTCCTATATGGGCATCACGGTATCCGGATATCCAAACTACTTTAAAGTAAATGGTCCGAATACAGGCACAGGCCACAGCTCGCAATTATGCTATATTGAAGCGATGATTAACTACATTATCAAAGCCATTGCTGCCGTCAGGCGGGACGGCGCCATCAAGGCCATCGGCATGCAGGGCACCAAGCGCAGCGCCGCCTTCCTCCGCCGCGCGCTCACCGAGCCCAACGCGGAAGTGCCGCAGAGCTTCAACGCCTACCGCGCCGAGGTGAACATGCCGCTCAACTTCCTCTTCGTCCGCGCCAAGACCAGGGACGGTCGCGAAGTCGCCGGCGTCCGCATCAACGAAGACACGTTCTCCATCCAGCTCCGCGACCTCACCGGGAAGCTGCACTCTTTCTTCAAAAATGAGCTGACCGAACTCCACAAGGACTGGGGCCAGTCGCCAATGCCGGTGTACGCCGCCGTCTTCTCGGCCGAGGAGATGACCGATATCGTCGCCTTCCTCGCGTCGCTGCGCGGCGTGGAATCCCGCTAATCCAGCCGCCTTTCCCATGAGACTTTTCTTCCGGTCCGCCGGCCTCTCCTCCCTCCTGCTGGTCTCCGCCACTGCGGCGATCGCGCAGACCCAGGTGCCATTTGAACGCATTCGCCGGGCCGACCAGGACCCGGGCAACTGGCTCACCTATTCGGGCAACTATTCCTCCCACCGTCACACCAAGCGTCCCGCTCACCGTCGATGCCCCAAGGATCAGACCATCCGCATCCGT
>RFSE01000421.1 GCA_009924135.1 Pseudomonadota bacterium | reverse complement strand
CGTTGTAGCCCCATGCCACCACCGTTCCGTCGTTCTTGAGTGCCACCGTGTGAAAGATTCCAGCCGCGATTGCGGTTACTCCGCTCAATGCTGCTGGCACTGTCGTCTGGCCTTGGACGTTGTAGCCCCATGCCACCACCGTTCCGTCGTTCTTGAGTGCCACCGTGTGGTCACCACCCGCCGCAACCGCGATTACTCCACTCAACGTCCCAGGCACTATTGTTTGACCAGAGTCGTTCCGGCCCCAAACCGTCACCGTGCCATCGTTCTTGAGCGCCACCGTATGGTCACCGCCCGCTGCAATCGCGGCCACTCCGCTCAAGCCGGCTGGCACTGTCGTCTGGCCTTGGGAATTGTCGCCCCATGCCACCACCGTTCCGTCGTTCCTGAGCGCCACTGTGTGGTTATAGCCCGCCGCAATGGCCGTTACTCCACTCAAGCTGGCGGGAACAGTCGTTTGACCTCCCCAAGCCACCACCGTGGCTTGTCCAAACGCCGGGCTGATTTCCGCAAGCGCAAAGCACACGCAAAGCCCCAAGATGAAAAGCCGCCCTGAGCTGCGTGCTTTCACTGGCTGGCCTTTTGGAGGTCCCGGAGGAGATTGCGCTTGAACTTGGAATTTTCCCTCTCGGGCAGCAGGAGCACGCGAATCATCAGCACTACCGCGCGCGAGGACGGGGACGGGTTCTGGAAATACTGCCGGCGCCTGCTGTAATCGAAGCCAGCAGCTATCTGTGGCTCGGTGACATCAAGCACTACTTTTCGCTCTGGATGCACCAACCACCAATGAGTGCCGCCATCGGCGCATTTGACGGAATACGGCTTGAAGCCGGCCTCCTTGGCGAAGAGGTGATAGGCAGCCTCCGTCGCCACGGAACAGTGGCCTCGCACGTAATGCATTTCGGGCGTGACGCATTTCTTTAGCGGCTTGCTCAACAGGTCGAAGCTCAAGGCATCTTGGATGCGGCGTATCCAGCGCAACTCCTTCGGCGTCAGCCCAACATTCGCACGCATGGGGTTGCTGGGCTGCTGTTGGATGCTGACTGCCCGTTTCTTTAGGGAGGCCTCTTTGGAGACTTGAGCTTGGACAGGACGTTTCTTCATGCAGTTCAGGGAATTGGCGCGGGCGGAGTCACTGGTAGTGCCGGCGTCGGCGCGCGTGGTTGCTCGCCCGGCTCGAAGTGATAGACCACGCCTCAGCGTTCGCATTTGGTGCGGTGGTTTGTGTTCCGTTCTTGAGATACAGAGTCAGAATCACGTATTCCTGTATTCGCCTTGACTATCCCATCACCGCTATGGTCTTGGGGTCGATTCACCGTCCGAAAACCGCATCGGTGTCGAGGTAGATGGCGTCAGTGGTTCCATAGTGGAGCGACAGTTGGGCCGATTTAAGTATCCTGAATTTTACGCTTTTGAGTTCGTGTTGCAAGCGGCGAAAAAGGCTGGGGCTGCTTGGTTTCGCAGTGGTCAACCCCGTCTCTCCAACCAACCCATCCCTCCTCCAGAATTCCTCAATTTCCTCGGATAATTACTTGAGCAATTCGTAGCTACCAATTGCTGGTTGCCCGCGCAATTCATAAGGCCCCCGCCCGTTCAACGACGGCGGGGGTCTTCTCAACAAAACCCATCGTTTAGAAGGAGATGTTCAAATGTCCCCAGAAACCGGAGAATTGTTGCTTCAGGAAGTCGCCCCCCAGAATAAGGTCTGCCGTTCCCTACGGCGTTCGCACTGTTGACTGC
>RFSE01000043.1 GCA_009924135.1 Pseudomonadota bacterium | reverse complement strand
CCGTGTCCCGGGACACGGCGGTGGTCGTGCGCGAGGCATTGGCGGTCAGTGCCCTCACCGAAGGTGCGTTCGATGTCACCGTGTTTCCGCTCGTGCAGCTCTGGGGCTTCGGGCCGGCGGGCCGGCGCAAGGGATTGCCCACGACGAACGAGGTGGCGGCGGCCCGCGCCCGCGTTGGCTGGCAGAAACTCCAAGTGCGCCTCGATCCGCCGGCCTTGCGGAAGGAATTGCCTGAACTCAGCGTGGACTTGTCCGCACTGTGCCCTGGTTACGCGAGCGATTGTCTCGGCGAAATACTCACAGGTTTCGGCGTGCAAAACTTTTTGGTGGATGTGGGGGGCGAGTTGAAGGCGCACGGTGATGGCGCGGCCGGCCCCGGCTGGCGGGTGGGGGTGGAACAGCCGGACGACCGCAAGCCGCCCCTCGCCGCCACGTTATCACTAGCGAACCAGTCGCTTGCCACCTCGGGCGACTACCGGAACTTCTACACCATTGCCGGCCGGCGTTACTCGCATCACCTCGACCCGCGCACGGGCTGGCCGACGGAGTCCACGATTGCATCGGTGAGCGTGGTGCATGTGTCTACGATGCACGCGGATGTGCTGGGCACGGGATTGACCGTGCTGGGCTTCGAGCAGGCCTGGGCCCTGGCGCAGCGCGAGCGGCTCGGCGTGCTCTTCATCGTGCGTCACGGGGAACGGTTGGAAGTGCGTGCGACCGCCCACTGGCCGACGCTGGAGAAGTAGGAATCGCTACAAAGAAGCACAAGAACCACCCCGGCGGATGGCTCTTTTCCATTTTGTAACCCTGTCACCAAACTCGGCGGTTGCCAGCGTTGCGGGGCTTGCTCACTCTTCCGGGGTGAACAGCCGTTTTCTTCTCTTGCTGGCGCTGGTTTGTGCCAATGCCCTGCCACTTCGTGCTTGGGATTACGAAGGCCACCGCACGGTGAACCTCCTCGCCCTCGCCTCGTTGCCCACCAATTTTCCCGCTGCCTTGCGCGACCCGGCGGCGCAGGAACGCGTCGGTTTTCTCGCGGGTGAGCCGGACCGCTGGCGCAACACCATTGACCGGCCCCTGCGGCACTTCAACGGGCCGGACCATTATTTCGATGTCGAGGATCTGGACGCCTACGGTTTGGCTTGGACTAACCTGAGCCGCTTCCGCTCCGAGTTCACCGCGCAACTGGCCGTCCATCGCGCGCAGCATGCGGACAAGTTTCCGCCCGATGAGAAGGACCTTGATCGCACGAAGTATTTGCCGGGCTTCCTGCCGTGGGCCATCGCCGAGAATTACGCGAAGCTCCGCTCCGGTTTCAGCTACCTGAAGGTCTATGAAGAGATGGGGACGCCGGAGGAAGTCGCGCAGGCGCGGCAGAACCTGCTCTACATCATGGGCGTGATGGGGCACTACGTGGGCGATTGCACGCAGCCGCTGCACACGACCAAGCATTTCAACGGCTGGGTGGGCGCCAACCCCAAGGGCTATGGTACGAACAAGACCTTTCACTCGTGGATCGACGGCGGCTACCTGAACAAGGTGGGCGGACTGAAGTTCGACGAGTTGCGCGCGAAGCTGCGGCCAGCCAACACGCTGACCAACGCAGGCGTGCCGGCGCGCGAGGCGGAGCAGGTCTTCGCGGTCGTCATGCAGTTCATCGTGGAACAACACAAACTCGTCGAACCGCTCTACCAGATGGACAAGGATGGCAAGCTGACGGGCAAGGATGCCCTCGGCATGGAGGGGCTGCCGTTCCTCAATCATCAAGTAGAACGAGCGGCTCAAATGCTGGGCGACCTGTGGGTTACCGCCTATGAAAGCGCGCCCGTGGACAATTTCCTCAAGAACCAGCTGGCCCGTCGGCAGGTCAAAGACGCGCCGCCGGCCGTGCCAGCCCCGGCCCCCAAGAAGAAAAAGACCGGGAAGTGAAACGCGCCGTTGCCTTCCGCGTGGTACTTGTCACCGCGCCTGATTTGAAGACCGCCCGTGGGCTTGCCCGGGCCGCACTGACAGCGAAGCTCGTTGCCTGTGCGAACCTCGTGCCGAAAATCGAATCGCACTATTGGTGGCAGGGCAAACTGGAGTCGGGTGCGGAAGTGCTGATCGTTTTCAAGACCACGCGGGCCAAGCTGGCTGCGTTGGAGAAGCTGATCGTGGCCGAGCATCCTTACGACACGCCGGAGTTCATAACGCTGTCTTTGGCGGAGGGGAACGCCAGGTACCTCGACTGGATCGTGGCGAGCACGCAGTCGGGGAAACAGCGATGAAGGGTCGATCCCCAGGGGCAGCCGATCAGGCAGTGTGGTTCTGGCTGACCTGATACCAAATAGTGGAATGCTCTGGTCGAATTCCCGCTGTGAACCAATGAACGTTTTCTCCCTCACCCCGTCCCTCTCCCGCTGGGAGAGGGACGGGGTGAGGGAGAACGGCTGCGCAAGCTACTACTCGCTGCATCTTGCCAACCTTTTCCCGCAGTTGGTATGACGCGATCAGGGCATTGGAGCGGACAACCCACGCAGGCGCAGCCAGTCGGCGGCGCGCAGGGGCCAGTCGGTCGGGCCGGTGGCGTTCGGGCGGGGACGCATGCCAAAGCCGTGGCCGCCTTTTTCGTAGATGTGAATCTCGGCCGGAGTCTTTCGCGTGATGAGGTCCAGATAGAGCAGCGTGCTGCCCTGCGGCAGCGAGCCCCCGTCGTCGCCCGCTTGGGCGATGAAGGTGGGCGGCAGACCGGTTTCGAGGTGGATGTCCGCACGGAGCGCCTTGGTCGCCGGGTCGTAAATCTTGTAGGGGTAGATGACGAGGAGGAAGTCGGGCTTGTGCGAGGCCGCCGTGGCCTCGCCCGGGAACAGACGTTCATTCGTGGCGGCAATGAGCGAGACCTGTCCGCCGGCCGAGAAGCCCAGGACGCCAATCCGCTTGGCATCGACTTTGAGTTCATCCGCGCGACGACGGACTTCACTGACGGCGCGTTGCACGTCCTGAGCGGGGCCGGCGTGCGGTTCCTTGTGCTTGGTCGTCGGGGTGCGATAAGCGAGTTGGAAGGCAACGATGCCTTGCTTTGCCAGCCACACCGCCGCATCCGAGCCTTCGTGTTCGTCGGCGAGGCGACCGAAGCCACCACCCGGTACGACGATGACGGCAGTCCCGGTGCGTGAGACGCCCGCCGATGGCTCATGCACGAACAGGCGTGGTTGGGAGACATTCGAGCGGCGCGTGATGCCGTCGGGGCCTTTCTCGGTCTTCTCCGGCGGCTCAGCTGGAACGACCGGCTCGGGCATTCCGTTCGGCCAGAGCGGGATTTCAGGCAGGGCTGTGGCGGTATTGGTGGTAACTGCAATGAGCGCCAAAGCCGCCAGCAGTTTAATCACGAGGTTCAAGTTCATGGTTTGTTTCGTCCTCATCCTCTTACTCATACTCATCCTCCTACTCCTGCTCAACTTCACTCAAACTCATCCAAGTCTCACCACCCTCACGCAGGGCGTAGTTGCTCCGGCTGGCAGTTTCTCTTGCCAGTACGCTTTCACGCAGCCGGTTCAACCGGTTCACAACTTCCACCAAGATGCTCTTCCCAACGACCAGCTCCGGTTCGGCCACGAGCTTTTTCGCCGCCAGTACATCCAGGCATGCGACGCACTCCAAAGCCGATCCTTGGGCGATGTCGAGGAAACGGACGCGGTCACGTGGGGAGAACTTCCCGTTGCCCTCGGCGATGTTCAACGGGACGCTGGTGCTGGCGCGGTCAAGCTGGCTGCGGACTTCGCCGCAAGGGCCGAGGGCTCTTAGCAAATCTGACGACCAAGTGACAAATGCGAGCGAGCGCTGGTAAACGATCAGGCGCTCGTGGTCGAGGGGCATGAGGATGAGTAGGAGGATGAGGATGAGCAGGAGGATGAGTAGGAGGGAGATTCAGGCGAGAATCTCCTTCACCACGCTGCCACCTTGAACTCCAGTCAGGCGGATGCTGCGGCCACCCTGGGTGAACGCCAGCCGTTCATGATCCAGGCCCAGCAGGTGCAGAATCGTTGCATGCAGATCGCGGAAGTGGACCTTGCCCGCCACACATTCGGCCCCGGTATCGTTCGTGCGACCGTGGGTGTAGCCGGCTTTTACGCCGCCGCCGGCCAGCCAGAAGGTGAACGCCCGATGGCTGTGGCCGGTCTGGTCCTTGCCGTCGCCCGGCGTGAGACCGGGCCGGCCAAACTCCCCGCCCCAGACCACCAGCGTGTCCTCCAGCAGGCCGCGCAGGTTCAAATCATCCAGCAGCGCCGCGACGGGGGCATCGGTGGCCTGGCAGTTCGCGGCGAGGTCGCGCCGGTGATCCGTATGCTGGTCCCAGCTTCCGTGATTCACCTCGATGAACCGCACTCCGGCTTCGGCGAAGCGCCGCGCCAACAGGCATTGCCGGCCGAAGTCAGAGGGCTTGCACGTGCCCACGTCGTAACTCTTCCCCACACAGTAGCGCTCCAGCGTGGCCTTGGATTCCCGGCTCAAATCGAGCAGTTCCGGCGCGGCGGATTGCATGCGGAAGCCCAGTTCCATGGTCTGAATAACGCCCTCCAGCCGGGGATCATCATGTTGCGCAAGATGCCCCTTGTTCATCGCTTGAATGAAGTCCAGTTGCTGGCGTTTGACCTCTGCGGGCAGGTGTTCACCGGAGATGTTGCTGATGGTGGCCTTCGTCATGTCCTCGCCATTGGTGCCGATGGGGGTGCCTTCGAAAATGGGCGGGAGGCAGGCGCTGGCATAGACCGAGGGTTTTGCGGTGTTGAGGCTGATGAACCCCGGGAGATTGTAATTTTCCGAGCCGAGGCCGTAAGTGACCCAAGAGCCGAGGCTGGGGCAGGGGCGCAGGCGGTCGCCCGTGTGCAACTGGAGAAAGGACTGCGCGTGATTGCCGGTATCGCAATACATGGCGTTGAGCACACAGAGCTTGTCCGCGTGCCGGGCCGTGTGAGGCATCAGCTCGGAGACCCACGCACCGCTTTGCCCGCGCTGCTTGAACTCGGTGACGGAACCAGGATGCGGCTTGCTCCCGACCTGGGGTTTGTATTCGAAGGTGTCGAGCTGGGCCGGGCCGCCGCTCATGCAGAGGAAGATGACCCGCTTGGCGCGCGCCGTGAGCTTGGGCGGACGCGGCGTCAGGTCCGCGCCGGCGGCTCCGGCGAGTCCGGCCATCGCCAGGTAGCCGAAACCGCACGACGTCAGGCGAAGGAGTTCGCGGCGGGAGAGTGAGGGAGGGTGCATGCGGAAAAACTCAGTCGAGGTAACGCAGTTCGTTGCTCGCCAGCAGCGCCTGGCAGAAGGCTGCCCACACCGTATGCTGGCGCGTTTCACTGTCCGGCGCGCTCTGCATCAGGCCGGACTCGGCGCGTCGGAGAAATCCGCTCGCCTGCTGGGCCTCCGACCGGCTTGGTTCGCGCGTCAACGTGCGCAGGAACGCGCTGCGGATGCGGGCCGATTCGGACTCGGAGGTCTTGAGCAGGGTGGCGGCGAGACGTTTCGATTCGGTGACGAGGAAGGGGCTGTTCATCAGATACAACGCCTGGGTGGGCAGCGTGGTTTCGTCGCGTTTGCCGGTAACCGTGGTGCCATCCGGCAGGTTGAAGGCGGTCAGTTCCACAGGCATCGAGTTGCGCAGGTGCAGGAGATAGACGCTGCGATGGGTGCTGGTTTGGTGGAGGTCGCCCATCAGGTTGATGAGCACGTCGTCGTGCTGGATGAGCGAACCCTTGCCCGGACTCGGATCAAGTCCGCCGCTGGCGACCAGCATGGCGTCACGCAGGACCTCGGCATCGAGGCGACGACGGTTGTGGCGGGCGAGCAGGGTGTTGTCCGGGTCGGCGGCCCGCGTCCGTGCGTCACTGTCACTGTCGAGCTGATAGGTGCGGCTGAGGACGATGCTGCGGATCAGCCGCTTCACGGACCAGCCATCCGCGACGAAGCGCGTGGCCAGGTGGTCCAGCAGTTCGGGGTGCGAAGGCCGGTCGCCATACACACCGAAATCATCGGGCGTGCGGACGAGTCCACGGTCCATGAGGTGTTGCCAGACGCGGTTGGCCATGACGCGTGCGGTTTGGGGATGGTCGCCGCGCACCAGCCATTGCGCGAGCTGGAGTCGGCCGCTCTGCTGGGCATCCACCGCCACGGGTTCACCCGTGGTGACGCAGGCGGTCAGAAAACCACGGGGAATGCTGGGGCCAAGCTTCTTCGATTCGCCTTCAATGTTCAGTTTGCAATCACCGACGGTCTTGGCTTCGCGAACGCCCATCGCCAAGGGCGCGCCGGGAGGGTAGGGGAAGGCGGGTTTGGGCGGAGCCTTCTTGCTGGCCCTGACCGGGTTCAGTTTTTCGCTGGCAGGCTCGACCTTGGGGGCGGCTTTCAGTTCGTGCAGCGGGGTCTCGGGGGCGGTGAGCTTCTCGTAACCGCCCGCGCCCCAGAGCGTTTCCGTGCTCTTGAAGATGCCGGCCAGGGCGTAGTAGTCCCGCGCGGGAATCGGGTCATGCTTGTGATCGTGACAGCGGGCGCACCCGACGCTCAACCCCATGATGCCACTGCCCACGACTGCAATTTGATCCGCCACTACGTCCATGTCGAAATTGTCATTCATCGCCTTCGCTGGCTTGCAGCCGAGGGCCAGGAACCCGGTGGCGACCAGCAGCCGGTCGCGCTGCGCAGGCGTCTCGGTTGGCAGCAAATCTCCGGCGATCTGCTCGGTGACGAAACGGTCGTAAGGCACGTCGTCATTGAACGACTGGATCACGTAGTCCCGAAACCGCCACGCATGCGGGAAGCTGGCGTTGCGACTCAAGCCGTCGTTGCCATTGGACTCGCCGTAGCGGGCCACATCCAGCCAATGACGGCCCCACCGTTCGCCGAAGTGCGGCGAGGTGAGCAGGCGGTCAACGAGCTGGGCAATGGCTGATGCCCGTTTGCCACCCGAGCACGCGCGCACAAACTCCTGCACCTCCGCCGCCGTGGGAGGCAGCCCGATCAGGTCAAAGTGCAGCCGGCGAATCAAGGTGGCCGGGGCTGCGTCCTTCGCGGGAGCAAGACCGGCGGACTCGATTCGCGCCAGGACGAACACATCCAGGGGATCGCGGGTCCAGTCCTTCGTGCGCACCGTCGGCGGCTTGGGGTTCGTGACGGGCTGGAAGGACCAGAGGGAAGCCTTGTCCGTGGCCGGTTCTTTACGGGCGGACTTGGGCTGGTTGGCGCGCGGATCAGGGGCCCCCATTTTCACCCACGTCACGAAGTCATTCACCACGGACTCCGGGAGACGATGCTTGGGCGGCATCTCGGGGCCTTCGTAACGCAAGGCCTGGATGATGAGACTTTCATCGGGTCTGCCCGGGAGCATGGCGGGGCCGGATTCGCCGCCGCCCACGAGTTCGCCAGGACTGTCGAGCAGCAGCTTTCCGCCGATCTTCTTGGCGCCGACCGCGTGACATTCGTAGCACTGCTTGACGAGCACTGGGCGGATCTTGGTCTCGAAGAAGGCCCGGCGCTCGGGAGTCATGTCCGCCGCCGTCACCGGCAGCACCAGCAACCAGCCCAACACTGCCAGAAGGTTCTGGAGCGGAATCAGCGCTGGGGTCGGTTTAAACATGAATCGGGCGTCAAATCATCAGGTCTGTGTGCGATAACTGGACGTTTCAGCGAGCCGGTCTAATCACGCGAACCAATGGCGTTGACGGTTTCGTAAGCCCGCAGTTTTCCGGGCCATCAGGCCAGGAGTTCTTTGACGACCCTGCTGGGCTCGACGCCGGTGAGGCGGAAATCAAGGCCCTGGTGACGGTAGGTGAGCCGCTCGTGGTCCATGCCGAGCAAGTGCAGGGCCGTGGCGTGAAGGTCGTGCACATGCACGGGATTTTCGGCCACGCTGAAGCTGAACTCATCGGTGGCCCCGTAGGTGAGGCCGGCTTTCACTCCGCCACCTGCCATCCACATTGTAAAACAGCGCGGATGATGATCGCGCCCGGCTTCGATGGTGTTCCACTTGCCCTGGCCGACGGGACTGCGGCCAAACTCGCCCCCCCAGATGACGAGGGTCTGGTCGAGCAGACCACGTTGTTTCAGATCGCGGATGAGGCCGGCGGTGGGTTGATCGGTATCGCGACAGCGGGCGACGCACCAGCTGGGCAACCGGCTATGATGATCCCAGTCCGGATGGAAGAGCTGGATGAACCGGACGCCCCGCTCGACGAGGCGGCGGGCGAGGATGCAGTTGGCGGCGTAGCTGCCGGCGCGGCGGGAATCCGGACCGTACAGTTCAAAGGTGGACTCCGCTTCGCCGCTGAGGTCGGTCAGCTCCGGCACGCTGGTTTGCATGCGGTAGGCCATTTCATACTGCCGGATGCGCGTGGCAATCTCGGGGTCGCCGGTTTCGGCGAGGCGCATCTGGTTCAGCTCGCCGAGGCCATCCAGCATCCCGCGCCGGATTTCGCGCGGCATCCCGTCGGGATCGTGCAGGTAGAGCACGGGGTCGCGCGAGTTGCGGAGTTTCACGCCCTGATAGCGCGAGGGCAGAAAGCCGCTGCCCCAGTAATGATCGTAAAGCGGCTGGTCGCTGGGCCGCTGCATCTTCGAGATGAGCACGAGGTAGTCCGGCAGGTTCTTGTTTTCGCTGCCCAGACCATAGCTCGCCCATGCGCCCATGCTGGGGCGGCCGGGAATCTGGTGGCCGGTGAGGAACTGCGTCATGGCCGGCGCGTGGTTGATCTGATCGCTGTGCATGGACTTGATGAAGCACAGGTCGTCCGCCACGCCACGCAGGTGCGGCAGCCATTCGCCGATGGTTGCCCCACTGCGACCGCACTTCTCGAACTTGGTGCGACCGGGCATCAGGAGCTGTTTCTGATTCGCGGTCATGGTGGTGACGCGCTGGCCCTGGCGGACGGATTCAGGCAGTTCGATGCCCGCCCACTTCTCCAACTCGGGCTTGTAGTCGTACAACTCCAACTGCGACGGCCCGCCGGATTGCGTGAGGAAAATGACCTGCTTCGCCTTCGCTGCAAAGTGAGGCAGGCCGGCGGCGTTTAGGGACAGCGGCGCGGCGACGGCTTTGTTCGTCAGATGTGACAACGCCATCGCCCCGAGGCTTACGCCCGCACCGCGACCGAGGAAGTAACGGCGGGTGATGTTCAACGGTTCATTCATGAGTGATGGCTTCATCGAGGTTGTAGACGAGGCTGGCGACGACGGTGTAGGCGGCGAGTTCCGCCGGGTTGGCCTTGGGATCGGGCCGGGTCTGAGCGCTGGAAACCAGTTTGCCGGCGTCCTCAGCCTGGGTGCGGTAATGCGTCAAGGCCCGGTCGAATTCACGTTTCAGCACGGTCGCCTCGGAGGCGCTCGGCGCGCGGGAAAGAATGCACCGGTAAATCTCAGCCAGCCGGTCCTCGGGCTTGGCCTCGCTGGCCAGGACCTTCGCCGCCAGTGCGCGCGAGGCTTCGAGGAAGGTCGCGTCATTGAGGAGCGTGAGCGCCTGCAAAGGAGTGTTGGTGCGCGGCGTGCGGACCTCGCAGACGCGGCGTTGCGCGGAATCGAAGAGGAAGGTCGGGGCGATGCTGCGCCGCCAGAACGCGTAGAGGGAGCGGCGGTATTGAGCGGCGCCTTCACTGGGCTCGTATTTGAAGCGGCCCATGAAGATTTCCTCCCACACGCCTTCGGGTTGATACGGCTTCACCGGTGGACCGCCGAGTGCGGAATTGAGCAGCCCGCTGCTGCGCAGGGCGCTGTCTCGCAGCATCCAGGCAGGCAACCGGAAGCGCGAGCCACGCGCGAGCAGGCGGTTCTCAGGATCGCGGGCGAGGAGGGCAGGGGAGGAGACAGAGCTTTGGCGATACGTGGCACTGGTAACGATGAGTTCGACCATGTGCTTCACGTCCCAGCCGCTTTCCATGAACTCCACGGCGAGCCAGTCCAACAACTCTGGATGCGTGGGGCGCTCTCCTTGCAGGCCGAAATCCTCCGGCGTCCGCACCAGGCCGGTGCCGAACAGCATGGCCCAGAGATTGTTCACGGTGACCCGTGCGGTCAGTGGATTCTCCCGCGAGGTCAGCCAGCGGGCGAGGCCCAGGCGCGTCTTTTCTTCGTCCCCCGGCCAGGCCGCGACGGCCGCCGGCACCCCACGCTCGACCTTCTCGCCGTGTTTGTCCCAAACACCGCGCAGCAGGATGTGCGTGGCCCGGGGCTCCTTGCGTTCAGCGAGGACCATGACGTTGAGCTTCTGCGCGGCGGCCTTCACCTCGGCCAGTTGGCGATTGGCGCGGTCGAGGGCGGCCTTGGCGGTCTGGTATGGCGCGTGGTCGGTGAGGAATTGGGTGAACAGCTTTGCGCGGAGTTTGGAGTCAGTTTTCAGTGGCCAGTGTTCAGTTTTCAGTGGAGCGGCGGAGGCTTCCGTGGGCTTGGCAGCGGCTGCCTTTTCTGACTGACCACCGATCACTGAAGACTGATTACTCCGCACCACGGTTGCTAACTCTTCCAACGGTGCCGCCCCCACTTCCCGCACCGCCGGTCCGGCCTGATCCGTCACTGACACGCGGAAGCGTCCGATGTTGGCATCACCAATGGTGGAACGGTGGCGCAGCTCGAACACCAGTTCCTCATCCGGTTCGAGCACGAGTGGCTCGGCCAGTGCGAAGACCCCGGTGCGCGGCACCTTCTGATCGAGTCCCTTGGTTGTCCAGCCGTTGCGCGGGTCATCGTCGAGCACGCCTTTGATGTCGCCGTATTCGCGGGCGCCTTTTTGTTCGGCGGAGGCGTCGGCCACGGCGTTGGCAACGAGAATGTCGCGGAGCTGCGAACTGCTTTTGCGACGCACCTGCACCTTGATGTCCGTGAGAATGAACTCGCCGGATTTGCCACGCGAGAGTCCGCCGCCCGTGTGGGAAGCGTGCGGGAGCACTTCCAGTTTCAGACCCGTCACGCGCGCCAGCTTCACCGGGCCGATGACCCGGTAGTCCTCATGATTCGGGTTCGGGCCGCTGGACTGGATGACGCCGTCCGGCTCCTGAGCCAGTTGGGTTCCCTCAATGGACTCCAACGCCGACGCACGCAGCGGCTGCCAGGCGGTGAAGCCGCCGGCCACTTCCTTCGCCTTGGTGGCAAGCCATTGGGCGAACGGTTCCTCAGCCGCCTTGCGGGCCTCGGCTTCGCGGGGTTTGCGTTCGTCCACCAGCGCCTGGGCTTCGGTCACGGCGCGGGCCGCCAGGGGCGACTGGTATTCGAAGTAAGGTTTCGCGGCCTTCCCGGCCTTGCCATCCTCGTCGATCGAATTGAAAAACGCGGCGAGCCGGTAGAAATCGGCGTGCGGCAGGGGATCGTATTTGTGCGCGTGGCACTGCACGCAGTTGAGCGTCAGGCCGAGCCAGACCGTGCCCATGGTGTTCACGCGGTCGATCACATAGTCCACGCGGGACTCCTCCGGATCACGGCCTCCTTCGCCGTTGGTCATGTGGTTGCGATGGAAGCAAGTGGCGAGCTTCTGTTCCGGCGTCGCGTTGGGCAGCAGATCGCCGGCGAATTGCTCGCGGGTGAACTGGTCGAACTTCATGTTCGCGTTGAACGCGGCAATCACCCAGTCGCGCCACGGCCAGTTCGTGCGCGTTTCATCCGACTGGAACCCATCCGTGTCCGAGTAACGTGCGGCGTCCAGCCACCACATGGCCATGCGCTCGCCGAAGTGTGGCGATTTCAACAGTCGCCCGACGAGCGTTGCGTAAGCATTGGGAGAGCGATCCGCCAGGAAGGCCGCGACTTCCTCCGGGGTCGGCGGCAGGCCGGTGAGATCGTAGGAGACGCGCCGGATCAACGTGTGCTTCGCGGCCTCGGGGGAAGGCTTCAGCTTTTCCCGGTCCAGCCGGGCGAGGACGAAACGGTCGATTGGACTGGGTCCGGCCGGTCCCGCTGGAACGGCGGCTTTCACGGGGGGGACCAACGCCCAGTGCGCTTCATATATTCCGCCGTCGGCCACCCAGCGCTTGAGCACATCCTTTTGGGCGGAGGTGAGCTGCTTGTGCGAGTCGGCCGGGGGCATGAGGTCGTCGGCCACCTTGGTCTCGATACGTTTGACCAGGGCGCTGGCGGCGGGCTTGCCGGGGACGACGGCGATTTCACCGGACTTCGCGGGCTTGGTGGCGCTGTCGCGCAAGTCGAGGCGCAGGCCGCCTTTGGCTTGTTTCGCGTCGGGACCGTGGCAGGCGAAGCAATTGTCCGAGAGGATCGGCAGCACGTCGCGGTTGAAGCTCACGGGCTCGGCAGCGGCCAGGCAAAGCTCCACCGAAAGCCAGAGCGTTGCCGCCAGCCGGACTGCCAGGAAAGGACGCAGAATCATCGCGGTGAGTTTGACGCAGGATGGCCCCGATACAAATGCAGAAATCGTTCATTGGTTCTCAGCGGGCGCATCTCGACCCCGTCCCTGGAGCGCGGCTGTGTCCCGCTCGGCGCGGGACCAGCCGCAGCAACGTCGGAATGCCGAACGGGGACGGAACGCCGTAACACCACCTGCCAGGCGCAGGCGCTGCGGCTGGTCTCCGCGACACAGCCGCGCTCCGGAAGATTTCGACCTCGGGCGCAGTGGCTTGATGCGCCCTTCGGGGGTAAGCGCTTCAATGATTCTGGCCCGCTGGCCGGGTCTGAGTTATCAAGGGACAACTTCGCTTTCAACGAATGAATCTCAAGTTACGCTCTCTGGTTTGTCTCGGCTGGCTGGCCTGCGTTGCCCTCGTTCCGGTGCGGGCCGCGACCACGCTGCCGCCCGCCACCAAGGCTTTTCTGCAAAAGCATTGTGTGGAGTGCCACGATGCCGACACGCAGAAGGGCAAACTCCGGCTCGACAATCTGGCACCCGATTTCGCCTCGCCCACCGGGGCCGAGACCTGGGGCCGCGTCTTCGTGCAACTGGAGAAGCGCGAGATGCCGCCGAAGAAAAAATCCCAGCCGAGCGACGCCGAACGACAGGCGGTGCTGGACTGGCTCGGACGCGAGTTGCGCGTGGCGGCAGCGGCCCGCCAGAAGGCCGAGGGCCGGGTGGCGCTCCGTCGCCTGAACCGTTTCGAGTATCAGAACACCGTCCGCGACCTCTTCGGCATCGAGGCCAATGTCATGGAACTGCTGCCGGAGGACGGCTCGGCGCACGGCTTCGACAAGGTTTCCTCCGCCCTCACGCTTTCACCAGTGCAGGTGGAGAAGTATCTGGAGGCTGCGGATGTGGCGCTGGATGCGGCCCTCGGGGTCGGGCCGGCCCCGAAGTATTTCAAGGAGCACATCGCCGCGACGAACCTCGTGGCTGGCTGGGACTCGAAAAGTTCCCGGCACTTGCCGGGGGATGCGCTGGCGTTGTTCAACTCCGGTTATTCGCCTACCGAGGTGCGCAAGTTCCGCGCCCCCGCGCCCGGCCGCTACCGCATTCGCATCTCGGCCAACGGCTTTCAGACTGATGGGAAACCTGCGGTGTTCCGGCTCTACGCGGGCAACTTCAACGTGGGCGGGAAGACC
This sequence comes from Pseudomonadota bacterium, assembly GCA_009924135.1. GTDB lineage: Bacteria > Verrucomicrobiota > Verrucomicrobiia > Limisphaerales > SXTU01 > SXTU01. The sequence goes on along the minus strand of RFSE01000043.1, from coordinate 20,201 downwards.
AAATTGCTGGGGCACTTCGAGGTGCCGGCCGATCAGCCCAAGGTGATCGAACTGAACGAGCGCATTGATGGCAAGGGCGACACGCTCAAGTTCGTTTCGCACGGGACCATTCCGTGGCAGAACAAGGCGGACGAATACACCGGGCCGGGCATCGCCGTGCAGTGGTTCGAGGTGGAGGGACCGCTCGATGCCGCCGAATGGCCGCCGGCCACCCGCAAGCAACTGCTCGGCGAAACCGATCTAGACCGTGGCACCTACGCCGATGCTGAGCGCATCGTAAAACAGTTCGCCGCCCGGGCGTTCCGGCGGCCGGTGAGTGATGCCGACCTCGCGCCCTATCTGGCACTGATGCGCGAACGCATGGACCGGGGCGTGAAGTTCGGCGATGCCTTGCGCGTGGGACTGAAGTCCGTGCTCGTTTCGCCGCGCTTCCTCTTGTTGGAAGAGCAGCCGGGCAAGCTCGATGGCTACGCGCTGGCCTCGCGCCTGAGTTACTTTTTGTGGAGCACCATGCCCGACACCGGGCTGCTCGCGGTGGCGGCGAAAGGGGATTTGACGAAGCCTGCGGTGCTGCGCGCCCAGGTAGACTGGCTGTTAAACCATCCGAAGGCCCGGGCGTTCACCGAGGATTTTACGGGCCAGTGGCTCGCCCTGCGGAACATTGATTTCACTACGCCCGACGCGCGGTTGTACCCCGAGTTTGATGAGTTGCTGCAGCATTCGATGCTGAGTGAGACACACGCTTTCTTCGAGGAACTGCTGCGGAAGGATTTGAGCGTGCTGAACTTCGTGGACAGTGATTTTGCGATGCTTAACGAACGGCTGGCCAAGCATTATGGCATTCCCGGGGTGAACGGTCTGGACGTGCGGCGGGTCGCGCTTCAGCCCGAATGGCATCGCGGTGGCGTGCTCGCGCAGGCGAGCGTTTTGAAGGTGACGGCCAACGGCACCAGCACCTCGCCGGTCATTCGTGGGGTGTGGATCATGGACCGCATTCTGGGCCGGCCCGCGCCGCCGCCGCCGCCGAACGTGCCCGCCGTGGAGCCGGACATACGCGGCGCAAAGACGATCCGCGAGCAACTGGCGAAGCACCGTGAGGTGGAGACGTGTGCGGGGTGTCATGCCCGCATCGACCCGTTGGGTTTCGCGCTGGAGAGCTATGACGTGATCGGTGGCTGGCGGGAGCAGTACCGCGTGTCGCCGGCACCGGGCCAGCAGAACAAGTTCAAGCAGATCAAGTTCGAGGTGAACACGCAGCCCCGGACCATCCACCTCGGCCCGAACGTGGACCCCGGCGACACGCTGCCGGACGGTCGCAAGTTCCGCGACCTCGCCGAGTTGAAACGGCTGCTGGTCGCCGACCCGGACAGTTTCACGCGCGGGCTGGCCGAGAAGCTACTTACCTACGCCACCGGGCACGGTCTGGAGTTCACTGACGAGGCAGTCATTAGTGGCATTGTGCGCAATGTGAAGGCGAAGAAGTACGGGTTCCGCTCACTGGTGCAGGAGATCGTGGCGAGCGAGACGTTTCAGACGAAATAACAAGAGAAAGCCCCGACAGAGAAAACACCGCAGAGACGGGACAGGCGCAGAGGAAGGACATGAGAAGCGGATTTCTATTCTGCACCCGTGATGGCCGTGCTTCTGCGAAGTAAATTAAGAGCATGAACGTTGATCAGGATAATCACCTGACCGGTGAGGTCATTGGGGCGGCAATCGCGGTGCATCGCGCACTTGGACCTGGCTTGGATGAGGCTGTATACGAGGCCGCTTTGTCCATCAAACTGGCAGCTGCTGGCATTATTCACGAGTGTCAGCGGCCCATGAGTGTCCGCTACAAGGATGTATTGTTGGACTGTGGATTTCGGGTGGATGTTTTGGTCGAAGGGCGGTTGCCGATCGAGTTGAAGACGGCAGAGGTGGTACTCCCGATCCACGAGGCGCAATTGTTAACCTACATGCGACTGGGTTTCTTTCCGTTGGGCTTGTTGCTGAACTTTGAGGTTGCCGTGCTAAAAGATGGCATCCGCCGGCTGGTGCAGACAACTTCGGCGGCACCTTCCTTTGTTTTGCCTGCCAATGCTCACCCGGGCTTCGATACGCTGTCAGGCGAATTGTTGAAGGCTGCGGTGGCGGTGCACCGTGAGTTGGGGACCGGCCTGCTGCGGAGTGCCTATCTGGCGTGCTTTTGCCACGAATTGCGTCTGCGTAACATTGCGTTTGAATGTAGATGCCCGGTACCGCTCCGTATCAATGGACGCGATTTGCCTTCGGCGGAAATTCCACTACTGATCGAAGGAACGGTCCCGGTTTACTGCCTGTCCGTAGTCAATCTTGGTCCTCTTCATGAAGCCACTTTGCTGTCCCGGCTGCGACAGGCAAGGCTTCCCTATGGGCTTTTGATCAACTTCAACGCCGAATCGTTCGCCCATTCCGTCCGCCGGCTAACCTTATGAACTTCCCCTCTGCGTCTGTCCCGCCTCTGCGGTGCATTGCCTCCCTCCCTCCGGCCCTCTGTTGGGCTTTTGATCAACTTCAATGCCGAATCGCCCGGCCATTCCGTCCGTCGCCTTGCCTTGTGAACTTCCCCTCTGCGTCTGTCGCGCCTCTGCGGTGCCAAGCCTCCCTCCCTGCGGCTTTCTCGTAGGGCGTTTGATCACTTACAATTCCGAATCCCTCACCGACTCCATCCGTCGACTTTCCTCATGACTGCCCCCTTTGCATCCGTCCCGCCTCTGCGGTGTCTGCTTTCTTTGTTTCTCCTCGTTGCGGCCCTTCCCGCCCTCGCCGCTCCCCGTTTTACCCAGCCGGATGCTGCGCACCATCCGAACCTGTTCACGTGGACTGACACGTGCAATGTTCACGTCATTCGCGATGGCGAGGCGGCGCTGTTGATTGATCTTGGGGATGGCAGCGTGCTGGATCACCTCGGCGAGATTGGAGTCAAGAAGGTGGAGTGGGTGCTGTTCACACATCATCAACGGGAACAGTGCCAGGGCGCGCCCAAACTGAAGGGCCGGGACGTGAAGCTTGCTGCGCCGGAATTCGAACGCGCGTTGTTCGAGAACCCGGCGAACTTCCGCAAGATGATCGTGCGGCTGGGCGACCCGTTTACCGTGCATGGTTCGAGCTACGTTCGGCCTGCGGTCGAGCCGATCAAACTGGATCAGACCTTCGCGAAAATGGACACGTTCACCTGGCGCGGACGCGAATTCCGCTGCGTGGACACGCGGGGGAACAGTCCCGGCGGCATGTCCTACTTCCTGAATGAAGGCGGCCGTTGGCTGGCCTTCACCGGTGACGTGATGATGGACGGCGCGAAGATGCACACGTGGTTCGACACCGATTGGGATTATGGTTTTGCCGCCGGTGTCTGGGCCATCGCCAACGGCAGCGGACAGATCGCCGCGTATAACCCGGCGTGGATGCTGCCGTCACATGGTCCGCCGATTGCCAATGGGAAGCAGCAGATTCAGGAGTTTCAGCAGAAGCTTTTCGGCCTCGAGCGGCTGCTGGTGCGCGGTTATCCGGTGCTGTCGTTCGCGCCGGCAGCGCAGGACGTGACCTCGCAACCGACGGACGTGCCCAATGTGTGGCAGGTCTCGAAACATGTGTACAAGTTTCGCGGCCCGAGCTTCGCGCCGAACTTTTACATGATCCTGGCCGACAGCGGTAAGGCACTGGTGGTGGATTGTGGACTGATCCAGACGAACATCCTCGAAACGGCCCTGGAAGGGATGCGCCAGAAGCATGGGCTGAAGGCCATCGAAGCCATGGTGCTGACGCACATGCACGGCGACCACTTTCTCCAGGCCCCGCATTTGAAGAAAACCTGGGGCACTCAATTCTGGGCGCTGGACCGCATGAAGGAAGTGTGCGAACGGCCCGAGGCGTTCGACTATGCCGCGCCGATTCAGGCCTATGGCAATGGCGTGGAGCGCATCAAGTTCGACCGGCTCTTCAAGTCCGGCGAGACCTTCGACTGGGAAGGCTTTCATTTCACGGTCGATTGGATGCCGGGACAGACGGAGTTCGGCCTGTGCCTGACGGGGATTATTGATGGCCGGCGGGTGGCGTTCACTGGTGACAACATTTTCGGCAATCCCGCTGATCCGAAGCAGAACGGCCACGAGGCGATGTCCTCGCGCACCAGCGGGATTTTGGACGAAGGCTACATCGTCGGGGCCGAGTATCTTTCGAAGCTCAAGCCGGACATCCTGCTGGGCGGACATTCGTTCGTGATGGACCAGCCGGCGCAGTTCATCGAGCGCTACCGCACCTGGGCCTACGAGATGCGTGATGCTTTCAAGTCGCTCAGTTCCGAGCCGGAATACCGCTGGTGGTTCGATCCCTTCTGGGTGCGGGCGGAACCGCATCGCGTGTCTGTTAAGCGGGGTGAATCGATTGAGGTGAAGGTGAAGGTACGGAACTTCGAGACCAAGCCACTCGAGTTCGTCATTGCGCCGCATGCGCCGCCGGGTTTGCGGGCCGGACCACAGTCGTGGACGGAACGGGTCGCACCCCAGACGGTTACGCATTTCATGATGAAGGTATCTGCCGATGCGAGCGCTTCACCGGGCATCCGGCACGTGGCCTTTGACATCACGCGCGGCGGGAAGCGACAGGGCGAGCTGTTTGATTGCATCGTGGAGATATTACCCTGATGTGGCCCGACCGGGCTTCGCCCAAGCCTGGACGATGCAGTTGTTGAGCCACGGATGAAACACAGATTGAACACAGACCCAACTGTGCAGGGGCTGCCTCGCCCCGCTGCTTACCCCGCACCGTTTGGTGCCGACGTACAACTTCGACGAAACGCGTGCGCACCTCGTCCCCATCCGTGTTCCGTCCGTGTTTCATCCGTGGCTAATGAATCCTTCCGGCTCAGGGCCGGCAAGGTGAGGTTGTTTTGCTAGCCTCGTGCCAGTGAAAGCTGCGCCCAAACGAAAGCCTGCCGGCCGCCGTTCTGCCTCGCTCATTTCACGCGCCCTCGCGCAAACGGCCAAGGCTGCTTCGGCGGCGAAACCTCGCGTTGGACCGTCGGCAGGGTCGGCTGCCACCAAGCCGGTGCCGGTGAAAGACCGGCGGCTAAACTTTGGCGCCAAATGGGATTACGCACCCGCGCTGGAAGACTGCCAAAACATTCTCATTGCCCAGCGTCACGAGCTGTTCATCGGTGGCAAGTTGGTCGCGCCGCATTCAGGCAGATACTTCGATTCGGTCAACCCGGCGACGGAGGAGAAGCTCACCGAGGTCGCTCTCGCGGACGAGGTGGATGTGGATCGTGCGGTGGGAGCCGCCCGCACGGCTTACGAGAACGTGTGGAGCAAACTCCCTGCGAGCGACCGTGCCAAGTACCTCTATCGCATTGCGCGCCTCATCCAGGAGAAGACCCGCGAGCTGGCGATTCTCGAAACGTTGGATGGGGGCAAACCCATCAAGGAGTCGCGCGATTTCGACCTGCCGATGGTGGCTGCGCATTTCTTCTACTACGCCGGGTGGGCGGACAAGTTGAAGCATGCGTTCCCCGGTAAGACAACCCAGCCCGCTCGGGGTCGCCGCGCAGATCATTCCGTGGAACTTCCCATTGCTGATGGCCGCTTGGAAGATCGCGCCCGCGCTCGCCTGTGGCAACACCGTCGTGCTGAAACCGGCGGAGACCACCAGCCTCACCGCCATGCGGCTCGCCGAAATTTTCGCGGAAGCCGGTCTTCCTGACGGGGTGGTGAACATTGTCACGGGTGCGGGCGCAACGGGCGGAGCCTTGGTGAACCATCCGGACGTGGATAAGATTGCGTTCACGGGCTCAACCGAGGTGGGCAAGCTCATCGTGAAGGCGGTTGCGGCGCGCAGCACGGGCAAGGCTGTCCGCGCCACGCGGCTGACCCTTGAACTGGGCGGCAAGGCGGCCAACATCATCTTCGAGGACGCCCCGCTTGACCAGGCGGTCCAGGGGATCATCCATGCCATCTATTTTAATCAGGGTCACGTTTGCTGCGCCGGCTCACGGCTCCTCGTGCAGGAAGGTATTTACAAAGCCGTCATCAAGAAGCTGCGAGAGCGCCTCCAGACCCTCCGAGTGGGCAACCCGCTCGATAAGAATACGGACATCGGCGCGATCAACTCCCGCGCGCAGCTCGAAAAGATCCACGGGTTGGTTCAGAGCAGCATAGCCGAAGGCGCGGAACTGCACCAGGCCACCTGTACGCTTTCGGAGAAGGGTTACTGGTTCCCGCCCAGTTTCCTCACCGGAGTGACCCTGAACCACCGGGTCGCACAGGAGGAGATTTTTGGCCCCGTCCTGAGCGTGATGACGTTCCGCACCCCGGAGGAGGCCATTGAGCGGGCCAATAACACGCCGTATGGTTTGAGCGCAGGCGTGTGGACTGACAAGGGCAGCAAGGCTTTCCAGGCGATCAGCCAGTTGCGTGCGGGCGTGGTGTGGGCGAACACCTGCAACAAATTCGCCCCGGCCAGCCCGTTTGGCGGCTATCGGGAAAGCGGTTTCGGGCGCGAGGGCGGTTTGCAGGGGCTGGCGGCTTATTGCCGGCTGGGCTGAGCTTGGTGCCTGCCGGGCAAGCGTTCCAAAATGATCCACACGCGGGCTTGCGCGGGCCGGTTAGTATACGGCACAATCACCGCGCTCATATAACGGATGAAACGCTGTCCCCAGTTCAGTCGTCGCCAAGCCCTCGGGGCCTTGGCGTTGACGTGTCTGGGCGTGCCCTTCATCCGCAGGGCGGGGGCACAGGCAACCGGGGCCACCCTCCACTTCTATACCCCCGAGACGCGCTTAAACAATTTCAACACGTTGAAGAGCGAGTTCGATTCGTACTTCGCAAACGTGGGCGGGCACAAGTTCAAGCCCTATGGTGATCGCGCCGCCTTTGAGAAGGCATTCGCAACGGGGAGCGGTGTGTTTCTGATGTCGAGCTGGCATTACCCGAGGATTGCAAAAAATGGACAGTGGCGACCCACCCTGATCGGGCAGGCTCAAGGAAGAACGACGCAGCGACATGTGCTCTGCGCGAGGGATACGGTGACCGACATCCCGGCGCTCAAGGGGCTTCCGATCTTCGCCGCCGGTTTTGAGGACTACATCTCGGACTTGCTTGCCGATTTGACCGGCCCGCATTATCGCACTATCGTTGAAAGCAGGGGCTTCTCTCCTGTCCCGAAGGATATGGATGTGCTCCTGAACCTTGGGGAGTTCGGTGCCGCGCAGGGGGCAATAGTGACCGAGAGCGGACTTGGGGCGTATGCCGAAATCAATCCTACCAGGCACAAGTCGCTTAAAATACTGGCGTACGGACGCGAACGGCTACGGCCCGTCGTGGTTGTCCCGGTGAAGGCCGATGCTGCCAGCGATGCGTTAATCGAAGTTCTCAAAAAATGGGGGAGAGTACCAAGGGTAAGGAACGACTGCAGCTCTTGGGGCTGGATGCCTTCGTTCCCGCCACGGACTCGCAAGTCAAACAACTCAAGCAATGAAACCAAGGATAAACATTTTGAGGTCGCGACTGCGCGCTGCCGGGGGGGCAACATGGCTGGCAGTCTTGACCGCGTTGCCCGTGCTTGCCGTCACGGTAGTTCTTACACTTGCCGCCGTCCCGTCACCGACCAGCGTGCTGGTGGTCAATTCGGATGCTTCCGTGGTCAAATATCTCGAAGTCCAGGCGGCGTTCAAGGACACGCTGGGGGCGGGGTCGCTGACCGAACTGGATCTGAACAAGGCGGGTGAACCTGGTCTGCGCCGGGCGCTGACCTTCAATAATCCGCGCATCATCTACTGCATCGGCGGCAATGCCTACAAGCTGGCGGTGGAGCTGGATCGGGATCGGCCGAAAGTTTTGAGCACGGCGATCAATTATGAGCATCTCAAGCCGAACCCGCGGACCACCCGCATCATTGCCAACGAATTGCCAGCGGGGGCGCAACTCACCCTGTTCCGCCATTTCTTTCCTAAACTGAGGCGCGTCGGCGTGGTTTACAACGCGGCCATCAACAAACAGTGGTTTGATCAAGCGGTCGCGTCGGGCAAGGAAGTGGGGATCGAAGTCATCGGTCGCGTCGTGACCCGCCGTTCCCAGGTCAAGGACGCCATCGGTTTTCTGGCTGAAAAAGTGGACGCCTTCTGGCTCATTCCGGATCCCGTGGTGCTGGACAACATTCCGACCACCCGGCTTTATTTTGAACTGACCGACGCCGCGATGAAGCCGGTCTTCACCTATTCGGATGTGTATGTTGGGTTGGGGCCGGCCCTGGTGCTGTCGCCGGATATGCCCACCATTGGCCGGCAGGCGGCCGAAGTGGTGCGGGATTACGCCGGTGCCCCGCTGGTGAGTTCCCCGGCCGGATCAGAGGTGACCTTGAACCTCCAGCGGGTGGAAAGGTACCGTTTGGAGCTCAACCGCGAAGCCTTGAATTCCGTTAACAACCTCATCCGCTGAAATGGGGGCCACCCAGTTAATGAATCTGGAATTTTACCCCGGTCGTCGGTTCCGCCCACCCTGCGAGTAATGGATCCGATTGCTACAATCCGTGGCGGCGTCCGGTGGAAGCTGATGGCCACGATGCTGGGCTTGATCGTCAGCCTGCTGGGCGTGCTTTCGTGGATTGAGATTGATTCGTCCCAGAAGCTGATCGAGGACGAACGGAGGCTGCGTATCAGGCTCATGAACGATGTGTTCACCGCGCGGTGCGAGGTTGAGGCCTCTGAACTGGCCCAAAAGCTCGCCAATTTTGTCACCGGATCCATGTTTTCTTCCATTCCTGAACAGGTGACCAACGCCTTGCACCAGAACCTGCAGATGGATTATGCCATGTTGATGAGCACCAATGCCCGGGTGCTCTTCCACGTCGACCAAACCAAGGTGATCGTTGCCTTCGGTGGCGAGTCCAAGGCCACCACGAACAAGCATGACCTTGACGTCGCGCAAAAGACCCGGTTGGAGACGCACGATTTCTGGCGGGATGGTGCGAAAGTGCTGGAGGCCTACGCCCCCATTCAGAACAGCGACGGGCGCTGGGGGGTGCTGCGGCTGGGCTATTCGCGGAAAGTCCTGAACCAGGAGATGGAACGAATCCAGCAGGATGTGGACACCCAGGTCAGGGCGGTCTTTTCGCGCAGCCTTAAAACTGCGGGCGGCATCGCCGTGCTGGGCATGGTGGTCATCGCCTGGCTTTCCGGGCTCATCTCGCGGCCCCTGCTGCGGGTTACCGCCTCGGCGCGGCAACTGGCCACCGGCGATTTCAGTGCGGCGGCGAGGCTCGACATTCATTCCAAGGATGAGGTGGGGGTGCTGGCCGATGCCTTTAGAAAGATGGCCGACAACCTTCAGCACACCTACGCCGCGCTCGAGGAATCCAATCGCACGCTCGAGGTGAAGGTCAAAGAACGGACGCGCGAGCTGGCGCAAATGACCCAGGTGGCCGAGGAAGCGCGGCAGGAAGCCGAGGGGGCCAGCCGCACGAAGAGCGCGTTCCTGGCGAGCATGAGCCACGAGCTGCGCACCCCGCTCACGGCGATCATCGGCTTTTCGGAAATGCTGCTGGCCGACGCGCAGGCCGACGGGCGCGCCGAGGCCGCCGATGACTTGCAGCGCATCATGGATTCCGCCCGGCACCTGCTCAATCTCATCAACGAGATTCTGGACCTCTCAAAAATCGAGGCCCAAAAAATGGAGCTGCATCTGGAACGCTTCGAGGTCTCCAACATCATCCGCGAGGTCAGCAACACCCTTGCCCCGCTGGTAAAAACCAAGGCCAACCGCCTCGTGATAACCGCCGCAGAAGGCCTCGGCTCCATCAACGCCGACCTCACCAAACTGCGGCAAAGCCTGCTGAACCTGCTCAGCAACGCCAACAAGTTCACCGACGGCGGGGAGGTGCGGCTTAACGTTGAACGCTTCACCCGGGATGGCAGCCCATGGATCCGTTTCGCCATCAGCGATACGGGCATTGGCATGACGCCTGAGCAGGTGGGCAAGCTGTTTCAGGCTTTCCAGCAGGCCGATACCTCCACGGCGCGTAAATATGGCGGCACCGGTCTGGGCCTCGTGATCACCCGGAAATTCTGCGAATTCATGGGCGGCACCGTCACCGTCACCAGCCAGATCGGCCAGGGTTCGACCTTCACCATCGAACTGCCGGCCGAGGTGCGTAAACCCGAGCCGAAGCCGGGGCCTTCCAGTTTGGCCGCATCCGCCGTCCGGACGGTCCTGGTCCTCAGCCCGGACCAGAATGTCCACCAGCTCGTCAGTGAGGCGATCAAAGGCACCGGCTGTGAACTGCGGATCGCTCCCACCGGGGCCGCAGGCGTGGAGCTGGCCCGCTCCCTGCGACCCGCGCTCATCACGCTGGATGCCACCCGGCCGGTCGCGGATGGGTGGTCTGTGATGGGCGAGCTCAAGTCCGACCCTGAGCTGGCCGCGATCCCGGTGGTGCTGCTGGCACTCCAGGACGGCGAGGCCGCCGCCGACTTCACGCTGGGCGCGGCGGAGTTTCTCACCAAGCCGGTGGATTCGGCGGCCTTGAGCCGGGTCATGCACCGGCATCTGCACTATCCGCCGGAGGGTTACGTCCTGCTGGTCGAGGATGATCCCACCTTGCGCGAGATGATGTCGCGCATCATCGAAGGCGATAAGTTCCCCGTCAAAGTCGCCGAAAACGGTTTGCGCGCCCTGGAACTGGTGAGGCAGGCCGTGCCCCAGCTCATCCTGCTCGACATCATGATGCCGGTGATGGACGGCTTCCAGTTTCTCGGGGAACTGCGCCAGCGCAAGGAATGGGCGCATGTCCCCGTGATCGTGCTCACCGCCAAATCGCTTTCGCCCGAGGAACGCGAGTTCCTCGCCGCCCGCACCAACAGCATCTTACAGAAAGGGGCCAGTGTGCGGAACGAAGTGATGGCCGATATCCGCCGCCACATCACCAAGGTTCCATGAACATCTGAACTCCATTTTCTATGGCCAAAATCCTCGTCATCGAAGACACCGAGAACAACCGCATCATCATCAGCCGGCGGTTAAAATCCCAGAAGCACGATGTCCATTTGCGGGAGGATGCCGAGCAGGGGATCATCGCCGCCCGCGAACTGCTGCCCGACCTTGTCCTCATGGACATCGGTTTGCCCGGCATGGATGGCTGGACGGCCGCCCGGGCCTTGAAAGCGGACCCGGCGACGGCGGGCATTCCCATCATCGCCCTCACGGCTCATGCGATGGCCGGTGACCGCGAGCGGGCCATCGAGGCGGGGTGCAACGATTACGAGACCAAACCCATCGACTTTCCCTCCCTCTTTGCCAAGATCCTTGCGCTCACCGGGGGCGCGCCACCGGCGCCAGCCGCCTGAGCGGACGTACTCATGGGCCACGCGCGCATCATTCCCCAGCAAGTCGGCATCGCCCGGCATGATCTGCGCAATCCGTTGGGTGAAATTCTCGGCTTCGCCGACATCCTTGCGGATGAAGCCCGGGAGCTGGGGCATCCGGACCTGATCTTGGAATTGCAGGCCCTGTCGCGCGCCACTGAGGAGATCTTCGGGCAGCTCAACCAGACGCTCGTTCCCGACCACCTCCTGGCCCGGCCCGATGCCAGCGATGAACTCGGTCGCGCCCTGCAACAATTCTCCCAGGACATTGCCGGTGCGGCCACCGCGCTCCATGCCCGGTGCGCCCAGTTGCCGGGCCAGCCCTTTTTGGAAGACCTGGTCCGCATTCGCGACTCGGCCATCAACGTCGGCGAGCAGGCCCCGCCACTGTTGGCCAGCATGTTCGAGCCGGCGTTGTCCGCCCTCGACGGGCTGGCTCAGGATGCAGGCAATGCCGATGGTTCGGGTGAAACCGTCTTCTTCCACCGGCCCGCCGCCGCCGTGATGGTCGCCGCCGGCAGCGAAGACACCACATTCCTCACGCGCCTCGAGGCCGGACCTTCAGTTTCCGGGACCATCCTGGTCGTGGATGACACCGAATCCAACCGCGCCCTGCTCACGCGACGGCTCAGCCGCGAAGGGTTCACCGTGGTCCTTGCCGAGAATGGCCGCCGTGCGCTGGACCTGCTGGCGCGGCACGCCTTCGACCTTGTGCTGCTCGACATCTTGATGCCGGAGATGAACGGGCATCAGGTGCTCACGGCGATGAAGGCCGATGTCGCCCTGCGGCATCTCCCCGTCATCATGATCTCCGGCCTTGACGATCTCGACACGCTCGTCCGGTGCATCGAAGGCGGCGCGGAGGACTACCTCACCAAACCCTTTGATCCGATCCTGCTGCGCGCCCGCATCGGTGCGTGCCTCGACAAGAAACGGCTTCGGGACAAGGAGCAGGACCTGTTGCGCCAGGTCCGCGAAGCGCAGGCCCAGTCCGAGGCGCTTCTGCTCAACATCCTGCCCCGGGCCATCGCCGACCGCCTCAAGGCCGGCGAGTCCACCATTGTGGACCATTTGCCCGAAGTCACCGTTCTGTTTGCCGATCTCGTGGGCTTCACGGAGTTGAGTGCGCGCATCAGCGGTACGGAGATGGTGCACTTGCTGGATGAGTTGTTCACGACGTTTGACCACCTCGCGCAGGCGCAGGGACTGGAGAAGATCAAAACCATCGGGGATGCCTACATGGTGGTCGGCGGCCTGCCCATCCCGCGTCCGGATCACGCCCAGGCCATCGCCGAGCTGGCCTTGAACATGATTCACGCGGTCGAGGAGCGTTTCGGAGGCGGTGCGTTTCCCCTCCAAATTCGCATCGGTATCAATAGCGGTCCCGTGGTTGCGGGCGTGATCGGCCGGAACAAGTTCAGCTACGATGTCTGGGGGGATACGGTGAACCTCGCGAGCCGCATGGAATCACATGGGGTGACCGGGACCATCCAGGTGAGCGAGGCGACGCACCGGCGGATTGCCAGCCAGTACCATTTCATCCGGCGTGAACTCGTCCAGGTCAAGGGCAAGGGGGATCTGACCGCCTGGCTGCTTACGGGGCGGCGGGACCAGCCGGGTGGTACATGACCTAAACCCGCAGTTGGGAGGGAAGAACCACGGATCAACACCGATGGACACGGATGGAAACTACTGGGGTCAGTCCGCCCCGTTTGAACCTGGAACCCGCAATTGAAACCGCGAAATACACGAAATACGCGAACCGGAAAAGGGGTTCGGAAAAGTTTGTGCTTCACCGCGTGGGTGAAATGATTTGCAGCGGTTCAATTTGATTTTGGACCTTTGTTTTCGCGTGGTTCGGGTGGTTCGCGGTGCATCCTGACTGCGGCATGTGGGATTACTGGAATGCTCAGATCGAATTCCCGCCATGAACTAACGGACGCGTGCTCCCTCCCCGGGAATCGAAGAGGGGCAGAAAGATGGGGAAGGATCTGAATGGAAATTTTTCTGCCCCCATTTTTCTGATCAATGCAACTGCTGAACAGCCTGAAAGCGAGCGGCGGCGAAGGTCCCTCAAGCACCTTGAACTACGGCGGACAAACCGGATTGAGGGCAGGAAGATTTTTCCTCCCAATTTTCCTGCCCCAAATGTTCCTGCCAAAACCTCGGTTGATGGGGCGGGAGAACGGCTGTGCGAGCCACAGTTCGCTGCCTCTTGCCAAACTATTCGCGCAGTTGGCATGAGTTCAAATTTTTCTGACCAATGCAGCTGATCAAAGCGTCTTCAGGTACTCGATGAGGTCCCACTTCTCCGTCTCCGTCAGGAGGACGCCATATTCGTGGCCGGTGTTGCGGTTGCCACTGAGGGCCGTGTCCAGTTCCCATTTCACGACGGCCGGGTTGGCGGCATAGCCGACCCGGACCGGGTCAAATTCCCGGTGACCCACGGCGAATTTTTTCGGCCGCTGGCTGGCCGGTTGCAGGAGATCCCACAGCGTCGGGACGCTGCCGTTGTGGAGGTAGGGGGCGCTGGTCCAGAGGCCGCGCAGGGGGCGGGTGAAATAGCCAAGGTCCAGCGTGTGCAGCCAGGCCGGGGTCACGCCCTCATGCCACGCATCCATTTTCTTCTGTTCCGCCGGGGGAATATTGTTGTCGGCGTAAGCCTTGAGCTTCACGGCGATCGCCGACTTGTAGAGGTTGGTGGCATAGCTTTCGGTGCGGCCCCCGGCCACGTTGACGGGCAGGGCGTAGTTCACCAGCCGGTTCGGGTCCGTGCCGATGATTTCCAGCGGGGTCCACGTTTCCCGGCTGTGGCAGGTCACACAACCCTGGCTGCGGAAGAGGGCCTCGCCCCGGGCGACTTTTGCGTTGTCCAAAGGGCCAAAGATCTCCGCCGGCCACTTCGGGGCGGTGAGCAACTGGCCGGTGTGTTCCATTTTGTAGAGGTCGTAAGGGCGTGCCGAGGAAACGAAGGTCTTGGGATCAAAGTCGGCGCCGAGGGCGATGGCCTGGGCGTAGTTGCGATCCACTCCCGTCGTCGTATTGCCGTCCCAGTGCAGGTTCGTAAAGCTGCCAAAGCCGAACAGATGCGGCATGCTTACCGGTGCGGTCATCGGCTGGAAATTTCCCGGAGCCCCGAGCACCGCCTCGGTCATGAGCATGTTACGGATGATGCCAAACGAATCCGCCCGGGCCGGACCGGCGGCGGTCTGCTGGGCGAAGGATTTGATGATGGTCCGGGCGCTTTCCAGCCGGGTCTGGAGGAAGGCGAGGGTCTCGTCGTGTTTCTGCTGGGGCGTCCGGGTGGCCGGGGCGTAGGCGTCCGGGAGTTTGCCGGCCGTCCGCATTTTCTCCAGTTCGATGGCGTTGTAATACGCGAAACGGAAGATGAACTTCGCCCGTTCTTCCGGCGTTTCTTTCAGGATGCCTTCGAGGGCGCCCAGCACGCCCCGGAAAAAGGCCTCCACATCCAACAGGTTCGGGGCGCCGTCAATGTGCAGCGTTTTGCCCCGGTAAGTCATCTGCGTGGTATGGCAGGTGGCGCAGTTGATGCCCGTCATCACAAAATCATGCTGCGGGGTCTTGATGTGCGAGAAGCCGACCGGCAGACCGGTGTCATCATCGGGCGCGGGGATGAGACCATAACGTTCGAAACTCTCGATGATGGGCCGGCCGGTGGTCGGATCGGTGAGCGCGCGGAACAGGGCGACGGGGAAGGCATCGCTGCCTTCGGGCGTGCGGTGCCAGGTCTGACGGGTCACATGGTCGGGGAACCCGGTGGGTACGATATGAAGGTCAGCGGGCACCGGCTTCATCCCCGGGAGGGGCTTGTTCGCCAGTTCGGCAGTGATGAGCTTTTCAACCACCCCTTGAACCGCCTCCAGCTTCTTCTCATCGTGGATGAAGTGACTGAGGATGGCGTGGCGGACGGAGGGAATCAGCAGGGCCGCCGCCGTCACGGCGGCGATCGTCAGGCCGAGGTTGCGGAGCCTGCTCGGTGGTCGCGAACCTGGATTGGGAGTGTCACTCATAGGGTTTTGAGAAATTCAATCAACGCGCGTTTGTCCGCCTCCGGCAGGTCCACGCCATAAAGATGGCCGCGATTGCTGTTCCCGCGGAGGCGGGTGTCGAACAGGAACGGTTTGCCCTGCGTGCCAGCTGCTCCGGCTATGAATCCCAACCGGGTGGCGTCCACCTCATTGCCCCCACGAACGAAGGTTTCCGGCCGGTTTTCAGGCGGAAGGAGCAAATCCCAAAGCGTCGGGACGGAGCCGTTGTGGAGGTAGGGTGCCCGCGCCCACAGCCCAGTCAGGGAGACATTTTTGTAACCATCGGTCTGTTGCTGTGCAGGGTAGCGGAGCGGCGCTTCTTTCAGGGCGTGGAGCGCGGCCACGGTGCGGGCATCGTAGGCTTGCAGAACTTCGGGATCCGTTCCCAGTTCTCGCTGAGCGGTTAACTGTCCGTGTACGGAAATCCCCTCCGCCGCATGACATTCGAGACAACGCGCAGTGAAAACCGATTTTCCCTGTGCAGCCAAATCAGCTGCGACTGGCAAGGGATATTTGGGCGGGGAAAGGGTTTCGAGAAACTTTGCGATTCGCTGAAAGCTGGCTTCATCGAACAGCATCGGCACGAGTGCCGCGAGCGAGCCCGCGCTCAGCATCATCTCCTCATGCACATTGGTCCCCCCCCCAGTCCAGCGCTGCCATCGGCCCTGTTCGGCACGCCGGTTCCAGATCGGCAACATGTCACTGGTTGAGATCGCCCCGTCATACGGCAACCGCAGCAAGTTGAACTTGAGCAGCGCCCCCGCGTCGAAACGTCCCGGACCGGAAGGCGGCTGCCGGTTCATCCATCCGCAGTCCTGACCGGCCAGTTGCAGCGCCCCCGCCGTGACCGGGATGAGCAACCGGCCGTAAAGCGCCGTGTCCACGGCATCCAGCGAGTGCCGCCGTTGAATGACGGCCAGCAACGTGCCATCGGTGAAGCGTGCATCATGGGCGCACGCAAACAGGAATTGGAGCAGTGCCTGAAAATCCAGCTGGAGGGTGACGCCGCCCACGATCAGCCGGGGCGTGGCCTCCCCTCCGACGCGGTAGGTGGCAGTGTGACAGAGCGCACAATTGGGCAGGAGGTGCGGATAGCCATTGGTTCGGACGCTCCAGCCCACCGGACCTGGCCGGTTGGGTTCCTGGATGAGGCCGAAAGATTGCCAGCCATTGGTACCCGGCACCTTGTCGGAGAAAACCTCCGGCAAAGCCTCGAAAATATAAAGCGGCAGACCCCGCACTTTTTCATTCGTGAGGCCGCCGTATTTAAAATGCTCTGCTTCGGTAACAAATACCTCTGATCCCGGCGAACGCACCAGGTGTGCATAAACCAGCCATCCGCACCACAAAGCAATGCCCAGTCCAATGCCCCATAGCCCCAGCCTCAACCGGGGAAATTTTGCGAGCAGGGCGACTGCGGGTCCGACAGGTGTGGCCGCAGCGGGTGTGCGTAGGAGCGCTGCCAGCGTCAGCTCCATCATGCCCAGCTCAATCCAAGCTCCCCACGCGAGTACGGAAGGTAATGCCACCAGGATGTGCCATCGGGCGACTCCGGTCAAAACGCGGAGGGTGCCAGCCAGCCAGCGCAATGAGGGACTGGCTGGCGCACTGCCTGCCATCAAATGAATGGCGGCCATGGCCAGATGCAGGACCCCCACGGTCCTGACGAGCACCACCACATCCATCCAGCCCGCCAGGCTGCCCAGAGGGGCTTGCGCCAGGAAACGAATGAGGATGTCCGGAACTAAGAAAGTTCCCAACGCGATCAGGGCACAGATGGCGGCTTCGATTCGCAGCCAGCCGGCGACCCCAAATATCAAGCAGCATTGTTTCATAGTCCTGCCGTTCGTGCTCCTCGCCGCCGGATGCGTGCTGGCTACCAGTTCTTCCAGGGGTTTAAACCGTCGCGCATGCAGCGTCGGTAGAGCAAAGTGACATAAAGCAGGTTGGTGGAGAGGATGCCGGCGAACAGCGCGTTCATCAGGTTCATGTGGATGCGCCCAGGCATTTCCTCGGCCCCGTAGACGATCATGAAGTAACCACTGATGTCCCCAAGAAGGATGCTCAGGCCGATATAAAAGGATTGTCCTTTGAGGTTGTCCCGCCGCCAGAACATCGCGGGCAACTGGGCACTCACCACGAAGGTGTTGACCCAGCTCGCGTGGACACCGTAGGGGTCATTAAAACCGAAGACAAAGGCGGACTCCGCCCACAGCATCACGCCGAGACCGAACAAGACCATGGGACGAAACCATTTTTTAACATCTGGCTGCGTGAAATCCTCCGGACCGAACCGCAGGCAGGTATAGAGAATCAACAAGTCGAGCCCGAGCCAGATGATGTTCCCGATCTGTGGCCCTTTGGGGAACCCAAGGAAAAACGATGCGAGCGTCTCCCAGGACACGTTGGCGCAAAGGGCAGCAATGGGGATGCCGAACGAGCGGTCCAGAAATGCCCGGCGGAGGATCAGCACGTAAGCGAGGGTCCAGAACAGGTAGCCGCCAAGGTTGGCCATTAACTGCCCCGGATCAATGGATTGAGGAGATGATGCGACGGCAAACATGGTGGTGAGGTTTAGGTTAAAAGCGTGCGGTGAGTTGAGCGTAAACTTCCCGTGGAACCGGGGTGGCCTGGGTCGGATTTACCCCTGACGTCGAATATTCGAAATGCTGCGGCGCGAACAGATTCCGCCCAACCACGGCGATTTCCCAGTTCGGGTGCGGACGCCATGCCAGCCGCGCGTCCATCGTCTCGTAACTGGAAATGGTGACGCCGTTGGCGGTAACTCGATCCACGAAACGCAACCCCAGGTCCAAGTTCCAGTTGTGGGGCAGGTTCATGGAGGAACGCAGGCCGAGTTGCTGTTGGGGCGTGGACTGGAGCTGGTCCAGGGGCGATCCCCGGTCAAGGTCAGTTTTGATGAAGGAGTAGCTTGGAATCAGTCGCCATCCTTCGGTCGCCGTCCATTCCGCAGAGAGTTCGGTGCCATAGGAGTTGAACGCAGCTGAATTATCTGAACCGATGGGCAGCGACAGGTACGGCGACGGCAATGGGATAAAAGTGGGCGTTCCGGTCATGGACCCGAACGAGTTGCGGTAAATGTTGTAGAAAGCGGCAGCATCTACAGTGAGGTTCTCTCGCGGTCGTAGCCGGTAGCCAAGCTCGTAGGCCGTAAACTCCTGAGCTCCAAGGGTTTGTGAGCCGGTGAATTGGCCCATGACCGGCAGGCCGAAGGCCGTGCCGACCGGCCCAAATTGCGGGACCGTCAGGTCGGTGTTGGCCCGCGAGGGGATTTGGACGGCCTTTGAAAATGCGGCCCACGCTGTCTGACGTTCATCAGGCGTCCAGGCCAGTCGCACATTGGGCTGGGGTTCCAGCCCCGTGATGTCGTTTGCTTCAAACTTGCTGCCGAGCGTCAATCTCAAGCGTTCGGCAAAGAACAGGAAGTCGGTCTGTGCGAAGCCGCTGATGATTTGCTGATCCCGCCGATTGGGACTGTAAGTGAAGTAGTTGTTATTCCGGCTGTCGGTAGGGAGGTAACGGTAATTGGCTCCGTACATGACCTTCCACCAGTCCTGGATGTCGAAGTAGTGCTGAAGCTCAACATCTGCCAGTTTCTCGGTCTGGACATCAAACCGGTGTTCCCGGAATGAACTGTAATAGGTCTGAAAATGGATTTGCGAGTCCGGGCTGAAATCATGTTCTGCGCGGAAGAGTGCGTTTCCACCTGAATAGAGAATCGCTTGCTGTTCCGGTGTGAAATAGGGGGCCGTTACGGTTGGCCGCAGAAAGGTATCACGCGTGTTGACGTTGAAGAGGTCGCCCCGGAGGGTGAACTGCGTCTCCGGCAGGTGCCAGTCCAAGCGTGTGCCGCCTTGCGTGGAGTCCCAGCGATCGGTGCCGGTCGGATGCTCGCCCCGGTCCGAATATTTGAAGTAGACACGACCGGTGAGCTCGTCAGTGATATGCCCGTCCTGGCGCACTTCGCCGAAAAACCGTTCTTGAGTTCCACCGCCGGTACTGAAATACGTGCCTTGCGTCTTCTGCGTGTCTTTAGTGATGATGTTGATGACCCCGTTTACCGCGTTCGCCCCCCACATGGTGCCGCCCGGTCCGCGGACCACCTCGATATGATCCACATCTTCCATCAACACATCCTGTGCCGCCCAGAACACTCCGGCAAAACCGGGTGAATAGATCGTGCGTCCGTCCACCAGCACCAGCAGTCGGTTGGAGAAAATGTCGCTTAACCCGCGGGCTCCCACGGCCCATTTGCTCGCGTCCACCTGTGCAACGCTGATGCCAGGGGCAAGTCGCAGCGCATCGGGCAAAGTCCGCGCCCCCGACCGCACAATGTCTTCGCCCGAAATGACGGAAACCGCTGCGGATGCGGCAAACGGATCCTCGGGTCGCTTGGATACAGTGGTGATCAAAACCCGTTCCGCTTTCAGCCAGCGCAACTCTTCCGTCAGGGAATTGCTGGAAGGGGCGTTGGTGGAAATCTCCTTCTTGAGCTGGGCCGGCTGGAAGAGCTGATCCTGGGCGACGCCCGGAGTCAGCGAGCCGAGCAGGGCGGTCAGCAGCGCACAGCTTCCCGGCCAGGCGCTCGACTGGTTGGATGAACGGTGTGGATTGCTAGAGGTGGGTTGCATGGGGACCAAAGAACGAGGCATGGACTGGCCGCTAACAGCCTGTTAAAAATCGTTTCCTCCTGTAACGCGCGAACAATGCGGCGCGTCCATGGTGAGCATGGCACTGGGACGACGCAAACCACGGCAGGA
>RFSE01000420.1 GCA_009924135.1 Pseudomonadota bacterium | reverse complement strand
GGCGGGCTGACTTTCCCCCTCTCCCCTGGGGAGAGGGCCGGGGTGAGGGAGAAGGCGTGCAACGGAGGCGAGTTACCGAATCTTTATGATGTTTGGCATTACGCCCGGTGGGAGCACCGGGCCTACAACCCCGCCCCTGTAGGCCGGGTCCCCTGACCCGGCGTCCACCTGGTTCATGGGGACGGACAAAATGTGGGGAATCTGGATAAGCCGGTCCGTCAGGGATACTTCGTGACCGCTCTCCCTCACCCTTTCCCTCTCCCGCTGGGAGAGGGGAAAACGCCGCCCGCGTTGGAGTTCGCCAGAGGATTGAGGCGGCAGAGCGCGTCCGTCGCCAGCGGCTGGTTGCATCAATCCCGGCGCCTGCTTCTGCTGGCACCATCACAGAAATAATCAGTGGCTGGATTCATCCTGCCACCGGGTTCTTCCATTTGAGGCCACGGAAGCGGGAGAAACCGGCGTCGGTGGAATAGAGCACGCAGTTGTGCTCCACGGCCAGCGCTGCGAGGTGGGCGTCGGAGACGAGGTTGCCGACCGCTTTTCCACTGCGCAGCATCTGCTGGAAAATGGCCCAATGCTGGTCAGTGGGCTGGACGAGCCGCACGCACGATTGATCGAACCAGCTCTGCACGCGCTCAATGGCTTCCTTGAGCGTGAGCGGGTGTTGATGCAGCCGGGCGTTGGTGCCGATGCGGATGAAGGCATTCACCACCGGCCAGCATAATCCCACCGGCTCCGAACCGCTGAGTTGAGCATCCCACCAGGTCCGCGCAGCTTCGTGGTGTTCGGACAGGCTGTCCTCGGCGTACAGCAGCAGATTGGCGTCCACCAGGATCATGAATGGCCCTCCCCCTCGGCGTTGGCGACCAGCTCGGCGATGTTATCATAGCTCAAGCCCCGGCGCAGCCCCATTGGCCGCGCCTGGGTGCGATAGGGTTGGGCGGCCGGCGGGGCGAGGATTTCATCCAGTCCGACGCGCAGAGCGGCGTTGATCACTTCCTTGAAGGGCTTGTGCAAACGGGCCGCCCCCAGCCTCGCTTTGGCGGCAATATCCGGGTCAAGCGTCAAAGTGGTTCTCACGCAGGCATCATGATGCCTTTCTTGGTAGAGTCAATGCCTGGGGCCAAGCAAGCCAAGCTACTGGGCGCAGTTCAGCTTCTTGCATTCCAGGATGCCACGTGAAACTCGCTGTCCTCCCGGTGCGCATGGACGAGCACGTTGGTGTCCACCGCAATCACGCGCCCCGCCCCCGGTAGATTTCATCGCGGACGGTGTCCCAGGAAGCGTGCTTGAACTGGTCGATCAGCCCCTTCCCTCGCACGGTGACCAACGGCGGCAGCTTCCCCGGTTTGACATGTTCCTCCTGCAACACCAGCCGCAGGCCCCGCTCAGTCAACGGCGGAACGTCGTCTTTTCCTTGCGGGCCAGGCCCCGGGCGCGCTCGAAAAGATCATCGGCGATTTCGATGGTTGTCTTAATGATGTGGCGACCCATATTCGCATGGGTGGGCTGCCATATCAACGGGCTGTTCGGAAGTGCGGTCCCATCGGGAGTATCTGGACACTGCACCCAGGAACGAAATCTTCCGGAGCGCGGCTGTGTCGCGGAGACCAGCCGCAGCGGCTGCGCCTGGCAGATGACGTTTAGCAGACCGTCAAAAAACGCCCTGTTTCAGAATTTGACTCCTGTATTCGCCGCCGCGCCACGGAATCGCCCGCAAACTTTCCTGAAGCGCCCCGAAC
>RFSE01000419.1 GCA_009924135.1 Pseudomonadota bacterium | reverse complement strand
GTAAACAACGTAAACAACGTAAACAACGTAAACAACGTAAACGTAACAGTCAACATCGCGCCATGGGGCGCGCCCCTCTCTGTCACGGAGAGCGATATCGAGGCCGCCCTCTGCGACCTGCCGATGGACGTCCCCCGGACCGGCGAAATGGTCCGGGCGCTAATGGAGGTGGTAAAGCGCGCGCACCTCCCGCCAGAGGCGCGGAACGTTTACTTAAACCCCAGGCGCACAGACCAGGCGTGCGCGCTCACCAAGAACGGCTGGGCGTTTCTGCCGCTAAGTGAGGCCACACAAGTGCTGTTCGACGGGGCCTCTGCGCAGATCGAGAAACCCCCGGCGCCCAAGAGCAAACTCGGAGTTGGGGTCGGGGTCGGCCAAGCGCGCATGGCGCTGCCCATCCACTACCGCATGGATAAGGCGAATGTTGTCCAGATGGGCATGCACCCGATGGGCGCCCATCTGGCGAATATGGCGCCCGGCGGCGTCGGCCCGCTGTTGGTTGAGGGCAAGCCCGCTGGCGGCACTGCTGGCGGCACTGCTGGCGGCGCGGCCGCCAGCTTGCCCCCAACCAACGGCGCGGCGACGCCAGCGGCCCCGCCGGCAGAATCGCCGCAAGAAAGATTCAGAAAAACAGTGACAGAGGTGCCGGCGGCCTACACCGAGACAGGGGCGCTCCACCCCGGGTGGATCGCCGAAGTCGCCAGTAAGATGGCTGTGAGCCCCAGCGAGATTTACAAGATATTGGAAGCTGAGGCCGCCGCCGGCAATTACGCGGCAGAGTGGGGCGGCATGCGCCAGCTGTCGCAAGAGAAGTCTAAGCCGCGGCCGAGCCCCGCAGACAGGCCGTAAAAAGAGCGCGGGCCCGGATTACTTGACGATAGCAATAACGGCAGGAGCGGCAGCTGCGGCAGCGGGGTACTTAGCAACAAACACAGCCAGGACGTCGAACCTCTTCACCTCGAAGGCGGCCGAAGCGACGAAGTCGGACACGAACGCCGGGCGGGCGTCGGGCGGCAAGCGGGCGGCCGCATCGGCAACGAACGCTTCGAGGTTGGCGGCAGGGACCGGGGCCGCCAGCCGGGTCCACGGCGGATTATCCTTGTCCCCCTCATCCAGCCACTGCGCCAGCTTGACTTTCGCGGCACGCGTCAGCCACCGCTCGACTTCTATCTCGACCCACTCTATAAAACGACGATACTGGTCCGATAGCCTGTCCGTTGGCGTTGCGCGAAGGCGCGCCAACAATTCGTCCAGTAGAAACGTTTTCTGGTTAAACTCTTCAAGCGAGCAACGGTTAAGCAAGGCCATCCGTTACAATGCCTTTGGGGAAAAAATTCAATTTCCAAGTTTCCAATTTTACGCCACCGCTGCCTGCGCCTCGAGCTTCACGGCGTCGATGACGGGCGGCGCGAGGGCGAGCCCGCTCTCGCGGGCGAGGGCGTCGACGTCGGCGGCGACGGCCGCGCGCATCGCGTCGGCGAGGCGCTCGGAGTCGGCGTCGGTCGCGCCGGCCGCCGCGAGGGCGGCGGGGGTCGCCGCCTGCCAGGCGGCGGCGGCCGCGCGCAGGCCAGAGTCGGGCCCCGCGGCGGCCTCCTTGGCGACGCGGGCGATCACGGCGGCGGCGCGGGCGAACGCGTCATTCTTGAACTGCTCGAGGGTCTTGACGCCCCAGTTGCGGCGGTCCCAGTCGAGCAGCACCAGCGCCGCCAGGATCCGGGTCGTGCGCCCGTTGACGCAGACGATGTGGCGGCCG
>RFSE01000418.1 GCA_009924135.1 Pseudomonadota bacterium | reverse complement strand
TTTTTCAGAACGGGGTTTTGAATCTCACTGGATTGGCAGCGGTGCCCAACGAAGTTGGCATCGTTTCCTCCTACGGTGCCTACAATACGGTCCAGGTTGCTGTGGGAATCCCAGTCCCCGCGCCCACCCCAACCACCCCGCCAGTGCAGAACCTCCCGCCCAACAATCCGGCTAACATCACACGAACCGTCACAGTTAACCAACCCATCACAGTCGACCTGCTGACCGGCAACACAGACCCCAATGACACGGCGCTGGCAAAGGATTTGGCCGCCGCCGTGATCACGAATGTGAACCGCTCGAACTATGGCCGGGACTTTACGGTGAGCATCAACGGCATCACCGTGCCCCCGTTCGCCGGCCGTTTCCCAGTTCCATATTTGGTGGGCAATCCGATGACCTTCAGCGCTACCGTGGCCCGAAGCTACGTCTTCACCTTCGGCCTGGTGGACAAGGCAGGGGCGCGCTCGACCAGCACTGCCACCCTGACCATCAACGTCCAATAGAACGGGGCGTTCATCAATTTGCCGACCCATGTTGGGCCGGCCGCGCCACTCGTTGAAAATTGTGTGCCAACGGGTGGCGCGTTGTCCTTTGACGAGTCAATCGGAAGCTGTTTTAATTCTTCGGTTGTCAGTTATGAAAGTTCCAAGCACCACCGCGATCCTGCTGATTGGTTTTCAAAACGACTACTTTCATCCCGAGGGCATCCTACGCGGGGCCCTGGAGGATCCGGCCCACACGGCGGCCGTGCTGCACCGCACCATCACCCTGCTCCGCAAGCTGCAAGCCGGCCCAACGCTGTTCGTGGCCACGCCGATCATCTTCACACCGGACTATCGCGAGCTTACCGAACCGGTCGGCATCCTGAAGCTGGTCAAGGAAACGGGAGCATTCAAGCAGGGCACCCTCGGCGCCGGAACGCACCGGGATCTGGCAGCGCTGGGAGACCGCGTGTTGGAAATACCGGGCAAGCGGGGACTCAACGCGTTTGCGGAGACGCATCTTCACGAGACGCTCCGCGCCCGGGGGATCCGGGATGTGGTGCTCACAGGGGCCGTGACCTCGGTATGCATTGATTCCACGGCGCGTTCCGCGCACGAGCGGGGCTACCGGGTGACGATCCTGTCCGACTGCACATGCGGCCGGACGCGCGTGGAGGAGGATTTCTATTGCCAGCAGGTGTTCCCGCTCTACGCGGCAGTCCAGACCAGCGGCCACCTGGTCAAGGAGCTCCTGCCAGCGGCCACCTGATGGAACTCGACAAGGAACTAAGCGTTCAGATCCAGACCCGGCTGATCGAGCAGATATCAGCCTATGAGGGACGTTACCGGCGTCTAGTGGACAACCTCCACGACATCGTGGTGGAGCTGGATACCGACGGCCGGATCACATTCGTAAACCGCAGCTGGTCCGGCTGGTTGAAATACCCTTTGGAATCGGCACGCGGCCAACTGCTGGGGGCCTACTTGTCCGAGGCCGATGCTCAGGCCGTCAGGCGGATCATGGACAATCTGACGCATGAGCATGCCCCGGAACATCGGCTGGATGTCACGCTGCAGGATGCCCATGGCGGACGGCACGAGTTTGAGCTGGCCCTGCGGCGGGGGCATCCCGGCGGATGGCTCGCCGTGTTCCGGGGCAATGCCGAACGGCGGGCGGCGGAGGCTCAACTGCGGGAAGCCAATGCCTTCCTGAAGGAGGCGGCCCGCCTGAAGGACAATTTCATGGCGACGATGAGCCATGAGCTGCGCAC
>RFSE01000417.1 GCA_009924135.1 Pseudomonadota bacterium | reverse complement strand
TTCCTTTCCTGCCTTCCTGCTTTCCTGATTAATATCTTCCTCCCTTCCTCGCCCTGAATCTGGAGCGCTCCGGTCCGTCCATCATTGCCACATGAAGCTCCTGTCTTCCTTGCTGCTGGCCGTCTGCGCGTTTCCCGTCCTCGCCGAGAACTGGCCCGGTTGGCGCGGCCCGCGCGGCGATGGCACCAGTATGGAGAAGAATGTGCCCGTCAAATGGAGCGGCACCGAGAACGTGCTCTGGAAGACCCCGCTCGCCGGCGGGCACGCCTCGGCCATCACATGGGGCGACCGGCTCTTCACCGTCGGTGCGGTCGCGGAGACCGAGGGCCGCAACCTGATCTGCCTCGATAAAGCGACCGGCAAAGTCCTCTGGGAACAGGTCGTCGTGAAGTCGCCGTTCGAGAAGAAGCATCGCGAGAACAGCCACGCCTCCAGCACGCCCGCCACCGACGGCAAGCTGGTCTACGTGGCCTTCCTCGACGTGCAGGACATGGTCGTCGCGGCCTACGATTTCAGCGGCAAGCAGCAATGGCTCGTGCGCCCGGGTGTGTTCAAAAGCGTCCACGGCTTCTGCACCTCGCCCATCCTGCACAATGACAAGGTCATCGTGAACGGCGACCACGACGGCGAGAGCTACATCGCCGCGCTGGACAAGGCCACCGGCAAGACGCTCTGGAAGGTTCCGCGCGCGAACCACACGCGCAGCTACTGCGCGCCGCTCATCCGCCAGCTCTCGGGCCGCACCCAGATGGTCATTGCGGGGGACAAGTCCACCGCCAGCTACGATCCCGATACCGGCCAGCTGCACTGGTATCTCAAAGGCCCCACCGAACAATACGTTGCCTCGCTCGTGTACAACGAAAAGGCCGACCTGCTCTTCCTCACCGCCGGCTTCCCGCAGCACCACCTGCTGGGCCTGCGCCACACCGGCAGCGGTAATCTGGGCGACATCTATCATCAGGCGGAGTTCACGCATCCGCAGGTGGCCTGGCATCAAACGAAGGCCAGCCTGGTGTCCTACGTGCCCTCGCCGATCAGCGAAGGCGATTACTTCCTCGTCGTGGGCGATCAGGGCCACGCCAACTGCCTCGAAGCCAAGACCGGCGAACCGCTCTGGTCCGAGAAGATAGGGCGTACCCACGCCTCGCTCGTCTCGGCGAACGGCCTGGTCTATTTCCTCAACGACGACGGCGTGGCCTACGTGGTGAAACCGGGCAAGACCTACGAACTGGTTTCCAAAAACGAACTGGGCGAACCCACCTACGCCTCGCCCGCCATCAGCGAAGGCCGCCTCTACCTGCGCGGCGACAAGCACCTCTTCTGCATCGGCACGGGCCCGGCGAAGACGGCGCAGCGGTAATACCAATGCTGGAAAGCTCTGGTCGAAGTCCCGTTGCCTGGGTAGGGCGAGACTCCGTCGAGCCGTCGATACCGCGCAGCGGTGCGAGCGAAGCGAGCATCTCTGAACGTGTGCGTGAGGGCCGAGATGCTCGTTGTGCTCGCGCCGACTCCGTCGGCAGATGGGGTTCGACAGAGTCTCACCCTACGTTGCCAGAGGGTTCGGCGGAGTTTTGCAACCCAGGTCCTTCCCCATCTTTCTGACCGTCTTCGATTCCCGGGGAAGGAGAACGTCTGCGCAAGTCACAGCTCGCTGCATCCTGCCAAACTTTTTCCGCAGTTGGTATTACTTCTTCCCCGTGAACTTAGAAAAAGCAGTTGGAAAGTTGCCAGCAGCGGCAAGTAGCTGGTGGAGTGGGGGATGCCCATGCAAATTGCCCCGGTCACCCCTCACCCGCAGG
>RFSE01000416.1 GCA_009924135.1 Pseudomonadota bacterium | reverse complement strand
CCGGCGATGTAGAGCGCAAGGTCGCGCGTGGCCTGGTCGTCGGCGCGGCCCTGCTCGCGGCGGCTTAAAAAACGAGGGGGCACTCACATTAACATCTAGGGGCACGCCTATCGGGTAGCTGGTGGGCGCGCCCGCCAGCAGCGTGAAGGGCTGATGCCGCTCGCAGTGAAGACACCGGCCACCACGGCGGGCGCGTAATTCTGGCTGAAGGCGGCCGCGTGGCCGCCGCCAACACCCCCTCGTCCCGGGGGCCAGCGTGTACCTTGCCAGCGACGGCGCCAGCTGGTATGCGCTGGGGGCGCCGCTGCCTCTGGCCCCGCCGGGCGAGCCGGTCGCCGGGACTTTCGTCGCGACCGGGCGGCCGGGCACCGGCCCCTTCTTCGCGGCAACCTGGGGGGCGCCAGCGACGGGCTCGCCGGTCGACACCTACAGCTGGAGCATCGCGTACTTCTCGGGGGCGGTGTGGCTCCCAGTCGCCGGCGGGACCACCGCCGCGCTGTCCGTGGACGCCCCGTACGCATACACGCGCGGACTAACCTACAGGATAGCAATCTATGGCACGAACACCGCCGGCTCGGGGCTCACGCTGTACATGTCGACGGTGGCGTAGGCCGGCCCGCTTTTGAAATTGTTTTTTGGGACAATATCGTCAATTCTGAAACATTAGTTGCGACAATTCTGAAGCCATCTCGGATGCAACCCCAAGGTCAACCGCAACCCACCGCATGGCGGGTAATGCTGAACCCTCGCCTGTGGAGCCAGGAGCGCTACGAAAATGAATTTGCCGCCGGCCGGCGGGAACTCGCCCAGTCGAAGGGCGGCTGCCGCATGGTCACCCTCCCCAAAAGGGGCGACACTGTCGCGTTCGTGTTAAGGAGGCTGGTCGTCATGCGGGGGGTCGTAAAAAGCGACGGGTTCGTGCCCGGCGCGGCCCACCAAGAAGACCCCTGCAACGTCGGCGCCCACCGGCCGCACGCGGCCGCCCCCGAGTTCGCTCTGGTGACCATAGAAGAGGTGGGCCTTTCTGAGCCCATGCCAACAGAATTCGAATCATCTACTTTTTGCGCATATAGAAGGCATCCCCCCATTTTGCATCTCCCCACCAGACAGTCTCTAAACGCTCAAACCCAAACTCGGAGAGGAACGCGTCCAGCTCCTGTACAAGTGCGCAACCAATATAGACATGATCTGAGTTAACTTCTGTATAGATGTAGTCGACGCTCGGGAGGTATTCTGCCATCCCTTTCAGCGCCTTGAGCTCTGCGCCCTGGATGTCCAGGTTAATGAAGTTGAAAGAGACTCCGCGACGCGCGATGATGTCGCGCAGCAAGCTCGTATACACTGGCTGCGAATCGACATAGCAGATCTCCGGGTGGAAGTAGCGGTGCAGGCCCAGCTGCAGCATTGACGACGACTGGCCGTTGTTGGCCTGGTGGAATACCGCAAGCCCCGCCTGATCAGAGACCACTGCCTGTTCGATCAAGATTCCGGGGTACAGTGCCTCTGACTCTGCGACCTTGCTGGCCAGCGCTTCCACCCAGAGAACCTGGTCGCGCTTGATGTATTTCTCGTACTCGCCAATCTCTTCACAGAGATGGGCGCCGACGTGCAGAACTCCCTTTAGCTCCACGCCATATTTACGGACTAGGTCGTCTAGCGTAATGAGCATTTTATTGAGTATCAGATCTGTTTATTAGCGATCTGTCTAATTAGCACTCTGTCTAATTAGCACTCTGTCTAATTAGCACTCTGTCTAATTAGCACTCTGTCTAATTAGCACTCTGTCTAATTAGCACTCT
>RFSE01000415.1 GCA_009924135.1 Pseudomonadota bacterium | reverse complement strand
GGGCAAGGAGCGGCGGCTGACGCACGGGTTCCTCCAGCTCAAGAGCCATTACCTCTTCGCGCACCACTTCTGCCGGATCCGGCGTGGCAACGAGAAGGGCGTGGTGGAAGGGCTGGTGAAGTTCACGCGGCTCAACTTCTTCGTGCCCGTGCCACAGGTGCGGGACTTCGCGGAACTCAACGGGTTCCTGCGGCAGCGCTGTGAGGAGGACCGGCAGCGACGCCTGCGCGGCCAGCCGGGGACCAAGGCGCAGTTGCTGGTCGAGGATCAGGCCGCGTTCCTGCCGCTGCCAGCGGTGCTCTTCGAGGCGTGCCGCAAGGTGTCCACCACGGCCAGTTCACTGTCGCTGGTGCGCTTTGACAGCAACGACTACTCGGTGCCGGTGCGCTGGGCGCATCATCCCATCGTGGTGAAGGGCTACTGGCAGGAGGTGGTGCTCTGTGCGCAAGGCCAGGAAGTGGCCCGGCATCGGCGCCACTGGGCGGAGGAGCAGGTGATCTTCGAGCCGCTGCATTACCTGGCGCTGCTGGAGCGCAAGCCCGGTGCGTTCGATCATGCCCGGCCACTGGCGGGCTGGACGTTGCCGGAGTGCTTTCTGCTCCTGCGCCGCCGGTTGGAAGCGGAGCGCGATGGTGACGGCACCCGCGAATACATCCGCGTGCTGCGGCTGCTGGAGAAGCATCCGCTGGCGCAGTTACGCCCGGCGGTGGAGCAAGGCCTCAAAGCGGGGGCGCTAACACGGGACGCCATCGCACAGTTCCTCTATCCCCAGCCCGACTGGCGGCTGACGCTCTTCTCGCTGGCGGGGCATCCGCACTTGCAGCACGTCAAGGTCACCGCGCCTGACGTAACGCAGTATGAGACCTTGCTCGGAGGTGTCCAATGAGTCAGGACGCCTCCACCCTGCTGCTGGCGCATCATCTCAAGGCGCTGAAACTGCCGACCTTCCTGCGCGACTACACCAGCGTCGCGGCGACGTGCAGCCAAGAACGCAGCAGCTATCCGCAATATCTGCTGCACCTGGCCGAGCGGGAACTCATCGACCGGGAACGCCGCGCCACCGAGCGCCGCATTCGGGAAGCGGCCTTCCCGGTGCTCAAGACCATTGAGACCTTCGACTTCACCGCGCAACTTTCGATCAACGAACCGCTGGTGCGGGAGTTGTTGCGCGGCGAATACATGGCCAAGCGGGAGAATGTCTTGCTGGTGGGCAATCCCGGGACGGGCAAGACCCACCTGGCGACGGCACTGGGCTTCGCGGCCTGCACGCAAGGCAAGCGCGTGCGCTTCCTGACCACGACCGGCCTGGTGACACAACTGCTCGAAGCACGGGACAGCCGCACGCTGCAACGGCTGCACAAGCAACTGGAGCGGCTGGACCTGTTGCTCCTTGATGAGCTGGGCTACGTGCCCTTCTCCAAGGCCGGGGCGGAGCTGCTCTTCGAGGTGGTGAGCCGGGCGTATGAGCGCACCAGCCTCCTGGTGACGACGAACCTGCCCTTTGCCCAGTGGACCGAGGTGCTGGGCAGCGAGCGGCTGACCGGCGCGTTGCTGGATCGGCTGACGCACCGGGTGCACATCCTCGAAGCCAACGGGCAGAGCTACCGGCTGCAAGATGCCAAGGGGCGGCTGAAGCGGAAGTGAGTCCAACGAACCTTGGACCGCAGGAGGGCGCGAGCTGGGGGCTCGCAGCTCGCCCGCCTGCTCGTCTTACCTCGCTGCGAGCTTCCCGGACTTGACCTCGAAGCCCAAAAACCGTTCCCTTCGACCCGGAAGGTGTCTCACTTTTCGAGCGCCACCCGCCGCACTTTTCGACCGCCGCTTACA
>RFSE01000414.1 GCA_009924135.1 Pseudomonadota bacterium | reverse complement strand
TGGCCGGGACAGGGCCCGGGGCTGGAGCCAGCAAATTTGCGGATAACTCCGGAGAAAGCGGCGATCCGGCTGCATAGGTGCCCGGCGAGGCAAAAAAGCCAGCAGTAAACCGCGTGCAGGCGCGCCCACGAGGCCGCCATGGCCTGTTTGGGCGTTCCTATCCCGAAGAGTGAACGCATCAGCAGGCTCAGGTTATAGGTCATGGCTGCAACCATATGCCGCTTGGTCAGCTTTTCGCAGCCGCGCAATGTCGCCCGTCTCAGCCCGCCTTGGTCGAGCATGTGACAAAAGCTGCGCTCCAGGTGTTCGCCCCGCTGGCGCAGCAGCGCCTTGCCGCTCACGCTCCGCACCGCACGCTTGGCATAGGTCAATGCCGCCCGTTGCTCCTGGCTGGCGTTCTCCGGTTTGCGCCTCCCAGCTTGTGGGTCGCCAATGACCGTGCGCACGCCGCAGGCTTGCAACTGGCTGACTTGTTCGAGGGTAAAGTATCCTTCGTCCGCGCACAGTTCGCTGCCCAGCTTGTCCACAGGCTCTCCGGGCAGGGCCTCGCCCAGCATCACCACCGCTTCCTGGACTCGTGCGCACAGACTCTCGTCGTTGTCCGCCGCGTCGCCGGGACGCACTTCCACCCGCACGATGGCCCCACTTTCCAAGTCCGTGATGTGCTCGGGCTTATAGGTCATGTCCGTGGCTCCGTCCTTGGTCCGCCCGATCTTCGCCTCCGGGTCGTGCGGGTTCTGCCACTCCTGGTTGCTGGTCTTCCGACCCTCGCGCTTGCGGTCAAAGCGCCGCACCGCCTTGGTGTCCGCAGGGTCGATCCCGGCCTCCGCCGCCAGCCGGCGCACGTAGTCCCAGTAACTCTCCTCGGTGTTGCGATGTTCCAGCGCCCGCAGGCTCGCATTGGCCTCGATAACACTGCTGTCGATCCCCAGCTTGCGCCCCCGCAGCAACCCATGGGCGTGCAGCGCCGCCAGCAGCACCATGTGGATGGCTTCGAGCTGCTCCACACCCAGCCGGTCGCGGATGACCGTGAAGCTGCTCTGGTCGGGCGTCGCCTCCTCCAACGCGTAACCCAGGAAGCCCCGCGCGCTCAGGCTGTCCTCGCACCGCGCGGCAATCGCCCGCTGCCCAGGCAGGTTCTCAAAGAAACCAATCATCAGCATCTTCAGATACACCACCGGATCGATGCCCGGCCGTCCGCCGCGCGAAGGGTCCGCATAGGCCGGCTCGCAAATCGCCCAGACCTTCCGGGAGAAGTCCATCCTCTCCAGCGTGGCATTGAGCTTGCGGTAGAAGGCCGACGGCGCCGCCGCCGGCAACTGATCGGCTGCCACCCAGAACTCGTCCTGTTTCTCACTGCGTTGACGTCGTTCAAACATGCTCAGTATGATCCAGTCGGAGACTGATTCTTTGAGGTATTTCAACAGGCTGACCGGCGTTCGGCAGGCTGCAGCAGTCGAGGGCCTGATGGTCCCACAGCTTGTAAATCTTCGAGGCACCGAAGGGCGAACCGGGCAGGGCGTTTGTGGGTATAAGCAACGGTTCCTGACTCTTAAAGACGGCGTGCAGAGCCGTCGCACGGCGAATGTAACTAAAGGGTGCCATCTCGTAATTCAGGTTCACCTTTCCCGCCGTCGAGAAGGGTTCGCTAATGGCGTAAGGCTCGATGA
Organism: Pseudomonadota bacterium; assembly: GCA_009924135.1. GTDB lineage: Bacteria > Verrucomicrobiota > Verrucomicrobiia > Limisphaerales > SXTU01 > SXTU01. The sequence continues at coordinate 159 of RFSE01000414.1, read as the reverse complement.
CCGGCATCCAGAAAAGGTCCATCAGAAGATGATCCGGCGGAGACGTGTAAGGCGGGCCGCTCGTGGGTGTGCCTTCTCCGGGATGTCCGGCCTGGGGACGAAAGAGCAAGGTTTGCCAAGGCTGATTCCGGATGACTCCGGTGGGCAGTGATCCAAACA
>RFSE01000413.1 GCA_009924135.1 Pseudomonadota bacterium | reverse complement strand
TCGGCCCCGCCCAGCAAACCGCTGGAAGCGCGTGTCATTTCGCCTGCTCCGGCCCCACCAGCGCCCAGCCCCATCGTGACCCCGCCCAAACCGGTGAGCGTGATTCCGACCAATCCGCCCAAGCCCATGCTGGTGACGAATAGCCGGACCAACATTCCGACGCCCGTTCCCGTCCTTCCCGGCACGCCGCCCAAAACCGAGCCAATCGCGCGCATCGTCCCGCCGCCGGTTGTGCCCAAGCGCGAAGTGCCCGCAACGAATCTCCCCGCGATCAAAACCAACGCCGTTGCCGCCGTCGTTCCCAAGCCACTGACCAACGCTCCGCCCGTACGAACCAATACCCTCACCACTGCCGCAAAAACCTCCGTACTCACCAACGACCTGAAGGCAAAAATGGAATCGACTGCCGTCAAGCCGGTCCCGAAACCGGTCGTCGCTGAGACCAAAGGAGTGACTAATGTGCCGGCGGCACCGGCCAAGCCAGCCGGACAACTGGCTGTCGCGACTCCCGGGGCTTCTGGTGGGTGGCATTACCTCGCAGCTGCCATAGCGCTGCTGCTCGCGGCCGGCGGCATCATCGCCTACCTCCTGCGCCCGCAGCCGAACCCGAGTGCGATTTCGCAGTCGATCGACGACAAGCGGGTCTGAATGGGTGCATCTTGACACTGCCCCGGAGTGCGGCTGTGTCGCGGAGACCAGCCGCAGCGGCTGCGCTTGGCCAGAGGCGTAGAGGAGTTCCGTCCCCGCTCGGCACTCGAACGTTGCTGCGGCTGATCCCGCGCCGAGCGGGACACAGCCGCGCTCCGGAAGATTTCGCCCCTCGGGGGCAGTGTGGAGATACGCCCGGTCTTAATCACGACCGGCACGAAAGTTTCAGCCCGTTTCAACCGGATCGGGCACGAGCACGTTGAACCCGAACCCCGAAGCAGCCGGGAACCAACGGCGCGGAGCGCGGCATTCATGCCGCTGAAACGTACGTGGTTCCGCGAACTTCGGACCACCCCAAACCAGCCAGGCTTTCCGCGGCGTGAACGCCGCGCACCGCTACGCCTGAAAACCGACCGTTCTACGTCGCTTCGTTGAGCGCGAGAGCCAGCACGGTGACCGCCGCCGTGTCGCAGCGTAGCACCAGCCGGCCCAGGGTGATGGGCTGAACGCCGCGATCAACCAATGTCGCGATTTCCGCCGGGCTAAAATCCCCTTCCGGTCCGACCCACACCGCGACGGTGGCGGGCCGCCGTTGCTCACGGGCCGCGAACTCGGCAAAGACCGCGCGGATCGGCCGTGCGCCCGGGTGCAGTGACGCGACGAGCGCGAGGTCAAAGCGTTCCGCACGTCGGAGAAACTCCGCGAAGGTCACCGGTGCTTCCACTTGCGGGAGCCAGGGGTTGCCGCACTGCTTCACCGCTTCGAGTGCGGTGGTCCGCCACTTCTCCAGCTTGTTCGCGGCGTGATCCCCATCGGGACGCGAGACGGTATGCTCGGTGAGCAACGGCATGATGCGCGCCGCGCCCAGCTCGGTGGCCTTTTCCACGATGCTGTCCATGAGCCGGCCCTTGGGCAGCGCCTGCAACAGCGTCACCGCACAGGGCAACGGCGGATGCACGATGCGCTCACGCACCCCAACTCGCACCGCGCGCTTGTCCGCCACGAGGATGGAGCCACGGGCTTCGACGCCCGCGCCATCCAGCAAGGTCACGGCATCACCAGGGGCAAGCCGCAACACGCGGAGCGCGTGATGGGATTCTTCCGGCGAGAGCAGGACTTCATCGGCCTTCGCGGAACCGGGAGGGATGTGAAAGCGGTGCATTGAATGCAGGAATACCCAGC
>RFSE01000412.1 GCA_009924135.1 Pseudomonadota bacterium | reverse complement strand
AAGCGCCCTTGGAGAGAATGCACCAAGCCGCGCCCGGTGGGGCGCGTGCTTAGGGCTGGTCTCTCCAGAGAAAATTCGCGGTTTTCAGACGAGACCGTAGCCGTAGCTACGCAAAGTTATGTGTGCTGGATTTTACATGATGATTGTTTCTTCGGGGCCGATTGAACGCCTCGCCGTTTGGCGTGGCAAGGATTTCCCGCCGGTAGGCCGGTCGGCTGGATTCAGGTCAGTATGTGGACGATAAACGGATGAACCTGGTCGAACGACTTCGGGCGTGATAGTTTCCCCACCACTATGGAATCGAGCCGTGTCCGCGAACTCATTGCGCAGTTGCCGCCGGGATCAACTTATCCAGCCATTCCGCGCCGCAGTCCGTTCCAACCCGCGCGGCAACAACCTGCAGAACGCTTCGCACTTGCGCTGCGCGACCCGGCATTCGGTGCAAGTTTTGTGGATGCTTTCATCGAGAAACGACGTTGGCTTCCCGCAACGGTTAGAGAGTGGCCTCTACTGCAACTGTTCCTGACTCGGGTCTTCAAAGTGACGGAACCGTTGATGCTGGAAGTGGAATCCTTTCGCACCGAGACCCGCCGCCAGGAGCGCGACGTGCTGGATGCGCTGCTGCTGGCCGATGACATCACCTTGGCCGAAATCGCCACCTGGTTCAATACGGCAGAGCAGGTCGTCGAAGGCTATGCAACCTTGTCTTGGAATGTCAGGGACCGCAAGCACGAGCCCGCATATCTGAATGCGTTGCTTCATCCCGCCGGATGGCAGGCGGCCGTGCGCAACTCCCAGCCTAATCGGGAGGGCGACCGTTTGCGTCTGCTTCAGGCCGGGGCAATGGGAGGTGCACAGGCGGTACTCGAACTGGCCGGCTTCAAGCACAGCACGGCATCGGACACGCTGGCTCAGCGGCGCGGTGATTTTGGGCGCGGCCTGCAGGCCGATGCTGAGCGGCGGATCAAGGCGGGCTGCCGCATAGAAGATGCCGTCGTGCGCGCTGCTTTCACGGCGACACTCCGGCAGAAGGAGCAAGAAGAGGATGGCGATCCGCTTGCCTTGCACCACCTGAATGCGATCACTCCGGCGTTGGACGAGATCCGCAAGTACAACGGGATCGACGGTGAGGCGCCGCCGGACTATCGGGATGCCACGCGAGAGGCGTTGGCGAATTTACATCCCGAGGTGAAGGCAATGCTCGATCTTACGAGACGGGGCCGCAAGGAAACGGAAGATTATTCCGCGCCTGTCGCGTAGTTCGCCGGGCCTGTCCGGAACGATTGTGGGAGGGGTGGCCATCATGGGAGCGTGCCTAGGAGCGGCAGGTTGAGCAGCAGCAAATAATCCTGAGCGACCGGCGCGGGACCCGTGGCTGTCGTCGTTTCCGGAGTGGCGAGCTCCGTTTCCATTGGTGCAACGGTCGCCTGGCCTGAATCCTCGGGTTTAGTGGCAGCAACTGGGACCGGCGGCTCCGGCTGGGCGAGCCGTTCCAGGAATTTGCTCAAGGCAACCTGGGCGTCACTACCAACTCCGCGTACCAAGGCGTTCAGGTTGCCGGGCAAGCTTGCCAATGATTCCGGCGTAGCGACGAACGACAACTTCCGGCGCACCTCGGCGACGCGTGCGGATTTCCGGGAATCTGCGATGACCGCAACGACGGTGAACGAAATCGGCTGATCGCCGGCTATCAAGCTCACCAAGGGATGTTCACAGCTGGGGGATTGTGCAGGTTTCATGGGGTTGTCTGAAATGTCTGTTTTGTCACGGGAGGGGTTAGACCGTCAGGAGTCGCCGCAGTTGATGTTCTGCGAGCGAATACTTGCCCTC
>RFSE01000411.1 GCA_009924135.1 Pseudomonadota bacterium | reverse complement strand
CCGCGCCCGCCGCGCCGGTCGAGGAACTCGCCGAGCTGCCCGAGTCCTACGGCACCGCGCGCTTGTGGCTGGCCGCGCGCGATCCGCAGTGGCTCTACGCGCACTGGGATTTATCCGCTGCGCAGCAACGTGAATTCAACGCACTGTCCGACGACGGGCATCTGATCGTCCGGGTGTACGAGAAGGAGATTTTGGGCGAGCCAGTCGTCACGCAACACGTGCACCCCGAGTCGAAAAACTGGTTCATCCATGTCGGTCGCGGCGGCACGAAGTTCGTGGCCCAGCTTGGCTACGTGGATCAAAAGGAACGCTGGCAGACCATCGCCATCTCCGCCGCCACCGTCACGCCCCCGGAGACCTTGTCCGAGGACACCAGCGCGGAGTTTGCCACGCTGCCGGTGGAGGTGCCCTTTGACCAGCTCGTTGAGATGGTCAAGACCGTGGTGAGCCAGCACGTGCCCTTGATGGAAGCGCTGGCCCAGTTGCGCGCGGAAGGTCACACGAACCTGCCGACCGCCGACGCCTTCGTCCCCCCGGCGGCTGAGCTGGATGTGCAGCCCAGGCCCACGCCCTCAGTCCCGGTCTCGCTGTCGGCCCTTGTCCCCGCCGCTGCGGCCGGTCCCGCACCCGCACCCGTATGGACACCAGCCCAGGCGCAGGCCCTGGCGGAAGTCATCACCATGGATGAGGTGCGCCGCGTGTGGATTGGTTCGTTGGAAATCACTGAACTCGTCCGCCGGCAGCTCGTGAAACAGCTCTCCGATCAGGCCGCCGCCCAGCTCTCCGCCGGTCAGGGCACGCTTGGCCTTGGCTCCCCCAGCAGTCCGTTCGGAGCCTTGGGCAGCCTCGCCGGTCCTCTGGGTGGTGGGGGGGCTGAGGCACACGGATTCTGGTTCAACATCAATGCCGAGCTGATCATTTACGGGGCGACCGAGCCGGATGCCAACGTGACCATCGGTGGACGGCAAATCCGCCTCCGCCCGGACGGCACGTTCAGCTATCGCTTTGCGTTGCCGGACGGAACCTTTGACCTGCCGGCGGTTGCCACCTCCGCCGCAGGCGATGACACCCGCGCGGCGGACTTGCGCTTCCGTCGTCAGACCGCCTACCACGGCAGTGTGGGAACCCATCCGCAGGACGCGAAGCTCAAGCCGCCTCTGCCGGAAAACGTGGCCTGAAGTTTTCCGCTTTCCGCGGGCGACGGTTTCGCGCAAGCTCCTTGCTGTCGTCAGCAGCAGCCGATGCATTTGTTTGCCAGAATCGCCGAACTGATCCGTGGTCGCCGCCAGCAGCAGGAGCGGCAGACCAAGCGGGCCTATCTCCTGAGCCTCTACATGGGCGAGGCGAATGGCAGCGAAGGTCCCGACCGTGCGTTCCGCCCCAACCGCCAGCGCCAGCGCGGCAAAGGTGCCAAGGGCCAGGACAACGCGTGAGCCGTTCGCCGGGATGAGTTAGGACAGGGGGTGGAATCTTCTGGGGCCGTGACTTTGAGTTGACGCGTTCGTCTTGTTTAACCAGTTGTCGAATGCGTTCTTCGGCATCCCAGGTTCGCCTCCAATCCTCAACCTGCCTGCTCCCTTTTTACGGGCGCAGCTCAGTTTCTTGGCACCTCATGAGTGCCCGGCTTGAGTTCGGAGTCCATTGGTCCTGTTGGGGCCAAGCTGTTTGAGCCGTTTGGCAAGGAGGCAGCCGAAAGGGAGCGAGGCGACGTAGGCGTCAGTCTTCGGCTCCCTCTCCCTTTGCGGAGCAAGGGGAGAGGGTTGGGGTGAGCTTAGAAAAAGCAGTTGGAAAGTTGCCAGCAGCGGCAAGTAGCTGGTGGAGTGGGGGATGCCCATGCAAATTGCCCCGGTCACCCCTCACCCGCAGGGT
>RFSE01000042.1 GCA_009924135.1 Pseudomonadota bacterium | reverse complement strand
CAATCCCACCGCCGGGGCCGCTCCCGGGGCCGAGGCCAAAGGACCGTCCGGAGCTGCGGGATCCCGGCCCCCGGCTCCACCGGTGCCCGTCGTGACGGCCAAGGTCGCGCAAAAGGACTTCCCGATCTACCTCGACGGCTTGGGCACTGTTCAAGCGTACAATAGCGTGACCGTAAGGGTGCGGGTGGATGGGCAGTTGACGAAAGTGGCCTTCACCGAGGGCCAGGACGTGAAGGAAGGCGATCTGCTGGCCCAGATTGATCCCGACCCTTATCGCACGCAGGTGGAACAGGCCGAGGGACGCAAAGCCCAGGACGAGGCGCAACTGATCAACGCGCGTGTTCAGTTGAAACGCAATTCCGACCTGCTGGCCGCCAAAATCCTCGCGCAGCAGGACTACGACACGGCGAAGGCGCTCGTGGACCAGTTTGAAGCCGCCGTGAAGGCCGATCAGGCCGCCATCGACAGCGCGAAGGTCCAGCTCAACTACACCCGCGTCCTTGCGCCCTTGAGCGGTCGCACCGGCCTGCGGCAGGTGGACCAGGGTAACATCGTCCACGCCAACGATGCCAACGGCCTCGTGGTCATCGCCCAACTCCAGCCGATCTCCGTCACCTTCACCCTGCCGGAACAGACGCTGAACGATATCCAAAAACAGAAGGCGCAGGGGGAACTCGCCGTGCTGGCCATGGCCCGCGATAACACGTCAGAGCTTGGTCAGGGCAAGCTCACGGTGATCGACAACCTGATTGACACCACCACCGGCACCATCCGCCTCAAGGCCACGTTTCCCAACTCCGACCTGCGGCTCTGGCCAGGCCAGTTCGTCAACTCCCGCCTGCTGCTGACCACCCGCTCCAATGCCATCGTCGTGCCCGCCACGGTCGTGCAACGCGGGCCGGACGGCACATATGCCTTCGTCGTGAACCTGGAGGATTCCACCGTCAAGGTCCGGCCCTTAAAAGTGGGCGTGATGGCCGGGGACGAGGCGCTGATCGAAAGCGGCCTCCAAGCGGGCGAAACCGTCGTGGTGGACGGGCAATACAAGTTGCAGTCGGGAGCGAAGATTCTCACCGGACCGCCGGCGGGCAAACCGCCCGGCGCGAAAGGCGGCGGCGGCCCCGGTGGCAGTGGTCCCGGCGGTGAGAAGCGCGCCAAGACGCCCAAACAGTGAACCTCTCCGAGCCATTCATTCGCCGGCCGATTGCCACCTCGCTCCTGATGGCGGCGGTCATCATGCTGGGCATGCTGGGTTATTACCTGCTGCCCATTTCGGCGCTGCCGCCGATTGATTACCCGACGATCCAAGTCACGGCCCAGTACCCGGGCGCGAGTCCGGATGTCATGGCCTCGTCAGTCACGACCCCGTTGGAGCGCCAGTTCGGGCAAATCAGTGGCCTGGCGCAGATGACCTCGGTGAGTTCCTTCGGCAATTCCAGCATCACGCTCCAGTTCAACCTGGACCGGAACATTGACGCCGCCGGCCAGGACGTGCAGGCCGCAATCAACGCTGCCAATGGCGTGCTGCCCAAGACCATGCCCAGCCCGCCGACTTACAGCAAAGTCAACCCGGCGGACACCCCGATCCTCACGCTGAAGATAACCTCGGACACGCTGCCGCTGGAAAAAGTCAACGACCTCGCCGACACCGTGCTGGCACAGAAACTCAGCGAGGTAACGGGCGTTGGTCTCGTCACCATCGAGGGCGATCAGAAACCTGCGGTGCGCGTGCGCGTCAACCCGGCGGCCATCTCCTCATTGGGCCTGAGCTTCGAGGACATCCGGATGGCCCTCATTCAGAACAACATCAACGCTCCCAAGGGCAGCTTCGACGGCAAGCGGCAGGCCTACGCCATCAGCGCGAACGACCAGATCTTCTCCGCCGCCGAATATCGCAACGTCATCATTGCCTACAAGAACGGTTCGCCCGTGCGCCTTGGCGACCTCGGCGAGGTGGTTGACAACGTGGAAAACGTCCGGCTGGCGGGCTGGGTGGATGGCAAACCCGCCGTGATCCTCGATATCCAACGCCAGCCGGGTGCGAACATCATCGAGACGGCTGACCGGGTGAAGGCCCTGCTCCCGCGGTTGCGCAGTTCCATCCCGCCAACGGTCAAAGTCTCGATCCTCTCCGACCGGACCGAAACGATCCGGGCTTCCATCGAGGATGTGCAATTCACCCTGCTGCTCACCATCGCGCTGGTCATCATGGTGATCTTCATCTTCCTGCGCAAATTCTGGGCCACGGTCATTACCAGTGTCGCCCTGCCGCTCGCGATCATCGGTACCTTCGGCGTGATGAAACTCGCGGGCTTCGGCCTGGACAACCTCTCGCTCATGGCGCTGACCATTGCGACGGGCTTCGTGGTGGATGACGCCATCGTGATGATCGAAAATATCGTGCGCCTCATGGAGCTGGGTGAATCACCCATGCAGGCCGCGCTCAAGGGCGCAAAGCAGATTGGCTTCACGGTCATTTCCCTGAGCGTCTCGTTGATCGCCGTGTTCATTCCCCTGCTCTTCATGACTGGCATTGTGGGCCGGCTGTTCCGCGAGTTCGCCATCGTGTTGAGCGTGTCCGTCGTGGTCTCGGCCATCGTCTCGCTCACGCTCACGCCGATGATGTGCGCGCACCTGCTCAAGCCCGAAAAGCCGGGCGAAAAGCACAGCGGGCTCTTCCTGCTGACCGAACATTTCTTTCAAGGCATGCTGAGCTGGTACGAAGCCGGCCTCAAATGGGTGCTGCGGAACCAGGCGTTCACGCTGCTGGTCGCCATCGCCACGCTGGTCGCCACGATCTGGCTTTACGTGGCCATTCCCAAAGGGCTGCTGCCGATGCAAGATACCGGCCTCATCATCGGCGTCACGGATGCCGCCCAATCCATCTCCTTCCGCGCGATGGTCGAGCGGCAGCGCGCGATTGCCGAGATCATCCGGCAGGACCCTGACGTGGTCAGCGTCGCCTCGTTTGTCGGATCGGGCACGGTCAACGCCACGGTCAACACCGGCCGCATCTACATCAACCTCAAACCCCGCGAACATCGCGCCGGCATCTCGGCCATCATCGACCGGCTGCGGGAAGCCACGAAGGGTGTGCAAGGCGTTTCCCTCTTCATGCAAGGCGTGCAGGATGTGCAAATCGACAGCCGCGTCAGCCGTACGCAGTTCCAGTACACGCTCGAAGACGCCGACGAGGCCGAGCTGTCCACCTGGGCGCCCAAACTCCTGGCCAAGCTCCGCAGCCTCCCCGAGCTGACTGACGTGGCGACCGACCAGCAGTCGGGCGGGCTGGAATTCCACATCGAAATTGACCGCGACAAGGCCGCCCGTCTCAGTGTGATCCCCCAAGCCATCGACGACACCCTCTACGATGCCTTCGGGCAACGTCAGGTATCGACCATCTTCACCCAGCTCAACCAATACCGGGTGATCCTCGAAGCCGAGCCGCGCTTCCAACTGACCCCGGAATCGCTGGACAAAATCCACGTCAAATCCACCACCGGCCAGATCGTTCCGTTGAGCACCATTGCGACGGTAAAAATCATTTCCGCGCCGCTGGCCATCGTGCACCAGGGCCAGTTCCCCGCCGTAACCTTGTCGTTCAACCTCCAGCCCGGCAGTTCGCTCGGCGCGGCGGTCGAAGCCATTCAAAAGGCCCAGCGCGAGATTGAAATGCCCGAGACGATTGTGGCCACCTTCTCCGGCACGGCGGCCGAGTTCCGGTCCTCGCTGAAGAGCGAACCGTGGCTGCTGCTCGCGGCCATCGTCGTCATCTACATCGTGCTGGGCGTGCTCTATGAGAGCTACATCCACCCCATCACGATTCTCTCCAGCCTGCCTTCGGCCGGCGTGGGTGCCCTGCTCGCGCTCGACCTCTGCGGACACGATCTCTCCCTCATCGCGCTCATCGGCATCATCCTGCTGATCGGCATCGTGAAGAAAAACGCGATCATGATGATCGACTTCGCGCTCGAAGCGGAGCGCGAGCAAGGCCTGCCGCCCGAGGAATCCATTTACCAGGCGTGCGTGCTGCGGTTCCGGCCCATCATGATGACCACGATGGCCGCGCTGCTGGGCGCGCTGCCGCTGGCCTTGCAGGAAGGCACCGGCTCGGAACTTCGCCGGCCGCTGGGCATAGCCATCGTCGGCGGTCTGTTGCTGTCGCAGTTCATCACGCTCTACACCACGCCGGTGATCTACCTGTATCTTGACCGGCTCGGCAAATGGGCACGGCGCTGGCGGCGCACGATGGGGCTGGCGGAAGCTGAATTGCCCCCGGTCGAACCCGCCGGCTCCCGCGCCAACTCACCCGCCGCATGAACATGTCCGAGCCATTCATCCGGCGGCCCGTGGGCACCTCGCTCCTGGCGATCGGATTATTTTTGCTCGGGGTCGTCGCCTATCACTTGATGCCCGTCGCGGCCGTCCCGCGCGTGGATTCACCGGTGATCCAGGTCTCCGGCTCGCTGCCCGGGGCCGATCCGGCGACCGTGGCGTCATCCGTGGCAACGCCCTTGGAGCGGCGGCTGGCGGAGATTTCCGGTGTCACGGAAATCACCTCCGTGAGCACCCTCGGCGGCACTTCGATCACCATCCAATTCGACCTGAACCGCAAGGTGGATGATGCGGCGCGCGACGTGCAGGCCGCGATCAACGCGGCGGGCAATGAACTCCCGTTCAACATGCCCAACCCGCCCACGTACCGGAAGATCAACCCCGCCGACTCCCCGATCATGGTGCTGGCCCTGACCTCGCCGACCCTCGCCCCCACGGCGGTCTTCGAGTATGCGGACAGCGTCATCGGCCAGCGCCTCAGCCAGGTGGAAGGCGTCAGCCAGGTGGTCCTCAACGGCGCGGAAAAATCCGCCGTGCGCGTGCAGGTGAATCCCGCCGCCCTGGCCTCCGCCGGCCTGAGCCTGGAAGAACTGCGCACGCTCCTGGGCCAGGTGAACGTGGACTCTCCGCTGGGCAGCTTCGACGGTCCGGACACGAGCTACACCATCACCAGCAACGGCCAGTTGATTGACGCGAAGGACTATCAATCACTGATCATCACGCAGCGCAAGGGGACGCCGATCAAATTGTCCTCGCTCGGCCGCGTGGAGGAAGGGGTGGAGAACGAACGGCTCGCCGGCTGGTCGGGCACCAAACGGGCGGTCCTGCTCATTGTTTACAAGCAGGCCGGTGCCAATGTCATCGAGACGGTGGACCGCATCCGGGCCGTGCTGCCCGAGTTGAAACGCTGGATACCCCAGTCGGTCGAGATCACCCAGCTCAGCGATCGCACCACCACCATCCGCGCCTCCGTTCAGGACGTGCAATTCTCGCTGGGGTTGAGCATCGGCCTCGTGGTGATGGTCATCTTCCTGTTCCTGCGCCGGTTCTGGCCCACGTTCATCGCCAGCATCACGGTGCCCCTGGCCCTGGCCGGCACGTTTGCGATCATGTATCTCTGCGGCTTCAGCCTGGACAACCTCTCGCTGATGGCCATCACCATTTCGGTGGGCTTCGTGGTCGATGACGCCATCGTGGTGATCGAAAACGTTTTCCGGTTCATCGAGCAGGGTGACTCCGCGATGACCGCCGCGTTGAAGGGTGCTAGGCAAATCGGCTTCACCGTCGTCTCCATGAGCCTCTCGCTGGTGGCGGTGTTCATCCCCCTGCTCTTCATGGGCGGGCTGATTGGACGGCTCTTCCACGAGTTCGCCGTGACCTTGAGCGCCGCGATCCTCGTCTCCGGCGTAATCTCCCTGACGCTCACCCCGATGCTCTGCTCGCGCTTCTTGCGGGCGGAATCGTCCTACGCCGCGCGCGGCGTCTTCTACCGCACCTCGGAGCGCATTTATCACTCGTTCCTCGGGGTCTATGAATTCGGCCTCAACTGGGTGCTCCGCCACCAGATCATCATGCTGCTCGTCACCGTGGGCACGACGGCTGGTACCGTGTGGCTCTACCAGGCCGTGCCCAAGGGCTTTTTTCCCCAGCAGGACACCGGCGTGCTCATGGGCACCACCGAGGCAGCGCAGGACATTTCCTTCCCCGCCATGGCCGCCCTTCAGGACAAGGTCGCGCGCATCGTCGAGGCTGATCCTGCCGTGGCCACCATCGGCTCCTTCATCGGTGCGTCCGCCGGCAGTTCCACGGTGAACAACGGCCGCATGTTCATTACCCTCAAGCCGCTCGAAGTCCGGCAGGTCAGCGCCGACGTGGTCATCGCACGCCTGCGCCGCAAGCTCTCCGAGGTCGGCGGGATCAACCTGTTCCTCGTGGCCATGCAGGACATCCGTCTGGGCGGGCGCATGGGCAAAGGCCAGTTCCAATACGCCCTCCAATCCGGCGAACTCAGCGACCTGACCGAATGGGCTCCCAAGCTCGAAGCCCGCCTGCGCAAGATCCCCGAACTCAAGGACATCAGCAGCGACCTGCAGACCCGCGGCCTCCAGTCCCGCATCGTCATTGATCGCGACGCCGCCTCGCGCCTGGGCGTTTCGCCCCTGGTCATCGACAACACCCTCTATGACGCCTTCGGCCAGCGGCAGGTCTCCACGCTGTACAAACGTTACAACCAGCACCACGTCATTCTCGAAGTGGACCCGAAGTTTCTCAAGGACCCTTCCGCCCTCAATCACATCTTCGTCAAATCCAACTCCGGGAAGCAAATCCCCCTCGCGAGCGTTGCCAAGTTCCGCACCGTCAATGCCAGCCTCTCCGTCGCGCATCAAAGCCAGTTCCCCGCTGTCACCATTTCCTTCAACCTCGCGCCCAACGTCCCCCTCGGAGTCGCGACGGAGTTGATTCAGCAAGCCACTGACGAACTCCAGATGCCGGCCAGCATCAACGGCAGCTTCCAAGGCACGGCACAGATGTTCAAGGCCTCCCTCTCCAACATGCCGCTGCTGCTGCTGGCCGCCCTCCTCGCCGTGTACGTCGTGCTGGGAATGCTCTACGAAAGCCTCATCCACCCGCTCACCATTCTCTCCACCCTGCCCTCCGCCGGCGTGGGCGCACTGCTGGCCCTGATGTATTTCGGTTACGACCTCTCCCTCGTCTCGTTTATCGGCATCATCCTGCTCATGGGCATCGTGAAAAAGAACGCCATCATGATGATCGATTTTGCCATCGACGCAGAACGGCACGAAGGCCTGACACCCGAGCAGGCCATCCACAAGGCCTGTGTCATCCGCTTCCGCCCCATCATGATGACGACCATGGCCGCCTTGTTCGGCACGCTGCCCTTGGCCCTGGGCATGGGCACCGGTTCGGAATTGCGCCGTCCCCTCGGAGTCGCGGTCGTCGGCGGTTTGCTGCTGTCGCAACTGCTCACGCTTTACACCACCCCGGTAGTCTTCCTCACCTTCGAACGGATGAAGCGGTTCTTCGCCATCAAGCCGCGCCATCAGGTGACGCCGCCGCTGGTCGCGCCCGGCACCTCGGCCTGACTTTGCCGGACAAGCGTGTCCTAAAAAGTGTGACTGCCACACGGCGGCTTCACGTCCAACCGCAGATCAAGTTCACCGTCCGATGACCGAAGCGATCAAACATCCCCTGCGGGATCGTTGTTCTCGCCGCACTGCCGTGCAGGCGGGGGCGATCAGTCTGCTTGGCCTGGGCATGAACCATCTGGACTGGCTCCACGCTGAAGGCGTGACCGGGCGCGGACGCGAGCGGGTCAAGTCCGTCATCTACATCTTCCTCTCCGGCGGGCTGGCGCAGCACGAAAGCTTCGACATGAAGCCGGATGCACCCTCCGGCATCCGGGGCGAGTTCAACCCAATTCCCACGCGCACCCCGGGCCTGCACATCTGTGAGCACCTGCCCGAGCTGGCCAAACGCAGCGAACAGTGGGCGCTGTGTCGCTCGCTCACCCACAAGTCCAACGACCACTCCGCGAGCCACCACATCATGCTCACGGGCCGGTCAGACATTCCCCCAGGCTTCAACCCGAGCCTGCCCAAGGACTCGGACTGGCCATCGATCACCGCCTTGGCGGCAACCCGCTTCGCCCCGCGCGACAACCTGCCACCGGCGATCATCCTCCCGGAGAAACTGGTCCATCGCACCGGACGCGTGATCCCCGGACAGTTCGCCGGCATTGCGGGCAAACGTCGCGAGCCCTGGTTCCTCGATTGCGCGCCTTACAACGCCGCAAACTACGGCGCATATCCCGAATATCTCTTCCACCATCGCGAGGGAGCCAAGGAGCAACCCCTCTACTTCCGCGCACCCAATCTTTCCTTGCCCCAATGGCTCGCCGACGGGCGGCTGGGCGACCGCCTCACCCTGGCCAAGGAACTGAACAGCCAACGCACGCAGCTCACGACCGTCGCCGAGGCCACGGATCATGACCGCTACTGGGAGATGGCAACCTCGCTGCTCACGGACGGCAAGATCGCCGGGGCCTTCGACGTGACGAATGCCCCGCTCAAGGAACAGGAACGTTACGGACGAAACTCCTTCGGCTGGTCCTTGCTCCTGGCTTCGCGGCTGGTGCAACGCGGCGTCCGCCTCGTGCAGGTCAACCTCGGCAACAACGAGACCTGGGACACCCACGAATCCGCCTTCCCGAACCTGAAGAACTTCCTGTTGCCACCTACGGACCGCGCGGTCTCCGCCCTCATCGACGACCTGCACGAACGCGGACTGCTGGACAGCACGTTGATCGTGATGGCCGGCGAGTTCGGTCGCACCCCGAAGATTTCGACCATCGCCGGGGCCAAGCTCCCGGGCCGTGACCACTGGGGCGCGGTGCAGTCCGTGTTCTTCGCCGGCGGCGGCGTGCGCGGCGGACATGTGGTTGGTTCTTCGGACAAAAACGGAGCCTATCCCGCCAGTGAAGCGCAGACCCCGGAGAACTTTGCCGCGACGATCTATCAGGCGCTCGGCATCCCGCAGGACGCCCACTGGCTCGACGAACAAGGCCGCCCCAACCTCTTTTATTTGGGCACCCCGATCCCGGGTTTGCTGGTCTGACCACCGCGCTCACGGTGGCGAACAGATCGCCAGCCGTCGGCTTTTTCACTGCTCGTCGTAAATGAACGTGCTGACAGTTCGATTTAATCTTCCATCGGCTTCAATCTCATAACAGTAGTCCACCACCCGATGATCTTTGGTGGTTCGCTTGATTCGGATAAAGGCGCGACCTTGGCTTTCTTCGGCCGCCAATTCCTTGATCGGAATTAAACCGTTATCGTGGCCAATTAGTTTATAGACTGTTCCCGCCTTTAGGTAAAATTCCACGCAATCGACTTCCCTGCCGGAGCCGTAACATACTGCTTCAACATCCTCAGACGCGGTAAATTGAAGCGTCTTTCGATGGGCAAACGAAATGATTCGACCTGACTCTGAGACCCATGATTTGCTTTCAACCTCCCTCCAACTGAAAACAAAGGGGTCATCCAAAATGAAGAATGAACGTCGCATTTTTGAATTGACCCAACGATCACCACAAACAACACCCCATACTTGGCGATAAGTGTACTTATTGAGGAAAGCATGATCTGCTAGTTCTTGTTTGGAGGTCAAATCACTGTGCCTTTCACTACGTTTGAATGCACAGCCAGCCAGGCAAAAACCTGCCAGGCAGATGCTGCTGAGGCCAGCACTTGAGAACAATTTCGATTGTCTGCGTTTCACGTCGCGACCTTTAACTGCTTCATGGTTTTCAACATCTCCTGCGTCTGAAGGAACGCCCTCACGGCGGCGCGTAGATCGCCAGCCTTCTGTATTTCGCCTCCAGGCTCAGCACCGCCAGGCTGGTGCAATACACCCGCCCGATCTGCCGGCCTTCGAAATTGTCCGTCCACGAGCCATCCGGTGACTGGCCCACGACGAAGTTCCGCTCGGCGAACTGCTGCGCCAGCGATGTGTGCGGCTCTCCGAATTGCTGGAGTGCGAGCGTGTTGAAGAAGGCGGCGTGAAACGGCCACGACCCGTTCGCGATGATGCGCGCCGTCGGGTCAGCCTTCATGGTCTGCAACAGAAAGGCCGCCGCTGAGACGGCCTCCGGCGCTCGCGGTTGCCCACACAACCGCATGCCCAGCAGGCCCATCGCCGAAGTGGAGAAATGGTTCCGATCACCCGGAGGTAATAGCATCGAGTCAGGGCCGCGGAGGATCGGCGGGTAATAATTCGTGACGGCCGGAGTATAGTGACATGTGTAGCAAACTTGCCCCCTGACGTTCAAATAAGGCGTCCGGCTGGCCACCTTTTTTCCTTCCGGCCGAAGGGAACCAACCCGGAGGACCTGCGGCTTGGGACCGTAGTCGAACACCCCAAAAGCGGACGCATGCACGTTCTTCAAATATTGCGCCGCCGCGTTCCCCGCCGCCGGTGGCACGGTAAAGCCCGCCTTCGTCCCGGCATACAGCGAGAGCAACTGCCACGCCGTGACCGGCACGTCCGAGTCCCGCGCGTCGGGCCGGTAGCGCCAGCCGCCGATGTCGCCTGACGCATCCTTTCTCGCGCCCTGCGCGAACAAGGTGAACTGATGCGCCGCGCCCGCCTTGCGCCGGGTCAACTCTTCCAACTCCGGGTCCGCCCCGGCACGCAGGGCCTCGCACAAGAAAAGCGTTGTCACCGCGTGCCCATGCATCATGGACAGGTCCGCCGCTCCGTAATACCCGTCAGCCGTCTGCCGGCCGGCCGTCAGGACGAAGTTGAGCGCCCGCCGCAACGCAACCCCCTCCGGCGATTTGTCCTGCGGCGAATGCCCCGCGCCCAGCAGGGCCAGGCCGCCGAATGCGGTCAACGCCGTTTGATACTTGGCTCCCAATCCCGTGTCCGCGATCGCCCCGGAGGCCTGCTGCTGGGTCAGGAGAAACGCCACGCCACCCTGCACCGCCGCATCCACACGGTCAGCCCCGGTGGAAGCGGGCGGTTCCGGCACTGCGCCGGAGGTGCCCACTGCGAAGGACGTGAACAGCCACAACGCCAGGAACATTGAGCGTGCATGGTGAGCGCGGTTTCTCATGGGTACCGGAATAATTTCAGCGTGGGCCGCATTACCCACCCGGACAATCAGGTCTTGGCTGTATTTGCGCCCGCCGTCCCGTTTTGGCAACCTGCCGCCATGAAGCCACCCCTGCAACCAGCCTTGGTGCTGGCGTTGCTGGTGCTTGGGCTGGCCGGGGCTGCGGTCCCGGTCCGCGCCCAGGACGCTTCTTTTTCACTCGTCGATCTGGGTGCCCTCGGCGCACCCGCCGACAAACCCGCCGCCTTGAACCGCGCGGGCGTCGTGGCCGGCACTCGTTCACAGCAGGTACCCGGCACCACGCCCCTGAGTCGGGCGTACGTCTTCACGAACACCATCTTCGAACTGGGCTTCACCAACATCCACGCCTGCGCCAGCGACCTTAACGAGCAGGGTGATATCGTCGGCTGGGCCCGTTTGCCACAGGCCGGTGGTCTGCTGGCCGAGCGCGCCGTGCTCTGGCAGCGGGGCCGGCAATTGGATCTGGGCACGCTCGGCGGCACGAACAGCCGCGCCTTCGGCATCAATGAACGCGTCGACATCACGGGCACGGCGCAGACCAAGGACGGCGCGTTCCATGCCTTTCTGTTCCGCCAGGGCAAGATGACGGACATCGGCACGCTCGGCGGGAGGAACAGCTACGGTCACGCGATCAACAGCGCCTTCGACATCGCCGGCGTCTCCGAGACCGCGCAGCAGGTCCGCCATGCCTTTCTCTACACTGGCGGCAAGCTCCGCGACCTCGGCACGCTCGGTGGAATTCTGAGCCAGGCCAACGCCCTTAATGAACAAGCCGATGTCGTCGGCTTCGCGCAAACCACCGCCGGACAGTCGCACGCCTTCCTCTACACCAAGGGCAAGATGACCGACCTCGGCACACTCGGCGGCTCCAGCTCGTTCGCCAACGCCATCAACAACCGCAATCACATCGTCGGCGTGGCGCAGCTCGCGACCGGCGAGAACCGCGCCTTCCTCTGGCGCGATGGCACGATGGCGGACCTGAACCAGTCCCTCCCATCTGGCTCCGGCTGGTTCCTCCTCGAAGCCACGGACATCAACGAGTCGGGCCTGATTCTATGCGTCGCGCGCACGAAAAACGGGCAGCTCCGCTCGGCCCTCCTCGTTCCCCCCGGCGCGGGACGCGGACCTGCGAAAGCAAGGTGAAGCAATCCCGATACCCGCGTCGCTTCATCCCGAAGTCTGAAGTTGAAACCGCAGATTTCGCGGATGACACGGATGGGCAGGACGTTCCAGCGCTGCGTTGGGGAACTTAGCCAGCCGGTAACCAGTTTGCGTAACCGGTTCATTATCCTAGATTCCGCAGTTGAAAGAGTGGAACCACGGATAAACACCGATGAACCTGGAAACCGCAGTTCAACCACAGAGGCACAGAGGACACCGAGGAAGACCATTCCAAATCAGGAAGGCAGGAAATATGCAGTCTCCCTTCCTGCCTTCCTGCTTTCCTGATCCCCCTCTGTGTTCTCTGTGCCTCTGTGGTTCAACCTGGAAAGCGCTGTTGGAGAGCCGCGAAAGGGCGCAAAGGGCGCATCGAGTGAGCCGCAATCGATCCAATTGGGTCTGGCAATCGGTTCACCGGCTGAGGGAACTGTTAAGCGATCGCTTCATGGCAGGCAGGGCTTCGCTTTGTGTTCTTTGCGTTCTTTCGCGGCAAATCAATTGCGGATTTTAGGATTATACATCCTGCCCATCCGTGTTCATCCGTGTCCATCCGTGGTTGAACTGCGGCTTTTAGTTTAAAACGAAACCGTCGTACCCAGGATGTGCGCCTGATCCCAGTGGCCGGTGGTCTGCTTCGAGGACTGGATCATGTAGAACACGGCGAGATGCGTCCTGCCGGCAACGTGGAAATTCAGGCCCAGCGGCACGGCGCGGTTCAGCGTGTAATCCATGCGGTAAAATTCGTACCAGAACTCGTTGTTGCAATACACCGACTCCAGCGGTCCGAGGCCCGTGAGCGGCGCGGTCAACTGCAGCCGGTTGCGGCTCCGGTAGCGTTCGTTTTGCACGCCATCCAGCCAATAAATTTCGAGCCGGTTGCGGCTGTGGAACTCCAGCCAGTCGGCGAGCTTGAAATGCGGGTTGACCTCGGTTTCCAGCCGGTGCGTATCCGCGAACAGCCCGGTGCCGGTCCGGTTCGCGAACCAGGTGTAGTTCAGCCCGAGGTCCACATTCGGATGCGCATGCCAGACCAGCCGGGGACTCAACAGCGACTGGTAAAGTTGCGACGCGTTCTCCCGGAAGCGCACCTCACCATACAGCGAAGCCGTCACTTCGTTCGTCTGCCAGACCTTCCAGTTGAACCCATGCCAGCTCTGGAAATCCTCGGTGGCCGACGCCGTGCCCCGGCCGCCCAGCAGGATCAAGCCCGCCGCGCAAAGCGCCGTCAGGAGATGAAAACCGGACCGACCCGAAGATCGTTGGTTGTTCCTGGAAAGCACTTTTGGAGAGCCACGAAAGGGCGCAAGGAACGCAAAGAGTGAGCCGAAAGCAGTCCGCTTCGGTCTGGAAATCTGTTGCCCCGTTGAGTGAATCGTTCGATGCCGGCAGTGCCTTTCTTTGTGCTCTTTGCGTTCCTTCGCGGCAAATTCACCGGCGGATTTTTGGTTGATCGCACTCATAAGCATTCAGCCTGGGCGAGACGGGATGGTCGTTGGAAAAATCGGTTATCCCTCCTGCCCCTGGTACGGCGAACCAAATGTTGGCTAGCTTGGCTCCGGCGGCAAGCATTGACACAAACCTAGGCCAGTTTTTCTCCTTTATCCGAACGGCCCCGCTTCCGCATAGTCCACGGCTCTATGGAACGCTTGCCTGGCTTCCGGGACTTTTACCCCGAACCGCTGCCGCCGACGAAAGATGAATTGTGGAGCATGGATGCCCGCAACCACATCTTCGATACGTGGCGCGCCGTCGCCCGCCGTTATGGCTTCCGCGAATACGACGGCCCGCCGCTGGAACCGTTGGAGCTGTACACCAACAAGTCCGGTGACGAGATCGTCGCCCAGCTCTTCAACTTCGAGGACAAGGGCAAGCGCGCGGTGGCGATGCGGCCCGAGATGACGCCCACGCTGGCCCGCATGGCGGCCGCCCAGGAACGCGCCTACAAGAAGCCGTTCAAGTGGTTCTCCATCCCGCAGCTCTTCCGCTACGAGAAGCAGCAGAAGGGGCGCAAGCGCGAGCACTTCCAGCTCAACTGCGACATCATCGGCGAGAACGACCGTGCGGCCGATGCCGAGCTGGTCGCGTTGCTTATCGACACCTTGCGCGCCCTGGGCCTGACCAGCGCGGACTTCGTCGTGCGCCTGAGCAGCCGCAACGCGTGGACGGAGTTCTTCGCCAGCCGCTGCCCGGACGCCACGAAGGCCTACGATTTCTTCCAGGTGGTGGACAAGCTGGAACGCAACCGCGCCGAGGACAGTGCCGCCCTGCTCGCCCCGCTGGGCTTCAAGCTGGAGGAAGTGCAGGCGTTCATCACCGGGGGCCAGCCCAACGCCGAGCTGCAACTCATCCTGGACCAGCTCACCGCGCGCGGTTTGCGCGAATTTGTCCGTATCGATTACGGGGTCATCCGCGGATTGGCCTATTACACTGGGCCGGTGTTCGAAGCCTTTGACATCAAGGGCGAGTTCCGCGCCATCTGCGGCGGCGGCCGGTACGATCAACTCATCAAGCAGGTGAGCGGCGGCAAGGTGGACCTCCCCGCGCTGGGTTTCGGCATGGGTGACGTGGTGCTATTCGAGCTGCTGAAATCGCGCGGCCTGCTCCCGGCCTTCACCGCCGGCCTCGCGGCCTACGTGCTCATCGAGGACGAAACCCTCCGCGCCGAGTCGCTGCGGGTCGTGCAACAACTCCGGGAGGCCGCCCTGCCCACCGAGTTCAGCCTCACGCCGGCCAAGGGCGACAAACAGTTCAAGCGCGCCCTCGAACTGAACGCCGCCCACACCGTCCGCCTGGAACGCCAGCCCGATGGCGCGGTGGTGGCGCGAGTGAAGCACCTCGCCACGCGCACGGAAAATGTCGTTGCGCCGGGTGAAGTAGCCGTGCGGCTTGGGGCAAAGCCTTGACCAGAGTCCCTGCAGCACCGGGCCAAGCCGAAAAGTCGCAACGGGGCGCTTGCCCCTGAGGCGTCCGCTGTTACCGTGTTGCCAATGAGTTTTGTCGCCGAGTTCAACGCCCTGCCATTGCCCGCCCTGGAGCAAGCCGCCCGTGAGTCATCCCTGGCCGAGGCGCAGGCGGCCTTGGGCCGGTCGCAGAAGTCGCTGGAGGATTTCGCCCGGTTGATCTCGCCGGCGGCGGCCCCGTTGCTCGAAACCCTGTGCCGCCGCTCGCAGGCGCTCACGCAACAGCGCTTCGGCAAAGTCATCCGGCTTTTTGCCCCGCTTTACCTCTCCAACGAGTGCATCAACAACTGCGCGTACTGCGGCTTCTCGCGCGACAACCCGATCCTGCGGGTCACCCTGGCCGTCGAGGAAGTCCGGCGCGAGGCGCGTTCGTTGCACGAGCAGGGATTCCGCAACCTGTTGCTGGTCGCGGGGGAACATCCCAAGTTCGTTTCCGGCGATTACCTCGCGGCCTGCGTGAAGGCCTTGCACGCCGAGTGGCCCAGTCTCTCGCTCGAAGTGGGCCCCATGGAGACGGAGGAATACCGGCCCATCGTCGCGGCCGGCGCGGAGGGCCTGGTCGTGTATCAGGAAACGTACGACCGCGCGATCTACGAGCAGATGCACACAGCGGGGCCGAAGCGCAACTTCGACTGGCGGCTGGAAACGGCCGAGCGCGCCTACACCGCCGGATTCCGCCGGCTGGGCATCGGGGCGCTTTATGGTCTGGCCGACTGGCGGCGCGAAGCGTTGAGCGTGGCGGCGCACGCGCTGTATTTGCTCCGGCACTGCTGGAAGGCCCAGGTGACCATCTCCCTCCCGCGCCTGCGCCCCTGCGCCGGGGAGTTCCAACCGTTGACCTCCATGACGGATCGCGAGCTGGTGCAGCTGGTCGCCGCGTTCCGCCTGCTGCTGCCGGATGTCGGCCTCGTGCTCTCGACGCGTGAGCCGGCACAATTGCGTGACGGGCTTTTCCCGCTGGGCATCACGCTCGCCAGCGCCGGCAGTCACACGGAACCAGGCGGTTACACCGGCGCGGGGCGCGAGAACATTCACCGCACCGAACGCGGCCGCATTGTGGAACTCGCCACGGGCGCGAGCGAATGGGCCGCGGTCTCGGGCCGTTCGACCAATGCCACGGGTCAGTTTGAAATTGCGGACGAACGTTCGCCAGAGGAGATTGCCGCCCTCATCCGCCGCCTGGGTTACGAGCCGGTCTGGAAAGACTGGGACGCGGCGTTGAGTGCGTGACCATGAAACCGCTTCTGCTCCTCGCCGTCTGGCTCGGCTGTCTCGGGCTGCTCCCGACCGCGTCGGCCGCACCCGCCACACCGACTGGCCCGCTGACGTGCGTCGTCTGCGGGAAGCCCATCACCGGCAAGTATTTCACCCTCCACGAGACCAACACCATCTGCGCCGAGTGCGAACAACTGCCTTCCCGGTGTGCCGTGTGCAAGCTGCCCGTGAAGGATGGCTTCATCAAGACCGAGGACGGCCGGTTCATTTGCAAGACGGATGCCCCCAACGTCGTGCTCACCGAGGAGGAAGGCCGCAAGCTCTTCGCCCTGGCCCGCACTGAACTGCGCGACCTTTCCGAGGGAGCGATTGATCTGCGCTCGCCCCAGATCAATGTGGCCATGCTCTTCAACCTGGATTTCACGGACAAACGTGCCAACACCAACGCCGCCGGGGCGATGCACCGCCTGGGCTTTTCCCTCAGCCGTCCCATCGGCGAATCCTTTGCCCACAACGTCGTCCTGTTGAGCGCACAACCTCGGGCGCAGACGCTTTCCACGTGCGCCCACGAGCTGGGCCACCTCTGGCTCACGGAAAATCTGAAGCCCGAGCGCACGCTGGATCCCGACACCCGCGAAGCGCTGTGTGAACTGTTCGCCTACAAGCTTGCCGTACGCCGCAACGACACGAACGAGACCGCACGCATCAAGGCCAATCCCTACACGAAAGGCGTGATCCTGGCCGCATTGGAGTTCAACGCCCGCGAGGGCGTGCCCGGCGTCGTGCAATGGGTGCGCACCGGCACGGCGGCAACGCTGCCCCCGGCCACCGGCCTGACTGCTTCTGATGCGCCGGACGCCAAACCGGCAGGGCCGGTGGAACTGCGCCCCCCGCCGCCGCCGGCAACGAAGCTTGAACTGCGCTCCCTCTCGCGCACGGCCAAACGAACCACGGCGTTCATCAACGGCGAGCGCTTCGAGCCAGGCATGGAACTGTCCATGCTCATCGATGGCAAGCGCCGGCGGGTCCGTCTGGAAGAAGTGCAGACCAGTTCGGTGACCATCACCGTGGACGGCGAGAAGCAAACGCTCCGCTTGGGCGAGAAGTAGGCACATGACCGAGTTACCCCACGTCATTGCCAACGGACGCGCAGTGCCCGCCGCCCTGCCCTGCACGATCGAGGCGTTTCTTCACGCCCAGCAGTTGCTCCCGCGCAGCGTGGTCGTGGAGCACAATGGCGACGCGGTATCGCCCTCGGATTTTTCCCGCCGGATGCTGCAACCCGGCGACCGGTTGGAAATCGTCCGCATCGTCGCGGGCGGGTGATTACTTCGGAGTGTTGCCGTCGGTCCCGGATCATCGCATGATCGGGGGCATGAAACCCGTCTCGCTCGTTTCCATTCTTGCCTTCGGCGCGAGCCTTGTCTCCACCTTCGCGCAGACGAGCCTGCTCACCCCACTGCTTGCCCGCGACATCATCGGCCCAAACCTCGCGTTGGCCGAAGTGCAGGCTTACACCGAGGACCGGGTGCCGCTCATGCCCCGCCCCACCTCGGCGGACGCCTGGCAAAAGGAGGCCGACCGCCTGCGCAAGGACGTACTTGATCAAGTCGTATTTCGCGGCGAGGCGCGCACCTGGCGCACCGCGTCGACGAAAGTCGAGTGGCAGGACACCATTCCCGGCGGGCCCGGCTACTCGATCCGCAAGGTTCGTTACGAGGCGTTGCCGGGACTGTGGATTCCCGCCCTGCTCTACCTGCCCGAGAAGCTCACCGGCAAGGTTCCCGTCCATCTCACAGTCAACGGTCATGACTCCGTCGGCAAAGCCGCGCCCTACAAACAAATTCGCTGCATCAATCTCGCCAAACGCGGCGTGATCACCCTCAACACGGAATGGCTCAACATGGGCCAGCTCCGCAGCCCCGGCTTCGCGCATTACGCGATGAACCAGCTCGACCTGTGCGGCACGAGCGGGATTGCGCCCTTCTACCTCGCCATGGCGCGCGGACTGGATCTCCTGCTGGCGCTGCCTGAGGCCGACTCCAAGCGCGTGGCCGTGAGCGGCCTTTCCGGCGGCGGCTGGCAGACGATCTTCATCAGTTCTTTGGACACGCGCGTGACCCTGGCGAATCCTGTCGCCGGCTACTCCAGCTTCCGCACGCGGGCGCGGAACTTCTCAGATCTGGGTGACTCGGAGCAGACCCCGAGCGATCTGGCCTCTGTCGCCGATTACGCCCACCTCACGGCCATGCTCGCCCCGCGCGGCGCCCTGCTCACTTACAATGCCAAGGACAACTGCTGCTTCGCCACCGATCACGCGCTTCAACCGCTCCTCGATGCCGCCGGGCCGGTGTACAAACTGTTCAAGGCGGAGAAACAACTCCGCTGGCACAACAACCTCGTTCCCGGCACCCATAACTTCGAACAGGACAACCGGGAAACCCTCTATCGCATGGTGGGTGACACCTTCTTCCCGGGTGATCCGAAGTTTGACGCGAAGGAAATTCCCGCCGAAAGCGAAGTGAAGAAACCCGAGGAACTCGCGGTGTCCCTGCCAGCCGATAATTTGGACTTCAACCAGATCGCCACACGGCTGGCACAAGGTTTGCCCCGCGCCAGCGAATCCAAGCCGCTGACGCCCGCGAATCTGGCCCACTGGCAGGCCACTCAACGCGGACTGCTGGGCGGTGTGGTGCGAGCCAAGCGCTACGACGTCACCGCCGAATTGGCAGGTACGGAGACCACCAACGGAATCACCATGACTTCATGGCGATTGAAGATGGGTGGAGCTTGGACCTTACCAGCCGTGGAGTTTACGCACGGTACGCCACGGGAAACCGTGCTGCTCGTGGGTGAAGGTGGCCGCCGGGCACTGGCTGCCGAAGTGGATCAACTGCTTGGCGAAGGCCGACGCGTCGTGGTTGTGGACCCCTTCTACTTCGGCGAATCGCGCATCGCGAAAATGGATTTCCTCTTCGCCATGCTAGTGGCCGCCGTGGGGGACCGCCCGCTGGGGTTGCAAGCCAGCCAGGTTACCGCCGCCGCCCGTTGGCTGGCCGACTCCCGCAAGTTCGGTCCGTCGAAACTGATCAGCGTCGGCCCCCGCGCAAGTGTGTTCTCCACCGTGGCCGCTGCTCTGGAAGAGAAGGCGATCGCGGCTCTCGAAGTGCACAGGCCCCTCGGCAGCCTCAAGGAAATCATCGGCCAAAACCTGGGCGTGGACCGGCAGCCGGAGATGTTCTGCTTCGGCTTGTTGGAGCAGTTCGACGTGCCGCAATTGCGCGCCCTCGTGGCCCCGCGCCCGGTCACGATAATCCCATAAGCGGACCGATTCTGTTAAACCACAAAGGCACTAAGTACACAAAGGTGAGGCCGTGCCTGGTTGAACAAAGGCACCCAAACGACGTGGTCTAGCCAGTTGAGCGCATTCCCTCGCTGTTAACTCAACTTTGCGCTCGTTCAAGCGTAAACCTGACCGATATCGCGGCTCACCAAACGCGCGCCCAGATGACCTTGAGATAGCGGCTCTCCGGACAATTCGCCATCACCGGGTGGTCGGCGCCGGGACCGGTGCGGTCGAGGAACTGCAACTTCTTGCCGAGCCGTTGCGCCCCGCGCGCCACCAACTGCTCGAAGCCTTCCATGTCGATGAGACCGGAACAGGAGCACGTCACCAGCAAACCGCCGGGCTCCAGCACGTTCATGCCCATGCCGTTCAAGTCCTCGTATTTCCGCCGGCCTTCCAGTTCCTCTTCGCGGCTGTGGATGAACTTGGGCGGGTCGAGCACCACCACGGGCCAGCGCGTGTTGTTGCGCTGCATCTGGCGGGCGAAAGAAAACGCGTCGCAGTGCACCCATTCGATGCGCGCCTGGTTCAGGTTGGCGTTGCGCTTCGCCTGTTCGATGGCTTTCTCGTCCAGGTCTACGGCCGTCACTTCCTCCGCCCCGCCGAGCACTTTCGCCGCCAGGGCGAAGCCGCCGGTGTAACAGCAGCAGTCGAGCACGCGCTTGCCCTTCACGAAGGTCGCGAGCTTGCGGCGGTTCTCGCGCTGGTCGCAGAAGAAACCGGTCTTGTGCCCGGACTCGAAGTTCACCTCGTAACGCACGCCGTACTCGCGGATTTTCACGGACCGCACGTCGTTCGCCCCCGCGAAGCGGATGCCCTCGACGCGCGCGATAAAATCATCCACTGAGATGACCTGCCGTTTGGTACCCAGCCGTTGGTGGATGAGCGGCAGCAGTTTGCCGAGCCTTAGAAACATCCCCAGGCTGTGCACTTCCACGCTCAAAGTGTCGCCGTAACGGTCCACCACCAGGCCGCTCAAGCCGTCGCCGTCAGATGAGACGACGCGGAAGGCGTCCGTGGACTCATTGAGTCCAAGCAGGTCCACCCGCAGATCCAAGGCCCGTGTGAGCAAGGTCTCGAACAACTCCTCACCCACGGCATCCTCGCCGTGATGCAACACCCGCAGCGGCACGCGCGCCTTGGGATTCCACAGGCCGCTGCCGAAACGCTTGCCATCGCGATCAAATACCGCGACGAAATCGCCGGGCTTCGCGTCCGGCGACGCGCCTGCGATCATGGCCGGGTAAAGCGTGGGCTGGTTGGTGAAATACTTGAGCTGCACCCACGGCGCAGGCCAGGTCACGCCCGCGGGCGGACCCGTGGGACGCCGCTCGGGACGGGCCTCAGAAACACCGCGTGGCTCGAAGGAATCAGGCCGCGAACGCGGGCGTTCCGCGAACTCGCCGGCAGGCGGACGCGGACGGAAATCCCGGCGCTCCCGGAACTCGGGGCGTTCCGGCCGGGGGGCGCGACGCGGCAGCGACTGAAATTCGCCCGGACGCGGGCGTGGTGCAAATTCATCCATGCGGACATGGGCTTACGACCAATAGCGCGCGAAGGCAATAACATTGGATACCCATGCAGGGTAATCATCGTCAGCTTTGCGGCGGAAAGTGCGGGTCCAGTTCCTTCATGATTTCATGGCGCACTCGTTTGGGATCGATGCCCAGGCCCTGGAGCACCTTGGCCGCAACCCCGTCGCCCTCGCGTATCAGCCCGAGAAGGACGTGCTCTGTGCCGACATAAGTGTGATTCAGCGCCTTGGCCTCCTCCGAAGCGAATGAGAGCGCTCTTTTGACACTCGGCGTGAAAGGAATGTTCCCAGCCTCTTTTTCACCAGCAACGACACTGTTGCCATTTCCGATCTCCAGACGAATGCCAGCGTAATCAATCCCCTGCTTCTGTAAAACGTTGAACGCGACGCCTCCCCCCAGTTTCATCAGGCCAAGGAGAACGTGCTCAGGACCGACGAATTTGTCATTGAAGAGGCTCGCCTCTTCACGCGCGAAGCCGAGCACCCTTTGCGCGCGTGGGGTGAAATTTTCGCTGAGACCCGCTTCAGATGCGGACACCCGGTACGCCTGCGGTGGCTCAGGAAATATAATGCGGTCAACGGGCTGGACTGGGCTGAGTTCCTTCTGGATTTCCTGACGCACCTGTTCGATATCAACGCCCAAGCTCCGGAGCAACTTGGCCGCAACTCCATCACCCTCGCGCAACAGGCCCAAAAGGATGTGCTCGGTGCCGAGATAAGTGTGTTTCAGCGCCTTGGCCTCTCTCGAGGCGAGTGCGAGAACCTTCTTCACGCGGGGCGTGTAGGGGATGTTGCCGGCCTGACTCTGATCTTGACCGACGCAAGAGAGATGTTCGATCTGGAAGCGAACAGCCCCGAGATCATGGCCCATCTTCTGCAACACTGTGACGGCGGTGCCCTGCCCCAATTTGATCACCCCGAGAAGCAGATGCTCGGTGCCAACGAAGTTGTGCTGAAATCGGTTCGCTTCAATCCGTGCGAGCGCCAGCACCTGCTGAGCGCGCGGCGTGAAATTGCCACTGAGATCTGTGTCAAAGGCCGACCCCAACTGCACGGGCGACGGTTCAGTCGTTGCAATGCAATCAACCATCAGGTCGAGGTCCAATTCCTTAAGGATTTCCTCGCGTACCTGCTTAATGCTAATGCCCATTCCCAAGACTACCTTTGCCGCGATTCCGTCTCCTTCCAGCAATAGTCCCAGGAGAATGTGCTCGGTGCTGACGTAGGTGTGCTGTAGTGCCTTGGCCTGCTCGGAGGCGAGTTCAAGTACATGCTTTACACCTGGCGTGAAAGGAATGTTCCCGAATTGCTTCGGATCGGGACTTGCGCAAGAGAGGCTTTCAATCTGGAGGCGAGCGGCTTCCAGATTGAGGCCCAAGTTCTGCAAAACGTTGGTTGCAACGCCATTCCTCAATTTGAACAGACCTAGGAGCAGATGCTCGGTTCCCACGAAATCATGGTGAAGGCGGTCGGCCTCCTTCCGCGCGAGTGCCAGCACCTGTTGGGCTCGTGGCGTAAAATTGCACATCCTCGGCCCAGAAGTTTCGCAGGCGTTAAACCAGTCGCGAATTTTGTCCCAGAAGCTCATCAATCTTCTTTCTCTTTTGGACGCCACACCAGTTTACGGCTTGTGAACAGCATTGGGCATACGTTGCCCGGATTTGGATGGCAACTGTTTTGGGTGGATGGGTTCGCGAAGGGGCTTATCTCGACACTGCCCCCGAGGAACGAAAACTTCCGGAGCGCGGCTGTGTCGCGGAGACCAGCCGCAGCGGCTGCGCCTGGCTGGAGGCGTTGATGTGTTCCATTTCCTCGATATTCTAACGTTGCTGTGGCTGATTCCGCGCCAAGCAGGAAACAGCCGCGCTCCGGGGGCAGTGCCAAGATGCGCCCTTCGCGAAGGTTCCGCTTTCAACCGTCCCGATCGCTCGCTACCTTCGCCGCCGCATGTCCAACGAGACGCCTACGCCGGCTGCGCCGTCGCCGACCCCGGCCGCCCCTTCCAAAGGGCAGGTCTTTGTCCGCCGTCTGACCAGCACCCTTGCCTTGTGGACCGTCGTGCTCGGCGCGCTCTTCTGCGGGAACCAGACCGTCTCGGACTTGGTCTTCATCCTCATCATGCTGCTGCTGGCGGCGTGCGGGATGTTCGAGTTTTACGGGCTGGTCCGCACGCGCGGCCTGGTCTGCTTCCGCAAGTTCGGCATGGCCGCGGGCCTGCTGATGGTGGCGGGCACCTTCCTCCACTGCAAAGGGACGCTGGGCATTCACGACTCACCCGCGCGCGTGAATGACTTTGAAACCATCTTCCTCATCCTGTTTGTCCTGGGCCTGTGCATCCGGCAGTTCATCGCCAAAGACAACCCGCACGGCATCGTGGCCATGGCCACGACCCTGCTCGGGCTCATGTATGTGCCGTGGCTGCTAAATTTCATCCAGAAGATCGAGTTCTTCCGCTTCCCGGTCGCCGCTGCGAAAGATGCCGGGACCTTCTACGTGCTTTACTTCATCGTCGTGACCAAGTTCAGCGATGTGGGCGCGTATTGCACGGGATCGCTCATCGGCCGGCACAAGATGATCCCGCGCATCAGCCCGGGTAAGACATGGGAAGGCTTCGGCGGCGCGGTGGTTATCTCCACGGGTGCCAGCCTGGCCTTCGCGCACTTCGCAGGCGGCAAGCTCTACGGCATGACTGTCACGCACGCGATCATCCTCGGCGTCATCCTCAGCATCGCGGCAGTCATCGGCGACCTCATCGAGTCCCTCTTCAAGCGTGAAGCCGGCGTAAAAGATTCCGGCGGCTACTTCCCCGGCATTGGCGGCATCCTGGACCTGCTCGACAGCCTCCTGTTCAACGCGCCCCTGATGTATCTCTACCTCCGTCATGTGCTCACTCATTGATTTTGGCCACAGATGAACACAGATGGGACACAGATGGGGAGTGGAGCGAAGGATTATTCGCTGGAGCCACTTACCCGCGAACTCATCGGGGCTGCGTTCGAAGTTCACAAGGTGCTCGGCTATGGCTTTCTCGAACGCGTTTATCAACGCGCCCTGCAGGTTGAACTCGCCCAGCGTATGTTGAAAGCTGAACTGGAGCCCAAGCTCCAAGTCCACTATAAGGGCGCAATTGTCGGCGATTACGCTGCGGACCTGCTCGTGGCTGACCAGATCATCGTCGAACTGAAAACTGCCCCCGAATATGAGCCCGCCCACGAAGCCCAACTGCTCAACGAACTCAAAGGCACCCGCATCCGCCTCGGCTACCTGATCAATTTCGGTCGTGCCAAACTAGAATTTAAACGCATGGTTGTCTGAGTTTTCATCTGTGCTTTTCTGTGTCCATCTGTGGCTAAAATGAAAAACGTTGTCCTGCTCGGCAGCACCGGCTCCATCGGCACCAGCACCCTCAAGGTCGCGGATGATCTCCCCGACCGCCTGCGCATCCTCGGCATGGCCGCCGGGGGCAATGCCAAGCTGCTGCTCGAGCAAACCCTGAAGTATCAGCCCGCCGCCATCTCCATCACCGATCCCGCCGTGGCCCAGGAACTCCAGGCCAGCCTCGGCACCCGCGTCACCGTCCACGCCGGGAACGAAGGGTTGATCCAGCTCGCCACGATGCCCGAGGCCGACATCGTCCTCATCGCCATCGTCGGCACCGCCGGATTGCAGCCCGCCCTTGCCGCCATCCGGGCCGGCAAGGATATCGCGATCGCCTCCAAGGAAATCCTCGTGATGGCCGGCGAAACCGTCATGAGCGAAGCCCGCAAGCACGGTGTGAAAGTCCTCGCCGTGGACAGCGAGCACTCCGCGATCTTTCAGTGCCTCGACGGCAAGCCTTCCGACTCCGTCCGCAGCCTCTGGCTCACCGCCAGCGGCGGCCCCTTCCGCGACAAGACGCTGCATCCGAAGGAATCCTTCCCGGACATCACCGTTGAGCGCGCCCTGAAGCACCCGAGCTGGGTCATGGGCCGCAAGATCACGATTGATTCCGCCACGCTCTTCAACAAGGGCCTCGAAATGATCGAGGCCCGCTGGCTCTTCGACATCGGCATGGACCGCGTGAAAATCGTCGTGCACCCTCAGAGCATCGTGCATTCGATGGTCGAGTTCGTGGATGGCTCGCTCATCGCGCAGCTCAGCACGCCGGACATGTGCCTGCCCATTCAGTACGCCCTCACCTACCCCGAGCGCGTCGGCAGCGACCGCGTGCAGACGAACTTCGCCAAGATCGGCACCCTCACCTTCGAGGACCCTGACCTCGACCGCTTTCCCTCGCTCAACCTCGCCCGCCGCGCCGGTGAGATTGGAGGCACGCTCCCCGCCGTGCTCAACGCCGCAAACGAAGTCGCCGTGGAAGCCTTCTGCAACCGCCAGATCAAGTTCACCGACATCTCAGATGCCGTTGCCCGCACGATGGATGCCCACAGCGTGGTCAGGCAGCCCACACTGGCGCAAATCCTTGAAGCGGATACCTGGGCACGCCGCAACACCCTCAACAGCGCACGCGGTTGACGGACGGAAGCGAATTGCGCAGCCTCGGCGCAACAACCGCTTTCCCCATGAACGCACTTTCCCAGTTCGCCGAAAACTTCGTCAGCCAGGTCAACCTCAATAGCCGGTCCACGGTTTACTCCTACGCCCACGGCACCACTGACGTTCCCTTTGTCAGTGCCAACGGGCCACAGCCCGGCTTCGGGTGTCCGGGCCTCCAGGGCCAATATGTCTCCCGCACGGACTGCTCCGGCTGGGTGAGCTACGTCCTACAGCAGTTGGCGATGCCCGGATACCGGGCCGCCAAAGCCTACCGGGACGCCCACTACGCTCAGGACCCTTGCCCCTACCCGCGCGCCTACATTTACTGCAACTACTTCCAGCAGGCCGCACCACTCTTCACCGCCCTGCCCGTCGGCCAGGCGGAACCGGGTGAGGTGCTGGTTTGGGCGCCGTTGACCTGGGCTCAAATGACTGCCTTTGATCCGGCCAACGCCCCGGCAGGTGACACCGGCCACATCATGATCGTGTTGCAAGGCGGCATGCCCATCAACCCCGCTGCCATTCAGGCGAAAAGCCTCGATTACCATCCCGAGAACGGCGACCGGCTGGTGGGCATCGTCGTAGCGGACAGTTCCACTGTCACCCACGAGAGCCTCCACAACTCTACTCCGCCCTATGTGGATTGCCGCGCCAACCAACCCAAACCCGGCTGCCTTTGGGACGGCCAGCCCGAGACCGCCGGCCTGAGCTGGGGCATGATCACCTTCGTGGTCGATGCCAACGGCGCGTTCCGGCAGTTCTGTTTCGACGCCACCGATCCGGGGAACAGCTTTCACCCCACCGGTCAAGGCACGGAAGCCCCCGGCTCCTTCGTCTCCCTCGTCGCCCGTCCGGAGGCGGGGGCGCTAAACGCATAGGTGCCGCCAAAACTGCTGCTCGACCATCCCTTGCGGTATCGATCGCAAAAGCGCGTGGGGTGGACGTGTAAATGTTCATTTGTCCAGGCGCTCAGGCCAGCGAGCGTACGCCAAACGCCGCAAGTCTCGTTTTGCCAGCGGACCGTTTTCGGGCCATTGTCTCCCCGAATGAGTTTTGCCATCCAGCACAGCGCGCTCCGCGACCTCTACGACAAGGTCGTCGCCGGGGAGCGCCTTTCGGACGCCGATGCCTTGCGCCTTTTTGAGAGCAGGGACATCAACGCCGTCGGGGCCATCGCGGACTTCGCGCGGCAGCGGAAGGTGGGCAACCGCGCCAGTTACATCCTCAACCGCTACATCAACTACTCGAACTACTGCATCCTCTCCTGCCAGTTCTGCTCGTTCGCCCGCAAGAAGCGCGACAAGGACGGCTTCGAGCTGACCATCGAGCAGATCGTGCAGAAGGCCCGCGAGGCCCTCGCGCTGGGCATCACGGAGCTGCACATCGTCGGCGGGCTGCACCCCGCGCTGCCGTTCAGCTACTACGTGGACTTCCTCAAGACACTGAAAGCCCTCGACCCGCGCCTGCAACTCAAGTGCTTCACCGCCATCGAAATCCTCCACCTCGCCTGGCTGGCGAAGAAATCGGTTGAGCAGACGCTGATCGAACTCAAAGCCGCCGGCCTCGAATCCCTCACGGGTGGCGGCGCAGAAATCTTCCGCAAGGAAGTCCGCCACGCCATCGCGCGCGGCAAGGAGAGCGCCGAGGAATACCTCGACGTACACCGCACCTGGCACCGGCTCGGCGGCCGCAGCACCTGCACGATGCTCTTCGGCCACATCGAGAAACTCGAGGACCGCGTGCATCACCTGAGCCTGCTGCGGGCGTTGCAGGACGAGACGCATGGTTTCACCGGCTTCGTTCCCCTGCCCTACCAGCCTGAAAACAACGACATCCCCGTACGCACACCGCCAACGGGTTTCGACCAGCTTCGCACCATCGCGGTGAGCCGCCTCTACCTCGACAATTTCGATCACATCACCGCCTACTGGGTCGGCATGGGCCTCAAGCTCGCACAGGTCGCCCTCAGCCACGGCGCGGATGATCTTCACGGGACTATTGTGGAGGAGCACATTTTCCACATGGCTGGCGCGCAATCCCCGCAGCTTCAGACCGAGGCTGCAATGGTAAAAGCCATCCGCGAAGCCGGCAGAATCCCGGTGCAGCGGAACACGTTTTATGAGGCCGTGAAGGAGTGGCCTGCCACCGCAGGTGCCGATGGCTTGCCAAACTTAACGAGCACGCCGATGGTCAACGTGTAAGCCAAAACTTCCGCATGAAAACACTCGCCGCCAAGACTGCACTTTGCTTCTTGGTGGAAGTCGGAGTCTTTGTCAGAACCATCGGAGCGGTGCGTTGACCAAGAACACCACAACGACTACCTTATCCGCATGAACAACGGCGTGCTCTTCGAAAGGGTTTGCGAACCTGATTTTCCGCCTGGTTACTACTACGCCCACGTTCCCTCGCTCGGTTTGACCACCCACGGCCTCGGCGTGGATGGAGCACGGGAAGCAGCCCTTGATCTGGTCGGTCTTTGGCTGGCAGAAAAGATGACCGACGTGGCATCGCATGGATAAATCCACCCCGCTCCCCGAACTCCGCCTCGCCCCCGTCGAGTCGGCAGATGACCTGGCCCACCGTGTCGAACGCGAGCAGCGCAGTGCGAACGTGCACCGGGAGAGCGAATTGGAAAACTCCCTTGCCCCCTTTCGCGTCGGTTCCGTGCCTTACCTCAACGCCGTGCCGCTCACGCGCGGACTCGAGACTCAGATCGAGTTCATCCCGCCCTCTCTGCTCGCTGAAAAACTCCGGCGCGGCGACCTCGATGCGGCGCTTGTCAGCATCACCGAGGTGCTGTTTCACGACGGTTACGACGTGTTGGATGGCATTGCCGTCGCCTCGCTTGGTGAAGTTTTCAGCGTGTTCCTGGCCCATCGCATACCGCTCGAACAGGTGACGGAGGTCTTCTGCGACACCGCTTCGTTGACGAGCGTAAACCTATTGCGCGTCCTGCTCGCCGAGCGCGGTCTGAAGCCGGAGTTCAAGCCCCTGCCCAGCTACGCGGAAGCGGGGCAGCACGGTGCCGTGCTGCTCATTGGCAATCCGGCCATCGAATTCCGGCGTCTCCCGCAAACCCACGAAATCTGGGACTTGGGCGCAGCGTGGTTCGAGCTGACGAAACTCCCCTTTGTCTATGCCATCTGGGCGTTGCGTCGCCTGCCGGGCAATGAGCGGCTTCGCCGCCAGCTCCGCGAGGCCCGCGACTTCGGCCTCGACACCCTGGACTACATCATCAGCTCGCGTTCGGACTACGACCTGAATTTCCGCCGCGACTACCTCGGCTGGCACATCCACTACCACCTCGGCGCGGACGAAAAACGGGCCATCGCGAAGTTCGTCGAACTGCTACGCCGGCACCAGCCGCAGCCCGTGCTGGAGCCACGTTTCGTTTTTTGACCCTGCGTGCTCCGGTCAGGGTGAATGCAAACGGGCATGCGGACGGAAAGGCCAGGCCGGACGGCATTCGTAGCGCGGGCAGGGCTGCCCGCGCTAGGTGAAACCGGGGTGCGCCTGACTTGGCGATCTGGCAGCCCGGCCCACTTTGGGCTTGGAGCAGCGAACCCATGGGCTACAGTCCCACCCCGTCAACTTTCACCCGCCGCGCCGAGCGGCAACGAACACAAACAAGCTATGCCAGAGAAAATTGGATTCGTCGGAGTCGGTCGCATGGGCGCCAACATGGCGCGCCGCCTCAAGGAAGTCGGTTACCCGGTCGTCGCCGTCTATGACGTGCGCGCCGCCGCCGCCCAGTCCCTCGCCCAGGAAATCGGCTGCGAAGCCTGCGTCTCCCTCGCCCGCGTGACCGCCGTGGCCGATGTCATCATCACCGTCGTCACCGACGACGCGGCGATGCTCAACATCTTCACAAACAAGAAGGACAACCTGCTCCAAGGCGCGGCCGGCAAGGTCTTCATCAACTGCGCCACCATTTCGCCCAAGACGCATGTCGAGGTTGCCAAGCTCGCCAAGAAGGCCAAAGCCGCGACCCTCGAAGCCTGCATGGCTTCCAGCATCAACCAGGCCCGCGCCGGCACGCTTTATCTCATGTGCGCCGGCGAAGAGGCGACCTACAACCAAGTCAAGGACCTGCTCGTGAAACTCTCCGACGAAGGCAAGCTGCTCCGCTACATCGGCACCGCCGGCAAGGCCGCGCAGGTCAAGGCCCTCGTGAACATGGTGATGAACATCAACACCGCCGGCCTCGCCGAAGGCCTCGGCCTCGCCAGTTCGCTGGGGCTCGACCTCAAGACGGTCATGGAAGTCTTCTCGCAGACGGGCGCGAACTCCCGCGTGCTCGCCACGGACGGCGAGGACATGATGAACCGCGACCACTCCTGCTTCTTCAGCGCGGCCCACGCCGCCAAGGACAGCGGCATCGCCCTGGGCATTGCCAAGGACCAGAAGCTGAACCTCCCGCTCGCCACCGCCACCTACGGCCAGTACAGCAAGCTGGTGAAGGCCGGCCTCGGTGAACTGGACAAGTCCGGCATCGCCGAACTCACCTTCCCGGGACGCGGCCCGAAGAAGGGTAAGAAGTAGTTTTCCCGCAACCTCCTCGCGCCGCTTGCCGCCCGTCGGCAAGCGGCGTTTTTGTTTGCAGCAGCCCGTTGAGTTTCTCGCGGGAACCATGGATTCTGTCGCGCGTCGTGGCCAGTCATCGCATCGAGCCGACTTGGAAGGACCGCCTTGCGCAGGTCCTGCCCTTCGGCGTGGGCGTCACCAAGCCGAAGCACTACCGCGACCTGTTGCGCGTGATCTGGCAGAACCGCGCCCAGCCCGGGTACGCCTACCAGGTGCTGACCCGGGGCGTGTGCGACGGCTGCGCCCTCGGCAGCACCGGGCTGCACGATTGGACCCTCAAGGGCACGCACCTGTGCATGACGCGGCTGGAGCAGCTCCGGCTCAACACCCTGCCGGCGCTGGAGGGAAATTTGTTGTCTGACATTTCAAATCTCAAAGCGCTGGACAATGCCCAGCTCCGCGCGCTGGGCCGGCTCCCCTGTCCCTTGCTGCGGGAAGGCAACGCCCCCGGGTTCAAACGCATTTCCTGGGACGAGGCTTACGCACTGATGGCCCGGAAGCTTCGTGCCACCACGCCAAAGCGTTGGGCGCTGTCCGTCGCGGCGCACGGCATAACCAACGAGACCTATTACATGGCGCAGAAGGCCGCGCGGTTCCTCGGCTCCAACAACATTGATACCGCCGCCCGCTTCTCCCACGCGCCGAGCACCAACGCGATGCAGCACGCCTTGGGCGTAGCCACTACGACATGCTCCTTCAAGGACTGGTACGGCACTGACCTCGTCATCTTCTTCGGCGCCAACCCGGCGAACGACCAGCCCGTCACGATGAAATACCTTCACGAAGCCAAGCGGCTCGGCACGAAGGTGGTCCTGGTAAATCCCTGTCTCGAACCGGCCATGAAACGCGCCTGGTTGCCCGGCAACGTCGGCAGTGCGCTCTTCGGCACGGACATCGCGGATTACTGGTTCCCCGTCACCCAAGGCGGCGACATCGCGTTTCTCTACGGGGTCAGCAAGATCCTGTTGGAAAAGGGCTGGGTGGACGAAACGTTCATTCGCGAGCACACCGCTGAGTTTGAGTCCCTGAAGGCCGCGTGTGCGAAGCTGGATTGGGCCACGCTGGAGAAACAAGCCGGGCTGCCATGGCGCAGCATGGAGGCGTTCGCCGAACTCGTACGCGAGGCGAAGCAGGCCGTGCTCGTCTGGGGCACCGGCCTCACGCGGCACTACTACGGCACGGACGCCGTGCGGATGGTGCTCAACCTCGGCCTGCTCAAAGGGTGGGTGGGCCGTGACCGGTGCGGCCTCATGCCCATGCATGGCCTCAGTGGCGTGCCAGGTGGACCCGAGATGGGGGCTGGCCCGACCGTCTTCCCCGGTGGCAAGCCCGTCAACGCGGAGAACGCGCTGCGGCTCACGGAGCAATACGGTTTTCCCGTGCCCGACTGGCCCGGCCTCACTTCGGTGGAAATGGTGGAGGCTGCCGGTTGGGGTGAACTCGACCTGCTCTATTCTGTCGGCGGAAATTTCCTCCGGACCCTGCCCGGGCCGGAGCATGTCCGCGCCGCGCTGGCCAATATCCCGTTGCGCGTGCATCAGGACCTCATTCTGACCGATGAAATGTTCATCCCGGCGAAAGAGGCCGTGCTGCTCCTGCCGGCGAAGACCCGCTACGAGCAGGACGATGGCGGCCATGTGACCAACACCGAACGCCGCGTCGCGTTCACTCCGGAGCTTCCCCGTCAGGTCGGCGAGGCCAGGGCCGCATGGAAAATTCTGCGCGAAG
The DNA here is from genome assembly GCA_009924135.1 of Pseudomonadota bacterium. Lineage (GTDB taxonomy): Bacteria > Verrucomicrobiota > Verrucomicrobiia > Limisphaerales > SXTU01 > SXTU01. The sequence continues at coordinate 3,905 of RFSE01000042.1, read as the reverse complement.
CCACCGCCGCCACGTTCCCCGAGCGCGCCGCCCAACTCGGCTGCGAAACCGGCTGGCAGATGCGGGCGGAGATCGCGCGGTTCATCCCGTCCTACGACGGCGTCCAACATCTCAACCAGACCGGCGAAGCCTTTCAACCCGGCGGCCCGCACCTCTGCGCTGACGGCAAGTTTCCCACGACCGACGGCAAGGCGCATTTCAAAGCAGTCCGGCTGCCCACCGAGCCGGTGAAGTCAACCGGCGAGACAACCCGGACCAACCGGCAAACGGCAGCCGGCAAACGGCAATTCCTTGTCTCCACCCGGAGTGGTAAACCGTTCAACTCCGTAATCTTCGCCGAAGTGGACCCACACAACGGAGCCCCCCGCGACGCGGTGCTGATGGCCGCCGAGGATGCCGCCGAGCTATCCCTCGCCCATGGCGACCACGTGATACTCTGCAACGAACTGGGCACCATGGCCGCCAGCGTCTTCGTAGCTCCCATGGCGCGCGGCAACCTGCAAGTCCACTGGCCGGAAGCCAGCCACCTGATCCCCCGCGGCATCGTGGACCCGGACAGCAGCACGCCCGACTACCACACGCGGGTGACGATCGAAAAGGGGTGAGCCACGGTGCGGGCCCTCTGATAAACCCGAACTCCGAACGAGAGCCAACGACGCGGAGCGTGGCATTCATGCCGCAGAAACGTACAAGGTTCCGCGAGCTTCGAAGCACCCTGTTCCAGGCGAGCCTTCTGCGGCGTGAACGCCGCACTCCGACCGCAGACAATCGGCAGCCCGCTCCCCGTCACTTCGCAGCAACGGCTTCGAGCTTCTCGATGCACACGGCGGTGATCTTGTATTCCGGCGTCTTCGTGTAGCGGTCGCGATGCGAGGTGGTGATCTGGTTAAGGAACACGCGCGTCGAGTGGAAGGTCGTGTAAACCTCGCCATCCTTGACGTGGCTGCTGATCTTCACCGGCAGGTCCGCCGAACCTTGTTCGCTGCGGAGCCGCACGGTCTCACCATCCACCAGGCCCAGCTTCCCGGCGTCGGCCGGTGAGAGTTGCAGGTAGTCGGTGGAATGAATGCCATCGTTGGGCGTGCGCCCGGTCTGAGTCGCGGCGTTGTACTGGTAAAGGTTGCGCCCGGTCGTGAGGAGGAACGGGAATTCCGCCGTCGTCAGCTTCGGCGGGGCGATGTATTCGATCCGGCGAAGCGCCGTGGTCTTGCCGTGCGTGAAATGGTCCACATGCAGCGTGCTGGTGCCGGGGTCATTTTCATCGGAGCAGGGCCACTGGAGGCCACCGACCTGGTCCATGCGCGCGTAACTGATGCCGGCTGCTTCCGGCCAGAGCGACCGGACTTCATCCCAGATTTCCTCGGCGGACTGAAAGGCAAAGTGTTCGCCCTTGCCCATGAGCTTGGCGATGTCGCAGACGATCTCCCAATCGGAACGCGCCTCGCCCTCCGGCAGGACGGCGCGACGCACCCGCTGGATGCGGCGCTCGCCGTTCATGAACGTCCCGTCCTTCTCGAAGGAACTCGCCGCCGGCAGGAACACGTCGCCAAATTCGCGCGCCGTTTCGTTGAGGAAAATGTCCTGCACGATGACCAGGTCGAGCTGCTCCATCGCCCGGCGCGTGTAGTGCATGTTCGGGTTCGTCATCAGGATGTCGTAGCCGATGGACCACAACACCTTGAGCTTCCCCGCGACGGCGGCATCCATCATTTCCATCATGTTGATGCCGGGATTGGTGGGCAGCTTCACGTGCCACGCCTGCTCGAACCGCTCGCGCGCCTCGGTGAGGGGCACGTAACCGGCGAGCAGCTTCGGCTCGGAGCCCATGTGCGGCGCCCCCTGCACGTTGTTCTGGCCGCGCAACGGATTGATGCCGCTGCCGGGCTTGCCGATGTTGCCGGTGATGAGCGCGAGGTTGACCAGCGCCATGATGCCCTCGGTGCCCTGGATGTGCTCGGTCATGCCGAGACCGTGGACGGACAGCGACGGCTTGTTCGTCGCGTAGAGCCGCGCCGCCTCGCGAATCTTTACCGCCGGCACGCCGCAGAGCTTCTCCACTAGCTCCGGCGCAAATGGCTTCACGAACTCGCGGTACTCGTTGAACTCGGTGATCCGCGTGCGGATGAACCCCTCATCCACGAGCCCTTCCTCGACGATCACCGCTCCCATTGCGTTGAACAGGACGACATTTGTACCGGCCTTGAGCTGGAGATGCACCGTGGCGAAATCGCACAACTCGATTTCGCGCGGATCGACGACGATGAGCTTGGCTCCGTGACGGGCTGCCTGTTTGATGCGCGCGCCGGTGACGGGATGGCCTTCCGTCGGATTGACGCCGGCCACGAGAATGGTGTGGGCCAGGGCGATGTCATCCAGCGAGTTGGTCGCCGCGCCGGTGCCCAGCGTCATCTTCATCGCGGCGGCGGTCGGCGAATGGCACACCCGGGCGCAGCAGTCGATGTTGTTGCTGCCCACCACGACGCGGGCGAACTTCTGAGCGACGTAGTTTTCCTCGTTCGTCCCGCGCGCGGAACTGAGCACGCCAATGCTGTCCGGGCCATGTTTGGCCATCGCCTCGTGCAGCTTGTCGGCGATGAACTGGTTTACTTCCGCCCAGCTCACCTTCTGCCATTCGCCGTCGCGGCGGATCATCGGTGATTTCGGGCGGTCCTTGGCCGTGACGTAGTCGAATGCGTAACGCCCCTTAACGCACGTGTGGCCGTGGTTGCTCGGGCCTTCCATCGACGGGCGGATGGTGGTGATCTGCCCATTGCGTGTGCCGACTTTCACTTCGCAACCGGTGCCGCAATACGAGCAAATTGTCTTTGTCCAGTCGGTCGGAATGCCACGCTTGAGGATGCTGATGTCTTCCAGCGCCCCGGAGGGACACGTGTCCACGCACGCACCGCAACTCACGCAGCCGCCGTCCTGCAAGGTCTCGCCCCGCACCGGACCGATGCGCGTCTGGTCGCCCCGGTTCCACGCCTTCCACACGAACTGTCCCTGCACCTCTTCGCAGATGCGCACGCAGCGGTAGCACGTCACGCACTGCGTCATGTCCACGTTGATGTACGGGTGCGTGGTGTCCTTCATGAAGGGCACGGCCGGCTGCGGCGCGTTGCGCGAACCGCGCGCCTTCACGTCATATTCGCGCAGGTAACGGTGAAACTGCTTGTCCGGAAACTGGGTGACGGCTTCGGCGGGATAATCCTTCGCCAGCAGGCCGAGCAGCGTCTTGCGCACGCCGTTCACGGTGTCGGAGTGCGTGAGGATTTCCATGCCCTCGCGGAGCTGCGTGTTGCACGCGGTGACGAGGCCGTTGATGCCCTTGACCTCGACGGTGCAGAGGCGGCACGAGCCGTAGGGCTGGATGCGATCGTCGTGGCAAAGCGTTGGCACCTCGACGGTGATCTGCCGGAGCGCCTGGTTGATGGTGAGCCCGTCGGCGAACTGGTGGGGCTGGCCGTTGATGGTTACTTGAAGCATGGCTCAATCTCCGTGGGGTAATAGCGCAGGATGGATTCGGCAAAGCGCGCGAGGCCCGTGCCGTGACCGCAAAGGCTGGCGAGCTTGAGCGCGGTGACGAGGTCGCGGCACTCCTGCAAGTCCGCCTTCGTGGCGTCGCCGGCCCCGGCGTTCGCAAAAATCTCCTCCACGCGTCCGCTGCCGCTGCGGCAGGGCGTGCACTTGCCGCACGACTCGTAGGCACCGAACGAAAAGACGTGCTCGACCAGCGTGGGAATGGACGTGTGCTCGTCAAACGCGACGACCCCGCCGTGGCCGACGCCCGCACCGATGGCCGCGAGTTCCTCGAAGGCGAGCGGCGTATCAATCAGGTGCGGCGGGCTGGCTGGGGCCACGCGTTGGAGGAACTGATTTCGCGTTCGAGCTGGAAGTTTACACGG